>MUNB01000502.1 GCA_002154345.1 Streptomyces griseus
AGTCCGATGCCCGCGCCCGCCATGGCCGCGTACAGCCATTGGTCGTGCATGGACAGCGTCGTCAACTTCCCCGCCCACAGCGCGAACCCGACCGCACCGAGCGCCGTGCCGAGTTTCATCGCCGGACGTGCGCCGCGCTTGTCGAGGATCCTGCCGCCCCACTGCGAGGCGAGCCCGAAGCCGATGAAGAAGTAGAGGAGGTACAGCGCGGCCTGGTTCGGCGAGGCGCTCAGCGAGACCTGCGCGTACACGGAGGCGAAGAAGAACACCGGGACGAACGCCATCATGGCGAAGAACAGCACGGCGTTGTCGACGCGGAACGCCAGATCGCGGAAGACCCGCAGTTTGATCAACGGGAAGCGGGTGCGCAGCTCGAACCGGCAGAACACCGCCAGGACCAGCAGCCCGCCCGCGATGCAGGCCCAGGTGGCGACGGAGTCCCAGCCCCAGGTGCCCGCCTGCTGCAGACCGAGCACCGTCAGCCCCATGCCGACGGCGACCAGCGCCGCACCGGGCAGGTCCAGCGGCTCGCGGCGGGCCCGGCCCGGGATATGGGCCAGCAGCGCCAGTACGACGGCGATGACGGCGATCGGGACGTTGACCCAGAAGATCGCCCGCCAGGTCCACGCGGTGAGCCAGCCGCCGAGCAGCGGCCCGACCGCGGTCAGCGCCCCGGACACCCCGAAGAACAGCGCCAGCGCCCGGCCCCGCCGCTCCACGGGAAAGACGGCGATGACCACGGCGAGTGCGGCGGGGAACATCAGTGCGGCGCCGATGCCCTGGACGGCCCGGAAGCCGATCAGCCAGGCCTGCGCGAAGTCCCCGGAGGGCACAGCTCCGCACAGGGCGGAGGCGATGACGAAGACCAGGGTGCCGATCAGCATCACGCGGCGGTGCCCGAAGATGTCGGACAGCCTTCCGCCCAGGGCGAAGAAGGCGGCCAGCGTCAGCAGATAGGCGTTGACGACCCACTGCATCTGCGAGGAGGTGAGCCCGAGTTCATTGATGATGTCCGGGGCGGCGATCGCGACGATGGTCTGGTCGATGAACGTCATCGACACGGCGAACAGCATGGCCGCGAGAGCGAGGCCCTGGTTCGGTGGGCCGCCCTGCCGGGCGGCCGTTCCCGGATCCGAGGACCTCGGACCGAGGGCGCCCTTCTCCGGGATGTCTCTGCCCATGCGTCCATGGTGCTCGGACCGCCGCCGCGCTGCATCCCGAGCCGCGAGCGCGCCCCCGCCGCAGGGCGCATCCCGGGGGCGGGGGCGGGGCGGTATACGCGCTACTTGGCTGCCGCGGATCCCGTGTACGGGAGCAGGGCCATCTCGCGGGCGTTCTTGATGGCGGCGGCCATCTGTCGCTGCTGCTGGGCGCTGATCCGGGTGACCCGCCGGCTGCGGATCTTTCCCCGGTCGGAGATGAACCGCCGCAGCAGATCGGTGTCCTTGTAGTCGATGTACGTGATCCTGGCGGCGTCCAGGGGGTTCGGCCGGTTCTTGAGCGGCTTGCGGGGGTCCTGCTGACGGGCCATGAGTCTTCCTCGTGCTCGATGTGTTCGGGATGGTCGGGGTGTCCGGCGGGGCGGCGTGTTCGGTTGCCCGGGTTGCTTCGGTGGTTTCGCTGCGCGGGCGATACGGTCCGGCTCAGTGGACCGGGTCGAGGAGCGCGTCGAACGCTGCGGGCAGGCTCTTCCACGCCTCCCGCCCGGAGCCGTACTCCTCGTCCGTGAGCAGGCAGGAGTCCAGCAGCCCGGTCAGACCGTCGCGGTCGAGGCCGGGGGAGACGAAGACCAGGTGCTGGCAGCAGTCGCCGTGCTCGGGGTGCCAGTCCAGCGCGGCGGCGGCCCGCCGGTAGGGCGGCACCATGGACCAGGCGGCGTCCGGGAGCGAGGCGAGCCAGGGCCCGGTGTTCTCCACGCAGAGCGCGCCGCCCGCGGCATCCCAGGAGAGGAGCGTGTCGGGCCGGTCCGCGAGCCAGAACCGGCCCCGGCTGCGGGCCGCGGCGCAGCTCAGGTCCTCCAGGGCGTCGAGGAGGCGTTCGGGGTGGAAGGGCCGGTGCCGCCGCCAGACGAGCGTGCCCACCCCGGCCTCCTCCGCCTCCTGCGGCAGCAGAGCGCAGGCCGGGTGCTGCCCCGCGTCGGCCGCCTCCACATCGAAACCGGCGAACGCGAGACGGGCCAACTCCGCCGAACCGGCCGCTGCCTGACGTGCCGTCGGATGGAGCTGCCGGATCAGCGCACGGTCCTCGTCGTCGGCCGCCGGGCTCGGCGCCACGGCGAGGACGGGGGCGTACTCCACCTGCCGGGCCCAGGTGTCGCCGACGGTCCGCCGGTCGCCGGGCGCCGCCGCGAGCCCGGCCTCGGCGAGATCGTCGCCGTTGGAGAGGCAGGGCAGGACGAGGGTGGGGTCGACCGCCGCGAACACGTTGGTCACCTCGGCGGCGGTGGTGTGCGCGGCGATCACCTCGGCCATGGACTTCGGCTCGACGGAGTCCCAGAGCTCCACGATGGCGAGGCGGGTCACCCCGTCCTCCGCGAGCCGTTCGAGTTCGGGCACGAGGTCCTCGCGCAGCGCGCAGCAGGCGCATTCGTTGACCAGCGGCGTTTCGCCGGAAGCCAGCTCGCCCCCGGCGTCCCGCAGCGAGCGGCGGACCGTTCCGCCGGTGGCCGTCGCCAGATCGTGATGGAGCGCGACGCTGTGCGGAACCTCCCGCAGCAGCCCCTCCACCACATCGCGGCGCGCCTCGGAGTGCAGACCGCAGACGATGACGACGGGCAGTTTCGCGCGGTGCCCGCTCACCGGGCCGCACCGCGTCCGTAACGGCGCTCGAAGCGCTCCACGCGTCCGGCGGTGTCCAGGACACGGGCGGTCCCGGTGTAGAAGGGGTGGCTCGCGGAGGAGATCTCCACGTCGACCACCGGGTAGGTGTTGCCGTCCTCCCATACGACGGTGCGGTCGCTGGTCATGGTCGAACGGGTCAGGAACGCGAAGTCGGCGGCCTTGTCGCGGAAGACGACGGGGCCGTACGAGGGGTGGATTCCGGGCTTCATGGCGGTGTCCTCGGGGGTGTGCTTCTGGGTCGGGCGTCGGGGAGCGGGAGCTTCAGCGCTCCTCGCGGAAGTCGACATGGCGGCGGGCGACCGGGTCGTACTTGCGCAGCACCATCCGGTCGGGGTCGTTCCGCCGGTTCTTGCGGGTGACGTAGGTGTAGCCGGTCCCCGCGGTGGAGCGGAGCTTGATGACCGGGCGTACTTCGTTGCGAGCCATGGGCGCTACTATATGGCAATGGTTTCCATTTTCAATAATGGATGCGTCGAAGGAGAGGTAGGTAACGTTCATGTCCGCCCACTGCCAACTGACCGGCTCGAAGCCGGGATTCGGCAACAACATCTCCCACTCGCACCACCGGACATCCCGCCGGTTCGACCCGAATGTCCAGCGCAAGCGGTACTGGCTGCCCGGTGAGGGGCGCTATGTGCGCCTCACGCTGAGCGCCCGGGCGATCAAGACGATCGACAGCATCGGCATCGAAGCCGCGGTCGCGCGCATCCGTGCGCGGGGAGGGAAGGTCTGATGGCGAAGAAGAGCAAGATCGCGCGGAACGACAGTCGTCGGGCGACCGTCGAGCGGTACGCGGCCCGCAGGGCGGAGCTCAAGGAGATCATCCGCCGGCCCGACACGCCGGAGCGGGAACGGGCCGCAGCCGTCGAGGAGTTGCGGCGTCAGCCGCGCGATGCCAGTGCCACCCGGGTCCGCAACCGGGACAGCGTCGACGGCAGGCCCCGAGGGTATCTGCGTAAGTTCGGCCTCTCCCGCGTCTCGATGCGCGAACAGGCCCACGCGGGATTCCTGCCAGGGGTGACCAAGTCCTCCTGGTGACGCCGGCCGCCTTCCCGGTGACGCGGGGCTGAGCGAGTCGGGCGCGGCGGGTGGTGGCGCGACGGTGTCCGCCGCGCCACCACCCGCTCTCCCCGCGCTGTCACCCGGGGCGTCGTGCTCAGCGGCCGACCGGATCGGCGTGCGCTCCGTCCCCGGGGGTGAGCAGGGCGAGGTGGCCGCCGTCGTCCAGGGGGGTCGGGACGGTCAGGGTCGTGACCCGCGCCGCCCGGTCCGCGTCGAAGAGGTGGACCTCGCCGTGGCCGCCGCGGCTGACCGCGACCAGGCCGCCGCCGGGGGAGGCGGCGACGGCCCGCCGCTGCACTCCGTCCCAGGGGGTGCCGCCGGGCCGGGGCGCACCGGACATGGCGGGCAGGGGCAGCCGCGCGCTCACCGCCGGGCGGGATCCGGCGGCCGGGGGTGCGGTGAGCAGGATGAGTTCGTCGCCGTCCGGGTGGACCCGGGTGTACGCGATGTGGCGGGCGGTCACCGCGAGCCGGAAGACCAGCCCGGGACCCAGGTCCAGCCTCCCCGTGACGCCTGTGTCGAGGTGGTGCCACCAGGCGTCGTTGGACCAGTCGGGCCACTGCCCGGGGTCGCCCGGTCCGCCGCGCACGCACGACCAGAGCATGCGGCGTACGGGGTCGAGCCGCAGGTAGTAGCCGCGCCCGCCGGACCGGCCGTCGGCGGACCAGGGCAGCGGAGCCTCGGGCGCGAGGTCGTCCCCCTTCCGCCGCGCGCGATGCACCCCCGAGCCGGCTGCGGCGAACATCCGCCCGGTGAGCGGGTCGTGGGCATCGCCGTGTCCGTCGTCGTCGGGCAGGGCGATCCGCCGGACCGGGGTCGCCGGCGGGCAGGCGGAGGCCGAGCGCATCAGGTCGCGGTGCCGGTGGACCAGCAGTTCGCCCGGCTCCCGGTGGCGCAGCACCACGAGCGGGGACGGTCCGCCGAGGACCGTGACGCCCGGCTCGCCGGTCCGCCCCCGTACGCGTACGGCGACGGCGCCGTCCGGTGCGTCGAGGTCGACGGCGGTCAGAAGTCCCGTCCAGGCCTCCTCGTTGCGGCCGAGGCCGGTGGTCACCGCGAGCTGCCGGCCGCCCGGGTCCGCCGCCAGATGCTCGGCGGGGATGGCGACCGGTATCCGCCGCCGGATCAGCGGCCGGTCCGCGCCGGGGCCGTAGGGGTCGAGGACCAGCAGCTCACCCGCCCGGTCGTCCACGCAGGCGATCAGGTCGTCCGGCAGGGCGAGGAAGCCCGCGTGCTCGGCGAGGTGCCGGTGGTTCAGCACCGCCCGCTCGGTGCCGTCCGGAAGGTCCAACAGGCTGATCCGCCCGGCGACATGGTCGGAGACCAGGAGACGCGGCGGCGTCCGCGGCGAGGGCCGGGGAGGACAGCGAGCCGAGGACTCCGGTGGTGGCCAGGGCCGCGATGCCGGCGGCCTGGGCGCTGCGACGCGTCAGGCGGCTCGGGGCACGGTGCTTCCCGGTGGCACGGGTGAACGCCATGGAGAGGCTGATCCTTTC
>MUNB01000503.1 GCA_002154345.1 Streptomyces griseus
AGTCACAGCAAGCGCAGCAGGCACAGCAAGCACCGCAGCCCCAGCCGCAGCAGGTCGCGCAGGCCCAGGCCCAGGCGCCCGCCCCCGTCCCGGCTTCCGCGCCCGCCCCGCAGGAAGTGCGGCAGGGGCCGGTCCAGGCCCCCGCCGCACTTCCTGCGGGGCGGGCGCGGAAGCCGGGACGGGGGCGGGAGCCTGGGCCTGGGCCTGCGCGACCTGCTGCGGCTGGGACTGCGGTGCTTGCTGTGCCTGCTGCGCTTGCTGTGACTGCTGCGCCGGGGACTGCGGTACGTGCGGCGACTGGGACCTGGCCGGAAGCGCGCGGGGCTCCGGGGCCGGGGCGATGCTGTTCTGCGGCGCGCCCACGTTCTGCGGGCCCTGCGGCGTACCGGAGTTCGGCGGTACGGCCCGGGGTGCCGGGGCGCTCCCCCGTACCGCCTTCGACTGCGGCCCCACCGCGCGGATCGTGACCGTCCCGTCGGCCGGCGGACGGGGCCCGGCCTCCTCGGCGGGCCGGCCGCCGCTCTCGCGCATTCCCGGCAGCGCGCCGCCGGTCGGGTCGGCGGACTGCGCCGGGCGGCCGGGGCCCGCGGGCTCCTGGGCCGGTCCGCCCCACTCCACCCGGCGGTCCCGTTCGCCGCCGAAACCGCTCTGGCGTGCGGCGTCCGCCTGCCAGACGGACGCGGCGTCACCGCCGGCCGGCCGGTCCACGGGGGCGGCACCGGGTGTGCCTGGCCCGGCCGGGGCGCCCTGACCGGACCGGAGGCCGTCCTCCTCGTCGAAGAAGATCGGCCCGGTCTCCTCCACCGGCGCGGTCCGCGCACCGGCCGCCGGGGCGGGGGCGGT
>MUNB01000504.1 GCA_002154345.1 Streptomyces griseus
GTACTGCAGCGCCTGCCCGCGGGCACCCATGAGCTGGACGGCGGGCAGGCGCTGCAGTACGTGCGCTCGCGCCATGTGGACGTGGCCGCCGACCTGGGCCGGATGGAGCGCCAGCAGAAGTTCATGGCGGCGCTGATCAAGCAGGCGACGAGCAGCGGGGTGCTGCTGAACCCGGTGAAGTTCCAGCAGGTCTCCGCCTCGGTGCTGGGCTCGGTCCGGGCCGACGAGGGCTTCGGTACGGAGCAGATGCTGGCGCTCGGCAAGGCGATGAAGGACTTCGGCCCGGCCTCGTCGGAGTTCGCGTCCGTGCCCATCGGCAACCCCAGCTTCCCGGTCAAGGGCATCGGCTCCACCGTGCAGTGGGACGCGAAGAAGTCGAAGAAGCTGTTCCAGGCGCTGCGCGAGGACAAGCCGCTGGCCCCGGCGAAGCCGAAGCCGGCGGCCGGCCCGAAGCAGCCTCCGGCCACGCTCGTGGACGTGGCGCCGAAGGACATCCGGGTACAGGTCTACAACGGGACCCCGAAGGACGGCCTGGGCCGGACCGTGGACGAGGCGCTGCGGGCCACCGGGTTCACCACCGGCGAGGCGCCGCTCAACGGGGAGCTGCGGGATCTGAAGCGGACGCTCGTGGAGTACGACCCGCGCTGGGACCGCTCGGCGAAGTCCCTGGCCACCGCCCTGCCCGGGAGCGAGCTGAAGGCGGTGAAGGGCCAGGGACCGCTGATGAAGGTGACCGTGGGCGCGGACTTCACCAAGGTGCAGCGGGTGAGGGCGGAGACCCGGCAGACGGGCGAGTTCTCGACGGTGACGGGCGACGAGGTGGTGTGCCCGTAGGACCGTGAGGCGGTCTCGCGGGCTCAGTCGTCGATGCCGTCGGCTGCGCGCTTCTCGCGCAGTTCCTTGATCGCGCGGCGGCGGGCGAGCCGGTGGGTGCGCCGGATCTGCGCCTCCTGGTAGCGCCGGTTGTCGCGCTCGGTCTCGGGGATCACCGGCGGTACGCGGCGCGGCTTGCCGTCCCCGTCGACGGCGGCGAAGACCAGATAGGCACTGCCGACCTGCTGGGCGGGGGTCGACTCGTTCCAGCGTTCGGCCATCACACGGACACCGACCTCCATGGAGGAGCGGCCGGTCCAGTTGACCTGGGCCTTCACATGGACGAGGTCACCGACGCGGACCGGCTCCAGGAAGACCATCTCGTCCATCGACGCGGTCACGGCGGGCCCGCCGGAGTGCCGGCCGGCCACCGCGCCCGCGGCGTCGTCGACCAGTTTCATGATCACGCCACCGTGGACCGTGCCGAGGAGGTTGGTGTCGCTGCCGGTCATGATGTGGCTGAGGGTGGTCCGGGACGCAGCGGTCGGCTTGCCCGGAATCTCACCCTCCGGGCGGTTGGCCTGATCTGTTACGCCAGTGGCCTGATCTGTCATACCGTCCACCTTATGCGGGGGCCGCGATCCCGCAGAATGCATCAGGTTCGCAACAGCCCTGGTGCGATTTCCCTTACACCCTGTAATAGCCGTGGGCCGGGACGGCACACTGTTCGGATGAACGATTGGCCCGATCGACGGACCGGCGACCGCAGCGAGCGCTACGGGCGGGGCAGCGCCAGCCCCCAGCCCGAGAGCGCCCGGTCGATGCCGCACATCCAGCGCCGCCCGGCCCAGCCGCGAAGGCCGCAGAACCCGCCGCAGCGGCCGCAGGTGCCGCCGCAGAGCCAGGGGTACGACGACCGCTACCAGGACGGCGGCTACGGCAACAGCCCCGACCCGGGGTACGACAGCGGCTACAACACGGGCCAGGTCTACGGCTCGGGCAGCGGCGGCTCCGACGGCCGGGGCGGCGGTGGCCGTCGCGGCGGCGGTGACGGAGGTTACGTCCAGGGCCGCCCGGCGCCGGACTGGCGCCGCCGGATCAAGCTCGGCGCGCTGACCCTGGTGGTCGTGGTGCTCGCGGTCTCGATCTCGACGTACTTCTGGGCCGACTCCAAGCTGAAGCGCGAGGTCGACCTCTCCAAGGTCATCGACCGGCCGGAGTCCGGCGACGGCACGAACTACCTGATCGTCGGGTCCGACAGCCGTGAGGGCATGTCGGACGAGGAGAAGAAGCGGCTGCGCACCGGTTCCGCCGAGGGCAAGCGCACCGACTCGATGATGATCCTGCACGACGGCTCCAGCGGTCCGACGCTGATCTCGCTGCCGCGCGACTCCAACGTCGAGATCCCGACCTTCAAGGGCTCGGAGTCCGGGAAGACGTTCCAGGGCACCGGCCGACAGGTGAAGCTGAACGCGGCCTACGCCGAGGACGGCCCCGAACTCCTGGTCCGTACGGTCGAGTTCAACACCGGTCTGCACATCGACCACTACGTCGAGATCGGCTTCGGCGGCTTCGCGAAGATCGTGGACGCGATCGGCGGGGTCGAGCTGGACATCCCGAAGGCCTTCAAGGACAAGAAGTCGGGTGCCGACTTCAAGGCGGGCAAGCAGACGCTGAACGGCGAGCAGTCCCTCGCCTTCGTCCGCACCCGCTACGCGTTCCCGAACAGCGACCTGGACCGCACGAAGAACCAGCAGAAGTTCCTGGCGGCGCTGGCGAGCCAGACGGCGACCCCGTCCACGATCATCAACCCGTTCAAGCTGTACCCGACGATGGGCGCGGGCCTGGACACGCTGATCGTGGACAAGGACATGTCGCTCTGGTCGCTGGCCAACATGTTCTTCGCGATGAAGGGCGTCACGGGCGGCGACGGTACGTCGATGAACATGCCGATCTCGGGCAGCACCAGCGGGAACCTCGTCTGGGACAAGGCCAAGGTGAAGCAGTTGGTGCAGCAGCTCAACAACGACGAGAAGGTCACGGTCACCGGCAACTGAGGCCGGGGCGTGGCCGTTTGACGCGGTACGGGCCGGGGCCCGCCGGGCGGTAGGTCGCCGGGCGGGCCCCTGTGCTTTGGAGGCAGGTCGGTCTGCCCGCCTATCCGCCGTAGGTGACGACGCCGTGCTCGTCCATGGTCGGGTGAATCTTGGAGGGGCCGTAGTCGTCCACGTCGGAGGGGCGCGGCGTCTCCGGCCCGTCCGGCCCGATGCGCATCACCCGCTCGACGCGCACGACCTCGTACTGCCGCCCCCGCACCACGAGTTCATTGGGCCTCCGGCGCGCGGTGAACTTCTTCGCGGCCCGTGCGTGAATGGCCGCCTCCTTCTCGTCCACCTGCATCCACTCGGGCAGCTCCGGCATGTCCGGCAGATCCGGGAGCTCGGGCACGGGCCGGGTGAGGTGGTGGACGAGGGCGCGCCGGGCTCCCTGCGGGGTGGAGTACTGCCCGGTCACCATCGACCAGGACAGCTCCTTGCGCTCCACCACGCGGAACGTCGTCGGCAGGAGCACGACCCCCGGGTGCGTGGTCAACGCCCTGTGGGAGTCGGCCCGTACGTCCTCGGGGTAGCGGCTCGCGGTGTAGGAGAGCTGGAGCAGCCCGGCCCGGTCGATCCCCTCGGCCAGCCCGACGGCGGCCGCGTGGTCGACGACGAAGCCCTTGGTACGGGAGGGGTCCGGCGCGTCCAGGTCCCAGCTGTCGTCGTCCGGATCGGTGGCCCGGGGCGGCTCCAGGCGCCCGCCGCCGATCCGGGTGAACTCGTCGGCCCGCACGACGCGGTAGCGCACACCGTCCGCCGTCACCTCGTTGACCGGCTCGGTCTCCAGCCGGGTCACGGCCTCCAGCAGCGACCGCCGCACGGCCCGGTCCTCGACGTCGTCCTTGGCCCTGAACCAGAGGAGCGAGTTCAGCTCGTCGCGGGTCATCTGCGGGAATCCGGTGTCGAGTTCGCCCATCAGCCGCCAGCGCGGCCGGTCCCCGCGCCGCTGCTCGGCAAGGCCGAACAGCGGCCCCCGCACCACGATGTTCGGATACTTGCGGGCCGAGGCGAACGCATCCGCCTGGGTGACCTCGAAGACCGGGTCGTCGCGGTGGGTGACGTTGATGGTGAGATGGTCCGGCGACTTCCCCGGGTAATCGTCCATGCACTCAGTGTGCCGAAGAGGGGTCGCCGATGTCGGGGTTTTCGCGACCACGGGCGTACCGCCGCGTACGGGACGACGACGGATCGCCGGAATCCACCCGGAATCGCTGCTCACACCGGGTCGTGGCGTGTCACGACCCGGCGGGACACCACCGGGTCGTGACCGACCGCGACCCGGTGGACTGCGACAGCAAGTACTCAAAGAACCAAGACAAATGACCCAACCCCACCCCACCCGATCCCGGTGGTCACCTGCGGGAGGGGCTGGTCACTCACACGGGTGAGGTTTGCCAACTGAGCTGGATTTCGTACGGGTTGGCAGGCATATGCTCACGCTGACCACAACCCCAGACATGAGACGGCCCCCGCCGGGACGGCAATCCCGAGCGAGGACCTGACCACCAAGGAAGCAGCATCTTCCCGATGGATACCCAGCACGATATCGCCCTCACCCGCGCCCTGGCGGAGGTTCCCGGACCTCTTCCGTCCTCCGGCGTGATCCACGTCGTGATCCCGCACACCGGCCGGTTCACGATCGTCGGCAACCACCTCGCCCAGCACGCCGAGTTGTCGCTCACCGCGATCGGGATCGGCGTCCACATCCAGTCGCTGCCCGCCGGGTCGAAGGTCGGCATCAAGGCGCTCGCGGCCCGCTTCCCCGAGGGCGAGACGAAGATCGCCTCCGCCCTGCGCGAGCTGGAGAACCACGGCTACCTGCACCGGCCGCGCATGAGGCTGGCGAACGGCTGGGTGGTGACCCGGACGGTGTTCTGCAACCAGCCGCGGGCGGTGGTGGGACCTACGGTGCGTGGCACTGCGCCCGCGCCCACGCCCACTGTCGTACGGGAGCCCACCGCCGTACCGGAGCCCGGCCACGTACGGGAACCGACACCCGTACCGGAACCCGGCCACGTACCGGGGCTGACACCCGTACCGGAGCCGATCACCGCGCCGGAACCCATCCCCTTACCGGAAGGTCCGCACTCCCCGGCCCGCTTGCCGACGCGGACCGCGCCCAAGCAGCCACGGCGGCCGCTCCCCCACCCCCGCGCGCTCTCCCCGGAGCTGCGGCAGACCGCCTCCACGTTCCTCGCCGATCTGCGGCGTCACGCGGAAGAGCTGGTGCTCTCGGAAGAGGCCGTCGAGGAGCTGGTCCCCGGGGTGGCCGCCTGGCTCGAACGGGACACGACCACCGACACGCTCCGGCACACCCTCACGGCCGACCTCCCGAAGCCGCTGAAGCACCCGGCGAGGCTTCTCAGACACCGCCTGACGGCCCTCCTGCCGCCCCCGCTCCCCGGCATCCACGATCTGGCACCATCGCGCCGTGCGCCGGTCACCCCGTTCCAGACCTGCGACGGCTGCGAACGGGCCTTCCGCTCCCACGACCCGGGCCACTGCCGCGACTGCCGGGCCCAGGTCTGGGAGGCGGCCTAGCATGAAGGGGACGACCCTGGCCCCGGGGCACCGACGACGAGGAGCGGGCACGATGACCATCGCCCCGGACGACGCACGGCGTGACGCCCACCTCTACCAGGCCATGAGGGATTTCGTCGCGCATACGGACGGCGCGCTTCCCGGCAAATTCGAGATCACCCGGGAAGGGATCGTTCACGACATGATGGCGCCTGTCGGCCCTCACGAGCTCACGACGTTGCGTATCCGGAAGCGCATGGAACGCGTCATGCCGGAGGAGCTGGTCGCCCACACCGGAACCCCCGACGTGGAGAGTGTGCAGCACGGCATCATGCGCCACCCGGACGTCATGGTGATCGCGGAGGCGGACATGGAGGTCGCCGGATCCGTCGACCCTCAAGCCCTCATCGCGGCGATCGAGGTGGTCTCACGGTCCAACCCGGACAACGACTGGGTGAGCAAGGTACGCGACTACCCGCTTCTGGGCGTCCCCGTCTACGCGATCTTCGACCCGCGCACCGGCTCCGGAGCCGTTCTGTCCGACATCCACCGGACACCGGAGGGGCCGCGTTACGCGACCCGTAAGGACTTCCTGTACGGCGAGGACGTCACCATCGGAGAGTGGACGATCTCGACAGACGATCTGCCGCGGTACGCCTGACCGTCAGGCGGCGCAGTCGTACTGCTTCGTCAGGTTTTCCACGGCCTCAAGGATCACCGTCCGCGAATCCTTCATCAGGGACGCGTAGTTCCAGTCCCGTCCGACGAGGGTGACCGGTGAGATCTTCAGGGTGACAGTGATGTACCGCGCGTCGGGCCGCTTCATCCTCTTCGCGCAGCCGTCGGGCAGCTGGACCTCGCTCTGCCGCTGGCCGACCCAGCCCGTGAGTCCATCCTTGACGAGGGTGGCACCCTTCGGTGGGTCGCTCAGCGAATCGGTGGGGCGCGCGTCCAGGGTGTACAGGAGCCGCATGGTGCTCTTGCCTTCGACGTTCTTCCGATTGACGAAGCAGATGGTGGAGAAGATCGGGTCGGCCGGCTCGGTCGCGGACCCGGAACTGTCCGGGATGGACTCCTCGACCACGACGGCCCCGCCCTTGCCGTCCTGGATCAGGCCGGCGGTCTGCTCTGTAAGCATTCCGAGACACAGATTCTGTTCGCGCAGCTTCTTGAGCTCCGTCGGCCAGAGGCTGACGGCCGCGACAACCGCTGCCGCGACGGCGAGCACGGCGGGCAGGACCAGGTACTTCTTGTTCATGGCTACGTTCGTCCCGACAGTCAATCCGCGCAGTCATACCGCTTGGTGAGCCTGGTGGCCACTTCCCGCATCACGGTCACGTTGTTGCGCAGCGCGACGTCCGCGTCCACAGGCCGCTTCTCTTCCAGCCTGGCCAGGTTCTTCTCGTCTTGCGAGGGCACGTCGAGCCACACCCTGATGTACGGGGCGGTCGAGCCCATCCGGACGGGGCAACCGGCAGGCAACGTGACCGCGGCCTCCTCGGGGAGCGCCCAGCCGACAAGCCCGGAACCGAGAGAGGTGGAACCCTTCTTTCGGCCGGGAGGGCTAGGAGTGTCCTCGACGACCAGCTTGTAGACCGTGCGAGGGTTGTCATTCTCGTCGTACGGGTTCGCGCGCAGCACTCGACACGCTTTAAACACCGCGGTGTCAGTGGTGCTGCCCTTGCTCTCCCACTCGTCCGTGCTGATCTCGCCCCCCTGACCGTCGTCGATCAGCTCCGCCGTCTCCCGGCTGAGCGCACCATGACACAGGCTCTGCGGCAACGGCAGCTTCTCCACGTCGTCGGGCCAGACACTCGCCGCCACCACCGCCAACCCGGCAACGCCGAGCGTGATGGTCAACGGCAACCACTTCTTGTCCATCGACTACTCCCCCGTCAACTTCTTGGCCTCGGCGTGGCCGGTGAGGTACCACTCCTTGGCTCCTGCCTGGAGATGGTCCTCGAACTCGCCGGGGCTCGCGTCCAATTCCTCCACCGTCAGCCCGCGTTTGGTCGCTATGCCGCGCAGCATGCCGTTCAACTGGTCTTGGCCGTCTTCGTAGTGCTTGATCCTCTGCTCTCGGGTATCGGCGTCGACCTTGGAGTTGTCCTCGTTCAGGCCTTCGCTCAGGCCCCAGTCCACCGAGCGCTGCATCGCGTCGCCAGCCATCGGAATAGGAGTCAGCAGCCCTCCGTAGAGGTGGTATTTGAGCATCTTCTCGTAGGCGTTGGCATCCTTCTCCGCCTGCCCCAGGTCGAAGATGACGTCATCGCGCACCCCATCGAGGTGACCGAGCACAGAGGCAGACTGTTTGACCCAGGCCCGCAACTCTTCGTCTTTCTGGCGGAAGGAGTCTGCGTGGAAGCGTTCGAGCCCTTCGCCGATGACCACGGTCTGCGAGCCATGGATCACCTTGTAGGCATTGGGGTCTTCCACCGTGGCCCGGATGATCCGGGTAAGGTCGCCCCGTTCGATCTCCAGGTCGTTGAACTCGGTTGCTCCGTTCATCTCCTTGCCGAGGATCTGGTGCACGTCGCCGCTGTAGTCGGCGATCATGTCGGCCATCGGCAGGCGCATGGAGAGAGGGATGGCGGTCTGGTCCCTGTGGAGCGCCTCCGTGTACTCGCCCATCACCCGCTCGAAGATCGCGGTCTCGGCGGCGTCATGGTGCGCGGGTACCGGGTGCATCGGTGAACCGGGTACACGGCCGGTGGCGGCGGATTCGAGCGCAAGTCCGAGCTCGGCTCGGGCCGAGGTGTGCTGCTTCTCGTCCGGCATCTTGCTCTCGACTTCGCCGCCGGGCCACTTTCGGTCCTCCAGGAAGTACTTGAGGTTGTCGGTGGTGTTCGGGTCGAAGTAGTGGGTGGAGGCGGCCGGGTTGCGGCTCATGGCGTTCAGCAGACCCTTCATCGGGTCCTCCTGTGTGCCCTGCCAGTTCTTCATGACGCCGTCGTAGGCGTCGTCGTTGTTCGTCTCCCAGTCGCGGATCGTGTCGCCGACCTCGGTCAGGAAGGCCTCGCTGTAGACCGGGTCGCCCTCGTCCTTCTTCCAGGGCGAGGACTTCTCCTTGGGGTCCTTGTTCGGGTCGTACACGTCGTTGTCGCCGGCGTCGGCCGCCATCAGGTCCGTCAGGTTCTTCAGGCTCGCGGCACCGCCCCCGATGGCCCCGGGGTGCTGGCGAGGCAGGCCGTTGCCATCGCGGGCCGTGGTGATGAGCTTGTCGGTCCACGCCGAGGTGACACCACCGGGGGAACCGATCGAGGAGTCCGGTCCGGTTGCGGTGGCCAGGGAGCCGGACAGCGCCTTGTAGAGGCGGGCGTCGGTGCTGGAGAGCTGGCCGTCCCGGCCGCCCGACTCCAGACTGCTGGCCAGCAGCAAAACGGCTTCCTGCTGCTCGCGGCCCCGGTAGCTGAGGTTCGTCATCAGCTGCTCGGCGAAGGCCGGCGAGTTCTTGCCCTTCTCGGCATAGGCGAGGAGCCGCTCGCGCTCGTCGTCGTCGAGGTGTTCCCAGCGCGCGTAGAGCTTGGCAGCCTCGCGGCCGTTCTCCGCCTGCTGCTTCTCCTCGGCGCGCATCCTCTTGGCGTCGGCGATGCCATTGAGATCGGTGCTGCCGAAGTCGTTGGGGTGATTACGGATCAGCGCGCGCAGACCCCAGGCGCAGAGCTCATCGGCTTCGTTGGCACGTTTCAGGATCCCTTCGAGCTTGCCGCGCAGCGCCTCGAACTGAGCCTCAGTGGCGAGGGGTTCGGTGCTGTCCTTGGAGCGTCGATCGGGGTGGACGCGATGACTGAGAACGCCGTTGGGGTAGATGATGATGCCCGGCGGCGGATTCTCAAACGCGTACTTGAGATCGTCCTGAGCCGACTTGAAGAGGGTGTGGGCATCACTGAGGAGGTCACGTACCGACTCCGCTTCGGTGACAGCATCACTGAATTCGTTGGCGGTCTTGGTGACGAACTCCTTGGTGACGGAGGCGTTATCGCCCGCCCAGCTGGACTTGCCGGCCTTGGACTCCATTGCCTTGGCGTCGGTCTGAGAGGCGATTTCAGCTTGCCGATCATCTCGGTCCACTGAGTCACGGCCGTGGCGAGAGGAGCGAGCCGGGCGGTGAGGAGTTGCTCGAAGGTGGGCACGGTGGCGACTCCTTACCGGAAGTACTTGCTGATCTGAAAGGCGGGAACGGCCCCGTCCGCCCCTGGGGCGACAGGCCCGACGATGCGCAGTTGCGCCTCGATCCACTCGTCGTCAGCCTTGCTCGACTTCTTCGTGTAATCGAGGTGGTTGGAGATATGAGCGCATGCCTGCAGGAGGGTCTTCACCTGCTTCTCCCAGGTCCCGATCACGTCCGTGAACGCCGCGCCGGTGTCGAACCCGTCGCCCTTGAGGCCCGCGCCTGCGGTCTCGCTCGCCGTCTTCGCGTGCTTACCGGTCTGTTCGAGCCCGTTGAACAGGTTGAAAGCGGTATGACCGATGTCCCCCAGGTCATCATCCGCGATCACGTAGTCGGCGGCCCCCTTGGGCCCGGAGCCTCCGGTGCCGCCTGTGCCTCCGACCTGGTTCAGCCTCATCCCGGCGGCGGCCTTCAGCTCGCTCCACTCCTGTTCGAACGACATGATCCACACCCCGTGTACTACTGGAAAGTCATCTCGCGCGCGTCACGATACATGTGCGATAAAACGATGCTCCATCGACGAACCTCCGACGCACCGTTCCTCTACGCTCTCCCCGCCGCCAGCAACGCCGCATGCGGGAGCGCCAACAGCCCTTCCGGCGTGCGGAATTCTGCGCTGAGGCCGTCGTACGCCTGCCTGGCCGCCGCCAGCCCCTCCGCGCCTCCGCTGTTGAGGACCTGGCCGATCGCGCCGATCCCCCGCTCGGCCCCCGCCCACCAGGTGTCCGGGTCGCAGCGGTGCTCCCAGGTCACCTCGGAGCACTCCGGGTCAAGGAGCCCGGCCGAGCCGAGCAGGGCCGTGAGACCTTCGGGCGTACGGGGGAAGTCGTCCTCGGGGGCGAGGGCGGGGAGCCAGTCGGGGCGGGTGAGGCAGGCGGCCTGGGCGGCTCGGCCG
>MUNB01000505.1 GCA_002154345.1 Streptomyces griseus
CCCCGCCCCACCCCGTCTCCGCGCCTCGGCGGTCTCGGCGGCTCAGCCGCCGTTCGAACCGCTGCTCGCCAGGGCGTCGGACAGCTCCTTGGCGACCTGCTGGAGGATCGGCACGATCCGCTCCGTGGCCGCCTCGGTCACCCGGCCCGCCGGGCCCGAGATGGAGATCGCGGCGGAGGTGGGGGAGTTCGGCACGGAGACCGCGAGGCACCGCACCCCGATCTCCTGCTCGTTGTCGTCCACCGCGTATCCGGCGCGGCGCACCGCCTCCAGGGCGTCCAGGAAGCCCTCCGGCGTGGTGATCGTCTTCTCGGTGGCGGCCGGCATGCCCGTACGGGCCAGGAGCGCGCGGACCTCGTCGGCGGGGGTGTGCGCGAGGAGCGCCTTGCCCACCCCGGTGGAGTGCGGCAGGACCCGGCGGCCGACCTCGGTGAACATCCGCATGGAGTGCTTGGACGGCACCTGGGCGACGTACACGATCTCGTCCCCGTCCAGCAGCGCCATGTTCGCCGTCTCGCCGGTCTCCTCCACCAGCCTGCTGAGGTAGGGGCGGGCCCAGGTGCCCAGCAGTCGGGAGGCGGACTCGCCGAGCCGGATCAGCCGGGGACCGAGCGCGTAACGCCGGTTGGGCTGCTGGCGTACGTATCCGCAGACGACCAGGGTGCGCATCAGCCGGTGGATGGTCGGCAGGGGCAGACCGCTGCTCGCGGACAGCTCGCTCAGCCCGACCTCGCCCCCGGCGTCGGCCATCCGCTCCAGCAGATCGAAGGCGCGCTCAAGGGACTGCACCCCACCGCTGGAACCGGAGGGCTTGGAGTCGGCTGTGCTGGCGTGGGACGGCGGCACGTCAACGGTCCTTTCGAAGCGGAAGGCAAGGCAGCAGCCTACCGGGCGGTTCCCGGACGGCCCACAGCTGCCCGGTCGGCGTCCGTGCCGGTCAGGGCCTGTTTTGTCCGGGTGCCGCCGGTCGGTGCGGGCGGCTCGGCGCCGCCACTCCTGGCCCATGCTACGTTCCGCAGTTCGAAATCGGACTTCTACTTTGTGGAAACATCCAGTCCGGCGGCCGGGTGGTGCGGCGGGCCCCGGCGGCGGAAGGTGGGGTCTTGACGAGGGCGTTCCCCGAGTGAAGACTCCATCGAAGCTTCAACAGTTCGTTGAATTCCCGTTGTGGATCAGTGGATCATCTGTTGTGGATCATTTCTGGAGTGAAGGAGCACGGGTGTCCGGTCCGGACGTGAACCTGGTACTGCGCTCGACGCGCGTCGTCACCCCCGAGGGGACCTGCCCGGCGGCGGTCGCCGTCGCGGGCGGGACGATCGACGCGGTCCTGCCGTACGACACCGAGGCGCCCGCCGGCGCCCGCCTGGAGGACTTCGGCGACGACGTTCTGCTGCCCGGACTGGTCGACACCCACGTCCATGTGAACGACCCCGGCCGCACCGAGTGGGAGGGCTTCTGGACCGCCACCCGCGCGGCCGCCGCCGGTGGCATCACCACGCTCCTGGACATGCCGCTCAACTCCCTCCCGCCGACCACCACCGTCGGCAACCTGCACACCAAGCAGCAGGTCGCCGCCCCCAAGGCGCACGTCGACACCGGCTTCTGGGGCGGTGCGATCCCGTCCAACGTCAAGGACCTGCGCCCGCTGTACGAGGCCGGGGTCTTCGGCTTCAAGTGCTTCCTGTCGCCCTCCGGCGTCGAGGAGTTCCCGGAGCTGGACCAGGAGCAACTGGCCCGCTCCATGGCGGAGATCGCCGGATTCGGCGGACTGCTCATCGTGCACGCCGAGGACCCGCACCACCTGGCCGACGCCCCGCAGCGCCCCGGCCCCGCCTACGCCGACTTCCTCGCCTCCCGCCCGCGCGACGCCGAGAACACCGCGATCGAAGGGCTCATCGCCCACGCCAAGCGGCTGAACGCCCGCGTCCACGTCCTGCACCTCTCCTCCAGCGACGCGCTGCCGCTGATCGCCGCAGCCAAGCGTGAGGGCGTCCGCGTCACCGTCGAGTCCTGCCCGCACTTCCTCACCCTCACCGCCGAGGAGGTCCCGGACGGGGCCACCGAGTTCAAGTGCTGCCCGCCGATCCGCGAGGCCGCCAACCAGGACGCCCTGTGGGCCGGGCTCGCCGACGGCACCATCGACTGCATCGTCAGCGACCACTCGCCCTGCACCACCGACCTCAAGACCCCGGACTTCGCCTCCGCCTGGGGCGGCATCTCCTCGCTCCAGCTCGGCCTGCCCGCCATCTGGACCGAGGCCCGCAGGCGCGGCCACTCCCTCGACGACGTGGCCCGCTGGATGTCCGCCGCCCCCGCCGCGCTCGCCGGGCTGACCCGCAAGGGCGCCATCGAGGCCGGCCGCGACGCCGACTTCGCGGTCCTCGCCCCCGACGCGACCTTCACCGTCGACCCCGCCGAGCTCTTCCACCGGAACCAGGTCACCGCCTACGCCGGGAAGACCCTGCACGGCGTGGTCCGCTCCAGCTGGCTGCGCGGTGTCCGCATCGCCTCCGACGGCGTCCTCGCCGAGCCCACCGGCCGCCTCCTCGAACGCGACCACTGACCGTTCCCGAAAGGACACCCCGACCATGACGGACGCCGCGATACCCCGCTTCACCGGAGACGCCCGCCCCTACGCGGGCGGCGACCCGTACGCCGACCACCGCACCGCCGACTTCCCCTTCACCCACCTCGTCGACCTGGCCGACCGCCGCCTCGGCGCGGGCGTCATCGCCGCCAACGACGAGTTCTTCGCCGAGCGCGAGAACCTGCTGAAGCCCGAGCCGGCCGTCTTCGACCCGGAGCACTTCGGGCACAAGGGCAAGATCATGGACGGCTGGGAGACCCGCCGCCGGCGCGGCGTCAGCGCCGCCGAACCGCACCCCACCGACGACGACCACGACTGGGCCCTCGTCCGCCTCGGCGCCCCCGGCGTCATCCGGGGCATCGTCCTGGACACCGCCCACTTCCGCGGCAACTACCCGCAGGCCGTCTCCGTCGAGGCGGTGTCCCTGCCCGGCTCGCCGTCGCCCGAGGAGCTCCTCGCGCCGGACGTGAAGTGGACGGTGCTCGTCCCCCGTACGGCGGTCGGCGGCCACGCGGCCAACGGCTTCGCCGTCGACGCCGAGCAGCGCTTCACCCACCTGCGGGTCAACCAGCACCCGGACGGCGGGATCGCCCGGCTGCGCGTGTACGGAGAGGTCGCCCCCGACCCCGCCTGGCTCGCCGCCCTCGGTACGTTCGACCTCGCGGCGCTGGAGAACGGCGGCCAGGTCGAGGACGCGTCCGACCGCTTCTACTCCCCGGCCACCAACACCATCCAGCCCGGCCGCTCGCGCAAGATGGACGACGGCTGGGAGACCCGCCGCCGGCGCGACAAGGGCAACGACTGGATCGGCTACCGGCTCGCCGCGCAGTCCGGGATCCGGGCCGTCGAGATCGACACCGCCTACCTCAAGGGCAACTCCGCCGGCTGGGCGAGCCTCTCGGTACGGGACGGCGAGGCCGGCGACTGGACGGAGATCCTGCCCCGCACCCGCCTCCAGCCGGACACCAACCACCGCTTCGTGCTCGACGGGACCGTCCGCGCCACCCACGTACGGATCGACATCTTCCCGGACGGCGGCATCTCACGGCTCCGGCTGTTCGGATCGCTCACCGAGGAGGGCGCCGCCGCGCTGGCAGCCCGTCACCGGGAGCTCGGCGGCTGACGCCCGAGGACGGGCAGGGCCGGACGCACCGCGGTCGCAGGGGGATCGCGGTGTGCCCGGCCGGTCCGGTTACGTGAGGGTGTGTCACCCTGGTCGGGGTGCGGCGAGCAGGCCCCTGGGGCGTGGCGAACCACACCTTCCGACGTCCTCGACCAGGAGCCCCCATGATCTTCATCGCCGTCAAGTTCACCGCCCTCGTCGCCGAGCGCGACAACTGGCTGCCCCGGCTGGAGGACTTCACCGTCGCCACCCGCAGCGAGCCCGGCAACGTCTTCTTCGACTGGTCCTACAGCGTGGAGAACCCCAACGAGTTCGTCCTGCTGGAGGCCTTCGCCGACGCGGCGGCGGGCGAGGCGCATGTGAACTCCGACCACTTCAAGGCGGCGATCGAGACGATGTCGGAGATGGTGGCCGAGGTCCCCGAGATCATCAATGTCGAGGTGGCGGGCACCGGCTGGTCCCGGATGGCGGAGGTCACCCCGCGCAACCGGTGACCGGGGAGCCTTCCTAGAACTCCTCGTGCGACTCCGGGTCGCCGCCGAACCGCCGCTGCCGCCCGGACGCGATCGTCGTCAGCTCCTGTGCCGTCAGCTCGAACCCGAACAGATCGAGGTTCTCGCGCTGCCGGCCCGGGTCCGCCGACTTCGGGACCGGCACCGCGCCCAGCTGGGTGTGCCAGCGCAGCACCACCTGGCCGGGGCTCACCCCGTGGTCCTCGGCGATCGCCACGGTGGAGGGGTCCTCCAGCACCTCGCGGCCCCGGGCCAGCGGGCTCCAGCTCTCCGTGACGATGCCCTTCGCCGCGTGCACCGCCCGCAACTCCTCCTGCGGGAGCAGCGGATGCATCTCGATCTGGTTCACCGAGGGCAGCACGCCCGTCTCCCGCTCCAGCCGCTCCAGATGCGCGGCGGTGAAGTTGGAGACGCCGATCGAGCGGACCAGGCCGTCCTCGCGGAGCCGGATCATCGCCTTCCAGGTGTCCACGTACCTGTCGACGCGGGGGAGCGGCCAGTGGATCAGGTACAGGTCGACGTACTCCAGGCCCAGCCGGGCCCGTGACTCCTCGAACGAGGCGAGCGTCTCCTCGTACCCCTGGTGCCGGCCGGGCACCTTCGTGGTGACGACGACCTCCTCGCGGGGGACGCCGCTGCGGGCGATGCCCCGGCCGGTGCCGGTCTCGTTGCCGTAGTTGAGGGCCGTGTCGACCAGCCGGTAGCCCAGCCCCAGGGCCCCGGCGACGGCCTCCTCGGCCGCCGCGTCGTCCAGCGGATAGGTGCCGAGCCCCACCGCCGGGAGCCGTGTGCCGTCGTTGAGCGTGTGAACCGGTGTGCCGGACATGTGCTGGTCCTGTCCTTCCCGTCGCTGCCCCGTCCCGGCCAGCGTAGGGGCGCGGCCGGTACGGGGCAGCCGGACAGGGGCCGCCGGGGGAGCGCGCCCGGCCTACACCGGGGCGGGGGCGCTCAGGCCGCGTGGCCGCCGTCCACGACGAGCTCCGTGCCCGTGATGAAGCCCGCCTCGGCGCTCACGAGGTAGGCGACGAGCGAGGCGATCTCCTCCGTCGTGCCGAAGCGCCCCAGCGCGTTCGCCGCGCGCTGGCCCTCGGCCAACGGCCCGTCGGCCGGGTTGAGATCGGTGTCCACGGCCCCCGGCTGGATCACGTTCACCGTGATGCCGCGCGGCCCCAGCTCCCTGGCGAGCGGCTTGGTCAGCCCGGTCAGGGCGGACTTGCTGAGCCCGTAGAGGGTGGAGCCGGGCCCGCCCGCGTACCGGCTCAGGGCGGAGCCCACGGAGATGACGCGGCCGCCGTCGGCCAGCCGTTCCGCCGCCGCCCGGCAGGCGAGGAAGACCGCCCGTACGTTCACCGTCAGCGTCCGGTCCACGTCAGGACCGGCGAGCGCGGCGATCGGACCGAGGACGCCGATGCCCGCGTTGTTGACCAGGATGTCGAGCCGGCCGAGCGCGTCCGCCGCCCGGTGCACGGCGTCGGCGGCCGCGTCGGCGTCCGCCGCGTCGCAGCGCAGGGCGACGCCCCGGCGGCCGAAGCCCTCGATCTTCGCGACGACCGCACGGGCCGCCGCCTCGTCCTGGACATAGGTGACGGCGACGTCCGCGCCGTCCTGCGCGAGCCGCAGCGCGATCGCGGCGCCGATGCCCCGGCTTCCCCCGGTGACCAGGGCGGCCCGGGGCGGAAGGCCGGTGGGAACGGTGGCGGGAGCGGTGCCGGACAGGGGTGCGGAAGAGCTGCCGGAAGAAACACGGGAAGCGGTGCTGGACATGGCTGTTCCTCGCTGACGGGGATGCCGTCGCTCCGACGGCATCCCCCAGCAAACGCGCGCCGGAGCCCGCGCACCGGCGGGTATCGGACACCCACGGCAGCCCGGGGCCGCCTAACGTAACGGCAGCGGCGCGGGGTCCGTCGCCGCCGCCCGCAGGCGGCCCAGGATGGCCCGGGCCGCCTTGTCGTAGCCGAGGTTGTTGTTCTGGAGCACCGACTCGGCGTTGGCCAGCTCCAGCAGGGCGATCACCTCGAACGCCAGCTGGCACACATCGGTGTCCGCGTGCAGCTCCCCGATGGACCTGGCCTCCTCGATCGTCTCCTCCACGAAGGTGACCCAGCCCGTCTGCGCGGACGCCAGGGCGTCGTGGACCCGGCCGCTGCGGGCGTCGAACTCCGCGGTGGCGGCGTAGAAGAAGCAGCCGCCCCGGAACACCCGCTCGCGGGAGTACGCGATCCACGCCTCGCACATCCGCCAGACCCGCCCCAGCCCCGGGGGCACCGACCGGGTCGGGCGCAGCACATGGTCCACATAGACGGCCAACGCCCCCCGTACGGTGGCCAGCTGAAGCCCCTCCTTCGAGCCGAAGAGCGCGAACACGCCGCTCTTGCTCAGCCCCAGCTCGGTGGCCAGCCGTCCCAGCGACAGGCCTTCCAGTCCTTCGACCGAGGCGATCTGCACCGCCCGCCCCAGAATCAGCTGCCGGGTCTGGTTCCCCCGCTCGACCCGTCCGTCCGCTCTTACCGACGCCATGTGACCACTCCGTGTCTCAGAGTTATCGAGGCGTCAGTCTAGGGAGCGGTGGCGTGGGTCGCCGGACCCTCCGTCGCCCGCCGCAACGGCCGGACCGCCTCTGACCACGGCCGATGCCCGCCGGTGCCCGGGAGCGATCCGACCGTTGAGACAGGTGTTCCCTTTCCGGGAGCCCGGCGGGTAGCGTGATCGTTCCGCGTGCGAGCCGGTGAGGTCTCCACATCACCTCCGTGGAGTTCCGGGAGAACCAGGTGTCCGCTGTCGCCGTGCCCGCCGTCGCACCCCCGCGCCGCGCCTGGGCCACCGATCTGCCCGTACTGGCGGTCGCCGTCGTCTGGGGCGCCAGCTACCTCGCGGCCAAGGGCATCACCACCACCCACACCGTCATCGCCGTGCTCGTCCTGCGGTTCGCGATCGTGCTGCCGGTGCTCGTGGCGGTCGGATGGCGCAAGCTGCGGGCGCTGACCGGTGCGCAGTGGCGGGGCGCCGGAGTGCTGGGCCTGGTGCTGAGCGGGATCTTCCTGCTGGAGACGTACGGGGTGGTGCACACCTCCGCCACCAACGCCGGGCTGATCATCAGCCTCACCATGATCTTCACGCCGCTGGCCGAGGCCGCCGTGACCCGGGTGCGCCCGTCGGCCGGATTCGTCGCCGCGGCCGGGCTCTCCGTCACCGGGGTGGTCCTGCTGACCCAGGGCGGCGGGTTCACCAGCCCATCGGCCGGCGATCTGCTGATGCTGCTCGCCGCCCTCGCCCGGACCGTCCATGTGCTGGCGATGGCCCGGATCAAGGCGGTCCGGAACGCCGACTCGCTCTCCCTGACCACCGTTCAGCTCGGCGGCGCGGTCGCCGTCTTCGCCGTCCTCGCGGCCGTCCCGGGCACCGGCGCATCGCCGTGGAGCGCGGCGGCGGACTTCGGCGCCCGGGAGTGGGCGGGGCTGGTCTTCCTCTCGGTGTTCTGCACGCTGTTCGCGTTCTTCGTCCAGATGTGGTCCGTACGCCGCACCTCGCCGTCCCGGGTCAGCCTGCTGCTCGGTACGGAACCGCTGTGGGCCGCCGCCGTCGGCATCAGCCTCGGCGGGGAACGGCTCGGGCTGCTCGGGGCGGCCGGTGCGGTCCTCGTCCTGGCGGGCACCGCGTGGGGCAGGCGGGACGCGGACCGGGAGCGCGCCGGGGCGTAGGGCCTGCCGTTCGGATCAGGCCCTACGCCCTCATCAGGTCGTGATCGTGCCCGTCAGCTCTTGATCGAGTCCGCGGCGATCATCACGGCCACTCCCGTCACGACCAGCACGATGTTGACGAACAGCATGCGGTCGCTGAGAAAGCCGATGTGCCGCACCACCGTCCCCAGCCGGAACCAGCCCGTCCACTCGTACAGCAGCCCGCCCACACCCTGGACGAAGACGAGGAACCCGATCGTCTCGACGATTTTCTTCATGGCCCGAGCCTCCCGCCCGGCCCGGACCCGCCGCGTCGGCCACCGGTCCCGTCCGCCGCGCCGAAAGTAGCGGACCGTGCGACTTTGGTAGCCGCCTGGCCCCGTGACGCCCCTCCGCGGCGAGGTGCTGCGTAACTTTGTCGATATGACGCGCACCGAGTACCGCTGGCTGCTCCCGTCGGCGATGGCCGATCCCGGGCTGCCCGACGACCGGGCCCGGACGCGGCGGACCGTACGGGACTGGGCCGTCGACCTCACGGCCTTCCTCTGCGCCGCGGGGGTCGGCCTGCTGGTCCTCGCCGCGATCGAGGCGGACGAGACCACGCCGGACGTCGTCGTGGTCGTGGACTCGGTGATCGGGGCCGCGGCCTGCTGCGCGCTCTGGGTCCGGCGGCGCTGGCCCGTCGCACTCGCCGCCGTGCTGACCGCCGTCTGCATCATCGAACCCGTGGCGGCGGGCGCGCTGATGGTGGCCCTCTTCAGTCTGGCCGTCCACCGGCCCTTCAAGCCCGTGGCGATCGTCGGCGCGGTCGCCCTGGCCGTCACGCCCCTCCAGCCCTTCCTGCGCCCCGACCCGGCGACCTCCTACGTCACCTCGACCATCATCGGGGCCCTGCTGGTGCTGCTGGTGCTCAGCTGGGGCATGGTCGTACGCTCCCGGCGCCAGCTCGTCGTCACCCTCCGGGAACGGGCCCGTCGCGCCGAGGCCGAGGCGGAGCTGCGCGCCGAGCAGGCCCAGCGGCTGGCCCGGGAGGCCATCGCCCGCGAGATGCACGACGTCCTGGCCCACCGGCTGACCCTCCTCAGCGTGCACGCCGGGGCCCTCGAATTCCGGCCCGACGCCCCCGCCGCCGAGGTGGGCCGGGCCGCCGGTGTCATCCGGGACAGCGCCCACGAGGCCCTCCAGGACCTCCGCGAGATCATCGGCGTCCTGCGCGGGCCCGGCGACACCGACGAGGGCGACCGGCCGCAACCCACCCTCGCCACCCTGGACACCCTCATCGCCGAATCCCGGCTCGCGGGTATGAAGGTCACCGTCGACAACCGGGTCGCCGACCCGCAGCAGGCCCCCGCCGCCACCGGCCGCACGGTCTACCGGATCGTGCAGGAGTGCCTGACCAACGCCCGTAAGCACGCGCCCGGCGCCGAGGTCCGCCTCACCGTGACGGGCGGCCCCGGCGAGGGCCTCACCGTCGAGGTGGAGAACCCCGCCCCCGTCGAACCGTTCGAACGGGTCCCCGGCTCCGGCCAGGGACTCATCGGCCTCACCGAACGCGCCACACTGGCCGGCGGCGCGCTGGAGCACGGCCCGACGAAGGACGGCGGCTTCGCGGTCCGGGCCCGGCTGCCGTGGCCCGCCGCGTGACGCCCGCGGCAGTGACGCCGGGCCGGACGCCGGCAGCGGCGACGCGGGCCGCCGTGGGGCCCGCGGCCGCATTGTCCGCCCGGACGACCGCCCTGCGGGCCGCACGCCCCGGCTGGTTACGGTGGCCGTCATGAACACCCCGGCGTCGCCCGCACCCCCGCCCGTCCGGCTGCTGATCGTCGACGACGACCCGCTGGTCCGGGCCGGGCTGACCCTGATGCTGGGCGGCGACGAGGCCATCGACATCGTGGGGGAGGGCGCGGACGGCGTCGAGGTCGAGGAGCTCGTCGAGCGACTGCGCCCCGACGTCGTCCTGATGGACATCCGGATGCCGGTGATGGACGGACTCACCGCGACCGAACTGCTGCGCGGCCGGCCCGGGGCTCCCGAAGTCGTCGTCCTGACCACCTTCCACGCGGACGAACAGGTGCTCCGGGCCATTCGGGCCGGGGCGGCCGGATTCGTCCTGAAAGACACCCCGCCCGCGCGGATCGTCGATTCGGTGCGCCGGGTCGCCGCCGGGGACCCGGTGCTCTCGCCCGCCGTCACCCGTCAGTTGATGGCCCGTGCCGCCGGCGGCGGACCCGACGACCGCAGCGCCCGTACCGACCGCGCACGCAGGCGTTTCGACCAGCTCGCCGAGCGGGAGAAGGCCGTCGCCGTCGCCGTCGGACGCGGCGGGTCCAACGCGGAGATCGCAGGATCCCTCTACCTCAGCGTCGCGACCGTCAAGACCCATGTCTCACGGATTCTCGCCAAACTCGAACTCAACAACCGGGTACAGATCGCCCTGTTGGTCCACGATGCGGGACTTCTCGACACGGACGAGGAGAGCGGCGGCGGCCTAGGGTGACCGGAGTGGAGCGGACCGGAGCCGACCGGAACGGATGAGGGGCTGACCACGATGGCTGTGCTCGATCTGCGGAACCTGCCGGACTTCATCGTCGACCCCTATCCGTACTACGCGAAGCTGCGCGCCGAAGGGCCGGTGCACACCGTCCGCACCGAGGAGATGGAGCGCATCTGGCTGATCGTCGGTTACGAGGAGGCCCGCGCCGCCCTCGCCGACCAGCGGTTCGGCAAGGACTGGCGGACCAGCGGACGGTGGACCGAGTCCGACGCCGCGCTCAGCGCCAACATGCTGGAGCTGGACGCCCCGCACCACACCCGGCTGCGCCGCCTCGTCGTCCGCGAGTTCACCCCCCGGCGCATCGAGGCACTGCGCCCGCGCATCACCGAGGTCACCGCGCAGCTCCTCGACGCGATGGTGCCCCGGGGCTCCGCGGATCTGGTGGACGCGCTCGCCTTCCCGCTGCCGATGACCGTCATCTGCGAACTCCTCGGCGTCCCGGACATCGACCGGGACGCCTTCCGGGCACTCTCGAACGGCATCGTCACGCCCACCCCGGAACAGCGGGAGGCCGACCCGGTCGGGGCGATGAACGCCTATCTCGTTGACCTCATCGAGGACAAGCGCCGCTCGCCGGGCGAGGACCTGCTCAGCGCGCTGATCCGGACCCGGGACGAGGGCGGCGACAGCCTCTCCTCCGCCGAACTGGTCGGCATGGCCTTCGTGTTGCTGGTCGCCGGTCACGAGACCACCGTCAACCTGATCGCCAACGGGGTCCGGGCCCTGCTCGACCACCCCGAGCAACTCGCCCTGCTGCGCGCCGACCCGGGGCTGCTCGACAACGCGGTGGAGGAGATGCTGCGCTACGACGGACCGGTGGAGACCGCCACCTTCCGCTTCACCCGGGAGCCGGTGACCGTCGGCGACACGGTGATCCCGCGCGACCAGGCGGTGCTCGTCGCGCTGGCCTCCGCCGACCGCGACCCCGCCCGCTTCCCCGCCCCGGACACCTTCGACATCCGCCGCGAGCCCCAGGGGCACCTGGGCTTCGGGCACGGCATCCACTACTGCCTGGGCGCGCCGCTCGCCCGGATGGAGGCCCGCATCGCGATCGGCGCCCTGCTGGAGCGCTGCCCGGACCTCGCCCGCGACCCGTCCGGCGGTGAGCTGGACTGGCTGCCCGGCCTGCTGATGCGCGGGGCGCGAGGGCTTCCGGTGCGCTGGTGAGACGCACCGCGGCCCGATCCGTCACCTCCTCCCGAAGGGAAACGCGTTGACCACCCCACCCCTGGTCGATCTCGCCGCGCTCGGCGAGCAGTTCACCCGTGACCCCTACCCGGCCTACGCCGCCCTGCGGGAGAAGGGCCCGGTCCACCGGGTGCGGATCCCCGAGGGCGCGGACGCCTGGCTGATCGTCGGGTACGAGGCGGGCCGCGCCCTCCTCGCCGACCAGCGGCTCTCCAAACACTGGAGCCGGGCCTCGCCCGCGCTCGGGGTCAGCAAGGTGTCCGCGGGCTCCTCGATGCTCGGCTCCGACGCCCCCGACCACACCCGGCTGCGCAAGCTGGTCGCCCGCGAGTTCACCCCGCGCCGGATGGAGCGACTGGCCCCACGGGTGCAGGAGATGACCGACGGGCTGCTGGACTCGATGCTCGCCGCCCCGGACCGTACGGCGGACCTGGTCGAGGCGCTGTCCTTCCCGCTGCCCATGTCGGTGATCTGCGAGCTGCTCGGCGTGCCGTTCCTGGACCGCGAGGACTTCCGCACCTGGTCCGGTCAGGCGGTCTCCTCGCTCGACCCGGCCCTGCGCGCCTCCTCCACACAGGCGATGACCGCGTACATCGCCGGGCTGCTGGACGACAAGCGCGAGAAGCCGGGCGACGACCTGCTGAGCGCGCTGATCCACACCGCCGACGAGGACGGCGACCGGCTGTCCGGCGAGGAACTGATCGGCATGGCCTGGCTGTTGCTGGTCGCCGGTCATGAGACCACCGTCAACCTCATCACCAACGGCGTGCACAACCTCCTCGCCCACCCCGACCAACTGGCGGCCCTGCGCGCGGACTTCTCGCTGATCGACAACGCGGTCGAGGAGATCCTGCGCTTCGAGGGGCCCGTGGAGACCCCCACGTACCGCTTCACGACCGATCCGATCGAGGTCGGCGGGACGGTGATCCCCGGCGGCGGCGAACTGGTCCTCGTCGCGATGTCGGACGCCAACCGCGACCCCGCCCGCTACCCCGACGGGTCCCGCTTCGACATCACCCGCGACGCCCGGGGCCATATCGCCTTCGGACACGGCATCCACTTCTGCCTGGGCGCGCCGCTCGCCCGTACCGAGGCCAGGATCGCCATCCGGTCGCTGCTGGAGCGCTGTCCGGACCTGCGGCTGACCGCCGACCCGGCGACGCTCGCCTGGCGCACCGGCATGCTGATGCGGGGCCCGCTGAGTCTTCCGGTCGCCTGGTAGCGGAGACCCGGTAGCGGCGGGCCGGCCTCCGTTCAGCCGCCGGGGATCCCGGCCATCGCCACCGGCCGGCGTTCGCGGCGGGAGACCTCGCACGCCTCGGCGATCCGCAGCGCGTGCAGGGCCTCCCGCCCGTCGCACGGATTGGCCAGCTCGCCGCGGGCCACGCGCACGAACGCGTCCAGCTCCGCCTCGTACGCCGGGGCGAACCGTTCCAGGAAACCCGGCCAGGGCTTCGCCGGGGCTCCGGGGCCTTCGGGCTCGGCCGAGGTCAACGGCGTACGGTCGTCCAGGCCGACGGCGATCTGGTCCAGCTCGCCGGCCAGCTCCATCCGTACGTCGTACCCGGCGCCGTTGCACCGGGTCGCGGTGGCGGTGGCGAGCGTCCCGTCGTCGAGGGTGAGCAGCGCGGCGGCCGTGTCCACGTCCCCGGCCGCCCGGAACATCGCGGGTCCGGCGTCCGAGCCGACGGCGTACACCTCGGCCACCTCGCGCCCCGTGACCCAGCGCAGGATGTCGAAGTCATGGACCAGGCAGTCGCGGTACAGCCCGCCGGAGAGCGGGAGGTAGGCGGCGGGCTGTACCGCGACTGCCTGGTCCATGACTTCGACATCC
>MUNB01000506.1 GCA_002154345.1 Streptomyces griseus
CCCGGCGCCGGCCGCCCCGGCCGCGCCCACCGGTGACGACGGCGCGTACGTCACGCCGCTGGTCCGCAAGCTCGCGTCCGAGAACAACGTGGACCTGAGCTCGGTCAAGGGCACCGGCGTCGGTGGCCGCATCCGCAAGCAGGACGTCGTCGCCGCCGCGGAGGCCGCCAAGGCCGCCGCCGCTGCCCCGGCTCCGGCTGCTGCTCCGGCGGCCGCCAAGGCGCCGAAGCTGGAGGCGTCCCCGCTGCGCGGTCAGACGGTCAAGATGACCCGCATGCGCAAGGTCATCGGCGAGAACATGATGAAGGCGCTGCACTCGCAGGCCCAGCTGACCTCGGTCCTCGAGGTCGACATCACCAAGCTGATGAAGCTGCGCAACCAGGCGAAGGCCTCCTTCGCCGCCCGTGAGGGCGTCAAGCTGTCCCCGATGCCGTTCTTCGTGAAGGCGGCGGCCCAGGCGCTGAAGGCCCACCCGGTCGTCAACGCCCGGATCAACGAGGACGAGGGCACCATCACGTACTTCGACTCGGAGAACATCGGCATCGCCGTGGACGCCGAGAAGGGTCTGATGACCCCGGTCATCAAGGGTGCGGGCGACCTGAACATCGCCGGTATCGCCAAGAAGACCGCGGAGCTCGCGGGCAAGGCGCGCGGTGGCGGCCTGACGCCGGACGACATGTCCGGCGCCACCTTCACCATCAGCAACACCGGTTCGCGCGGCGCCCTGTTCGACACGGTCATCGTGCCGCCGAACCAGGCCGCCATCCTGGGCATCGGCGCGACGGTCCGCCGTCCGGTGGTCATCGACCACCCGGACCTCGGCGAGACCATCGCGGTACGCGACATGACGTACCTCTCGCTCTCCTACGACCACCGTCTGGTGGACGGCGCGGACGCCGCCCGTTACCTGACCTCGGTCAAGGCGATCCTGGAGGCCGGTGAGTTCGAGGTCGAGCTCGGCCTCTGAACGCCCCCGCTGTAACCAGCCTCACCAGCGGCGCCCCCGTCCGGAACCCTTCCGGGCGGGGGCGCCGCCGTATTGTCTAAACACCACGGGAGGCCTCCCTCCGCCGTGATGATGTAGGCAGCACCGGTCTGCCCTGAAGGAGCACCTCATGACCCCGCCCGTCGTCCACTCGCTGCGCGAACAGATCCGCGAGCACATCGTGGAGGGGATCGTCAGCGGGCGCTGGAAGCCGGGCGAGCGGATCGTGGAGCGCCGGATCGCCACCGAGCTGGAGGTCAGCCAGACGCCCGTGCGCGAGGCGCTGCGCGAGCTGGAGACGCTCCGGCTGATCGAGTCGGCCCCCAACAAGGGCGTCCGGGTCCGCAATCTGACCGCCGCCGACCTGGAGGAGAGCTACCCGGTCCGGGCCGGCCTGGAGCAGATCGCGGCCGAGCTGGCGGCCCCCCGGCTCGGCCAGGACTGCTCGGCGCTGGCCCCGCACGTGGCCGCGCTGTACGAGGCGGACCGGCTGGCCGACGGCGAGGCGCAGGTGCGGCACACGGTGGGCTTCCACCGGGAGCTGGTGCGGGCCGCCGGGAACGCGGTGCTGCTGCACACCTGGGAGGGGCTGGGCATCGAGGTGTTCACGGCCCTGTCGATCCGCTGGCTGGGCACGGTGCAGAAGTCGTACGCGGAGGAGCACCAGGCGCTCATCGACGCGTTCCTCGCCGAGGACCCGCAGATCGGGGCCCTGGTGAAGGCTCATGTGCTGGGCTGCGCGCCGCGCGCCTGACCCTCCGCGAGGCTCCGATCATCTGGCGCGCGACCTGCTCTTCCGTGCAGGTCAGCGCCCTATTTGCACGCTATTTCGCGTCACTCCGTGCCCTGTTTCGAGGCACCCCATGCCACTTTTCTTCGTATCGAGAAGTTTTGCCTTCAATCCTTTGATCGATCATCGATCAGCGCCTTACAGTTCACTCGCGGGCCCACCGGCCCCATCGCTCTGTCCTGCCAGATAGAGCCTTCTCCACCCCCCTCCTCTCCGGAAGGCGGCGATCATGACCGACCCCGTAGGAAAGCTTCCGAGCGAGCTCGACCAGCTCCCGGACCGTGACCCCGAGGAGACCGCCGAATGGGCGGCCTCCCTGGACGCCGTCACCAAGGCTGCCGGCCCGCACCGCGCCGCGTACCTGATGCGCCGCTCGCTGCAGCACGCCGAGGGCGCCGGTCTCGCGCTGCCCAAGCTGCTGGAGACCGATTACGTCAACACCATCCCGACCGCCGCCGAGCCCGCGTTCGACGGCGACCTGGAGATGGAATCGAAGATCACCGCGTGGAACCGCTGGAACGCGGCCGCGATGGTCACCCGGGGCGCCCGGTACGGGGTCGGCGGCCACATCGCCACCTTCGCCTCGGCCGCCTGGCTCTACGAGACCGGCTTCAACCACTTCTTCCGCGGCAAGGAGGGGGACGGCTCCGGCGACCAGCTCTACATCCAAGGCCACGCCTCCCCTGGCATCTACGCCCGTGCCTTCCTCGACGGGCGGCTCACCGAGCAGCACCTCGACAACTTCCGCCAGGAGGCGGGCGGCGAGGGTCTGCCCTCCTACCCGCACCCGCGGCGGCTGCCCTGGCTGTGGGAGTTCCCCACCGTGTCGATGGGCCTCGGCCCGCTCTCGGCCATCTACCAGGCGCGCTTCAACCGCTATCTGGCCAACCGCTCCATCAAGGACACCGCCAATTCGCACGTCTGGGCCTTCCTGGGCGACGGCGAGATGGACGAGCCCGAGTCGACCGCCGCCCTGGCGCTGGCGGCCCGTGAGCAGCTCGACAACCTGACCTTCGTCATCAACTGCAACCTGCAGCGCCTCGACGGCCCGGTCCGCGCCAACTTCCGCGTGGTCCAGGAGCTGGAGGCGCAGTTCCGCGGGGCCGGCTGGAACGTCGTCAAGACGCTCTGGGGCAACGCCTGGGACGAGCTGTTCCAGCTGGACACCCAGGGTGCGCTGCTGCGCCGGCTGCGCGAGGTCCCGGACGCGCAGTTCCAGACGTACGCCACCCGCGACGTCGCCTACATCCGCGAGCACTTCTTCGGCGCCGAGCCCGCCCTCGTCGAGCTGGCGAAACTGCTCACCGACGCGAAGATCGCCGAGTGTTTCTACACCTCGCGCGGCGGCCACGAGGCCCGCAAGGTCTACGCGGCGTACCGGGCGGCGATCGAGCACAAGGGCGCGCCGACCGTGATCCTGGCCCAGACGGTCAAGGGCTACACGCTCGGCAAGGGCTTCGAGTCCAAGAACGCCAACCACCAGATGAAGAAGCTGTCGATCGACGAGTTCAAGGGCATGCGCGAGCTGCTCGGCCTCCCGATCCCCGACAGCGCCTTCGAGGACGGTCTGGTCCCCTACGGCCACCCCGGCGCCGACTCCCCCGAGGTCCGCTACCTCCAGGAGCGCCGCGCGGCCCTCGGCGGTCCGGCCCCGGCCCGCCGGCTGCACGCCTCCGCGCCGCTGCCGCAGCCCGAGGAGCGCGCGTTCAAGGCCCTGTACAAGGGGTCCGGCAAGCAGGAGATGGCCACCACCATGGCGTTCGTCCGCCTGGTGAAGGACCTGATGCGGGACAAGGAGACCGGCAAGCGCTGGGTGCCGATCGTCCCGGACGAGGCCCGTACCTTCGGTATGGAGTCGCTGTTCCCGTCGGCCGGCATCTACTCGCCGCTGGGTCAGACGTACGACCCGGTCGACCGCGACCAGCTGATGTACTACAAGGAGGCCAAGGACGGCCAGATCCTCAACGAGGGGATCACCGAGGCCGGCGCCATGGCCGACTTCATCGCCGCCGCCACGTCGTACGCGACGCACGGCGAGACGATGATCCCGTTCTACATCTTCTACTCGATGTTCGGCTGGCAGCGGACCGGCGACCAGATGTGGCAGCTCGCCGACCAGCTCGGCAAGGGCTTCATCGTCGGCGCCACCGCCGGCCGTACGACCCTGACGGGCGAGGGCCTCCAGCACGCGGACGGCCACTCGCACCTGATCGCGGCCACCAACCCGGCCTCGCTCAACTACGACCCGGCGTTCGCGTACGAGGTGGCGGTGATCGTCAAGGACGGTCTGCGCCGGATGTACGGTCCCGACGCCGAGGACGTCTTCTACTACCTGACGGTCTACAACGAGCCGAAGCCCCAGCCCGCGATGCCCGAGGGCGTCGAGGAGGGCATCGTCAAGGGCCTGTACCGCTTCAAGGAGGGCACGCCCGCGAAGGCGGACGCGCCGCGCCTCCAGCTGCTGGCCTCCGGTACGGCGATCCACTGGGCCCTGGAGGCCCAGGAGCTGCTGGCCGCCGACTGGGGTGTCACGGCCGACGTCTGGTCCGCCACCTCGTGGGGCGAGCTGCGCCGCGACGCGCTGGCGGCCGACGAGGCGCTGCTCCGCGGTGAGCAGCAGGTGCCGTACGTGACCCAGGCGCTCGCCGGTGCGCCGGGCCCGGTGCTCGCGGTCAGCGACTGGATGCGCCAGGTCCCGGACCAGATCAGCCAGTGGGTGGAGCAGGACTGGTCCTCGCTCGGCACGGACGGCTTCGGCCTCTCCGACACCCGCGACGCGGCCCGCCGCCACTTCGGCGTCGACGCGCAGTCGATCGTGGTGGCCTCGCTGGCGCAGCTCGCCAGGCGCGGCGAGATCCCGGCCTCGGCCGTCAAGGAGGCACGGGAGCGTTACGGGATCTGAGCACCGCTCCCGTAGAACCCCAGCCGAACCCCCGGTCACCGGGCGGGCGCGTCCGACAGCGCGCCTGCCCGGCGGCCGGGGGTTTCGCATGGGGACGGGTCCGCCCTGCCGCCACAATGGGCCCATGCGTGCTGCCCGGCTGATCAAGATGGTGCTGCTCCTGCAGGCCCGCCCCGCGATGACCGCCGCCGAGCTGGCGGCCGAGCTGGAGGTGTCGGAGCGTACGGTCACCCGGGACGCGCAGGCCCTGTCCGACGCGGGCGTGCCGGTCTACGCGGAGCGCGGCCGGGCCGGCGGCTACCGGCTCGTCGGCGGCTACCGCACCCGGCTGACCGGCCTCGCCCGGGACGAGGCGGAGGCGCTCTTCCTCTCCGGACTGCCCGCGGCGCTGCGCGAGATGGGCCTGGAGGACGCGGCGTCGGCGGCCCGCCTCAAGGTGTCGGCGGCGCTGCTGCCCTCACTGCGCGACGCCTCCTCCTCCGCCGCCCGCCGCTTCCACCTGGACGCGCCCTCCTGGTACCACGAGCCCGAGACCCCCGACCTGCTGCCCGCCATCGCCGACGCGGTCTGGGACGACCGGCTGCTGCGGGCCCGCTACCGCCGGGGCGGGGGCCGCGACCACGCCGGTACGGAGGTGGCGCGGGAGCTGGCTCCGTACGGTCTCGTCCTCAAGGCCGGCGTCTGGTACCTCTGTGCCCGGGCGGGCGAGGACTTCCGGGTCTACCGGATCGACCGCTTCACCGCCGCGGACCCCGCCGACGAGCGCTTCGAGCGGGACGAGAGCTTCGATCTGCCCGGGTTCTGGGCGGAGCGGGCCGCCGGGTTCGCCCGGTCCCTGCTGCGGACCGAGGTGACCGTACGGGTGTCCGAGCGCGGCGGGCGGATGCTCGCGTACGCCGGTGACCGGGCGGCGGCCGCGGCGGCGCTGGCGGAGGCCTCGGAGCCGGGCCCGGACGGGTGGCGGACGCTCACGCTGCCGGTGGAATCCCTGGACGTGGCGTACGGCCAGCTGCTGGCGCTGGGGCCCGAGTTGGAGGTGGTGGCGCCCGAGGAGCTGCGGGCGCGGTTCACCGAAGCGGCCGAACGCCTGCGCGAGCTGTATCGCTGAAAGGCTTCAATTCGGTGTCTGCGCGTGCGGGAGCCCCCGGCAGGCTGGATGCTGGACCCGTGATGGACGAAACGGAATTCTGGGAGATCATCGACAGCACCCGCGAGGCCGCCGACGGCGACCCCGAGGACCACGCCGACCTGCTGGTGGAACGGCTGACGCAGCTCGATCCCGATTCCGTGCTGGACTTCGCCCGGCACTTCGAGGCCCGCTACAACCGCGCCTACGCCTGGGATCTGTGGGGTGCGGCGGCCGTGCTGCTGGGCGGGGCGAGCGACGACGCGTTCGACTGGTTCCGCTGCTGGCTGATCGGCCAGGGCCGGGAGGTCTTCGAGGGGGCGCTGCACGATCCGGACGCCCTGGCGGAGCTGCTGGACGAGTTCGACGAGGAGATCGACGGCGACGGCGAGGACCTGGGGTACGCGGCCGACGAGGCGTACGAGCAGCTCACCGGGGTGGTCGCGCCGGACCTGGGGCTGCCGCCGCAGCCCGCCGAGCCGCTGGGCAGCCCGGTCGACTTCGAGGACGAGGCGGCGCTCGCCGCCCGCTTCCCCGAGCTGTGGGAACGCTTCGGGCCCACCCCGTAGCCGGGCCCGTCAGGCGGGGCCGAGCGAGCGGCCCATGCAGACGTCGTCGACGTAACGCCCGTTCAGGAAGAACTCCCCGGGCAGCACCCCTTCGACGGCGAAGCCCTCGGAGGCGTACAGCGCGCGGGCCGGGTCGTTGTGCCCGAGGACCCGCAGCGTGATCCGGTTGGCGCCCTGGCGGCGGGCCTCGGCGAACGCGGCC
>MUNB01000507.1 GCA_002154345.1 Streptomyces griseus
CCACCGCATGCCCCACAGCCACCGCCCCCAACGGATCCCACGACGAAGGAAGCGACAGCACCTCCCGCACCACCGGCCGGCAGAACATCGTCGAGGACACCCACGCCGACCCCAGCCGCTCACCGGCCAACGCCACCAGGAAGTTCTGCACGCCCGCCCCGGCCGCGACCACGAACATCTCGCGCTCCGCCGTGTCACGGCGCTCGTCCCCGTACGTGTGGGAGCCGTCCATCACCAGGCACGGCACCACCAGATACGGCGCGTTGCGCAGCACATCGCCGCGCCGCACCCGCTTGGCGATCGACTCCTCGCTCTTCCCGTCGCGCCGCAGATCCTCGATCCACGCCTCACGCATCGCGTCGAGCAACCGGGTCCGCGACTCGGCGGACTCCAGCAGCACGAACCGCCACGGCGTCGTGTGATGCGGCGCGGGAGCGGTGACGGCAGCGGCGACGGCCCGCCGCACGGCCCCCGGATCCACCGGCTCATCGCTGAACTCGCGCACCGTACGCCGCAGCGTCACCGCTTCCCGCACGGCCTCCGACGTCCCGAGCCGGAACATGTCATCGGCCGCACTCCGCACCAACTCCCGAGCACCGGGCTCGTCGTCGGAGGCGACCACATGCGACAACCCCCGGACCACCGCCACCGGCAGCCCCTCCGCCTTGCCCTTGACCAGGTCCCCGGCAGCGGCCAGCTCGTCCGCCGTGGCCACGACCGTGGCGCCGAGCGGATTGCCGTGCGCGTCCGTACCGCCGCGCAGATCGTCCAGCACCCGCACCCCGGCCGCACCGATCGCGACATCGGTCAGCCCGTTGCGCCAGGGCCGCCCGAAGGTGTCCGTGACGACGACGCCGACATCGACGCCGAGGGCGT
>MUNB01000508.1 GCA_002154345.1 Streptomyces griseus
GGGTGTCCGGGCCCTGCGGGGAGGCCGGGTGGTGATGGGGCCGGGGTGGGTGCGGCTCGCTCTATCGTTGCCGCGTGCTGCTTCCGGTCTCCCTCACGCTCGGCGTCGTTCTCGCCGTCCTGCTGGTCCTTGCCGCCGCCGTCGCCGCGTGGGCCTCGCTGGGCCGGTCGCGCGAGATTCTCGTCGCCGGGGTGCGGGCGGCGGCCCAACTCGCCGCCGTCTCCCTGCTCATCGGCTGGGTGGTCCGGTCCCTGGCGCCGCTTCTCGGGTTCGTGGCGCTGATGTTCGCCGTGGCGGTGTGGACCGCCGGACGCCGGGTCACCGGCAACCGCACCTGGCGCTGGGCGGCCGTGCCGATCGGGGTGGGCGTGCTGCCCGTGGTGGCGGCGCTGCTGCTCACGGGGCTCGTGCCGGTCCGGGGCCTGGCGCTCATTCCGGTGGCGGGCATCCTCATCGGCGGGGCGCTCACCGCGACCGTGCTCGCCGGACGACGCGCCCTGGACGAACTCGCCGCCCGGCGCGGCGAGGTGGAGGCGGGCATGGCCCTCGGGCTGCTCGACCGGGACGCCCGGCTGGAGATCGTACGGCCGGCGGCGTCGGACGCGTTGCTGCCCGGGCTCGACCAGACCCGGACGGTCGGGCTGGTCACGCTGCCGGGGGCGTTCGTGGGCATGCTGCTGGGCGGTGCCTCACCCGTGGAGGCGGGCGCCGTGCAGCTGTTCGTCCTGGTGGCACTGATGGCGGTCCAGGTGATGGCGGTCGCGACGGTCCTGGAACTGGTCGCGCGCGGGCTGCTGAACCGGGACTGAACGCCGGGGCCGGTGCAGGGGCCCGGACCGGGTGCGTCTCAGGCCTCGCCGATGTGCAGGCGGATCGAGCCGTCCTCGGCCGCCTCCACCCGTACCCGCGTCAGGTCCTCGACATGGGCGTCCGGTGCGAGGGCCGCCGCGCGCGGGCCGACGCCCACGACGCGCATGCCCGCCGCCCGGCCCGCCGCGATGCCCGCCTCGGAGTCCTCGAACACGATGCAGTCCGCCGCGTCGAAGCCCAGCTCCGCCGCGCCCTTGAGGAAACCCTCGGGGTCCGGCTTGCTGGCGCCGACCTGCTCGGCCGTGACGCGGACGGCGGGCATCGGCAGTGCGGCCGCACCCATCCGGGCCGTCGCGAGCGCGGTGTCGGCGGAGGTCACCAGTGCGTGCGGCAGTTCGGCGATCGCGGCCATGAACGCGGGCGCCCCGTCGATCGGCACGACGCCCGCGATGTCGGCGGTCTCCTGGGCGAGCATCCGCCGGTTGTCCGCGTGGTTCTCCTCCATCGGGCGGTCCGGGAGCAGCACGGCCATCGTGGCGTACCCCTGCCGGCCGTGCACCACCTTGAGCGCGGCCTCGGGGTCCAGTCCGTGCTCGACCGCCCATTGCCGCCAGCAGCGCTCGACCACCGCGTCGGAGTTCACGAGGGTGCCGTCCATGTCGAGCAGGAGGGCTTGTGCGGTGAGGACGGTGGCCGGCATCGGCTGCTCCAGAACGCGGGGAGGTGTACGAACGGCCCGGGTGCGCGTGCCGTGGGGCGGGGCGTACGCGGGCCGGGACGGCGGTGCGGTACGTGGATGTGCGATACGGGGTTCCGCAGGCGTGTCCCGTACCAGAGCAACCCCCGCCCGCCGGTCAGGGAGTGCGGGCGGGAGCTACTTTGTTCCATCACGATACAAAAACCGCGCCCGGAACGCCAATCCCCCCGCCCGGCGGCCGCGCTCAGCGGCGTCCGCGTCCACTCGTCTCCGCCTCCAGCGCGCGCCGGGTGTTCGGCCCGTACACGCCCGCCGGGTCGCCCTGGATCGCCTTGTACGACTGGTAGACCGCCACGGCGTTCTCCACCCGGTCGTTGTAGTTCGCGTCGGACGGGCCCGAGTAGAGCCACACTTCCATGAGCCGGTTCTGCAGCTCGGCGACCTCCGGGCCACGGTCGCCGGGCCGCAGCGAGGGGCCGGCCAGTTCGGCGGGCGGCGCCTCGGCCGGCGGGGCCGAGGACGCGCCGCCACCGCCGTCCGGGGTGGCCGGTGCGCTCGCCGTCGGCGACGCGGACGCGGTGGCGGTCGGGGTGGGCTCCTGGCTCCTCGTCGGCGCGGCGGACGCGGACGGCGAGGCGGACGGAGCGGCCGAGGCGGACGGGGTACGGGACGGAGCGGCCGATGCGGAGGGCGACGGGGCGACCGACGCCGCCGGTTCGTCCTCGGTGTCCGGGACGCTCGTGGTGGCCTCCGGCAGCGCCTCGTCCCGGCTGTCGTCGCCGCCGAACAGCCCGCCGGCGAAGGCCGCCGTGCCGACCACCGCGGCCACGGCCGCCCCCACGGCGAGGGCCCCGAAGGGTCGCCTGCGGCGCGGCTGCACGGGGTCGGGAGCGAAGACCGGCTCCGCGCCCGCGGAACGTCTGCGGCCCCCCGGTCCGGCAGGCGCACTCGCACCCGCGACCGTGCCCATACCGGTATCCATGCCCGAACCCACGCCCGTACCCACGCCCACGCCCGGGCCGTCGTCGCCCAGGAACAGCGGCATCGTGGTCTCCGCGGCCCCCGGAGCCCCAGCGGCCCCCGGAGCGCTCGGGGTGCCGACAGGGGCGGTCGCCGCCTCAGAGGTCCCCGGCCCGCTCGTGGTGGCGGAACCCCCGGACTCCGCGAGTCCGCCCCCGCCCGCCCTCGCGTCGAGGTCCGTCAACGTCACGTACGGTCGGATGCGCAGCGGGTCGAAGTCCTCGGCCGCGGCGATCTCCGCCGTACGGGCGGCCCGCTGTTCGTCCTCCGTGAGCGGCGCGGCACTCGCGCCCGCGCCGCACCGGCACGGCACCCGGTGCTCCGTGCCGGGCTCCCCGGCCGTCCGTCTTCCGCACTCCGGGCATGCGTGTCCGGTCATCGTGGGTCCCCTCCCCTTGAACTGCCTGCGATTATGCAGCCCGCCCCGGGGAAGCCCAACGGGCTGCCGGGCCTCGCCTCGCCCTCGGCAGTACATAACAGGCCATAACAGAACGAAACGTCCAGGATGGGTGTGTAGCGGATCGGAGCGGATCGGATCCGTGCGTCCAGCGCATCGAGGAGACGACGCCCATGGCCCAGCAGCTGAGCCCGCCACCCCCGGCCCCCGGTGAGGGACAGTCCCACCGGAGCGTCCTGGTGGCGATCGGGGCGCTGCTCCTCGGCATGCTGCTCGCGGCACTCGACCAGACCATCGTCTCCACGGCGCTCCCGACGATCGTCAGTGAGCTGGGCGGACTCGACCACCTGTCCTGGGTGGTGACCGCCTATCTGCTGGCGGCCACCGCGGCGACCCCGCTGTGGGGCAAGCTCGGCGACCAGTACGGCCGCAAGAAGCTCTTCCAGACCGCGATCGTGATCTTCCTGATCGGCTCCGCGCTCTGCGGAATCGCCCAGAACATGCCCCAGCTGATCGGATTCCGCGCGCTTCAGGGGCTCGGCGGCGGCGGGC
>MUNB01000509.1 GCA_002154345.1 Streptomyces griseus
GAGACGGTGTTCAGGACGACGGGCCCGTCCGCGAGGTCCGCGAGGGCGAGCGAGGCGCGTCCCGCGAGCGGCCCGTCCGCGGTCACCGCCGCCACCCGGACCTCGGTGAACAGCACCTCCGTGACGAGCCCCGGAGCGTCCACGGGCCCCCGCAGCAGCGCCGCGTCGACCTCGCCCCGGGTCAGGCCGGCGGTGCGGTCGTCGATCCGCAGGAGTTCCAGCGGGGTGCCCGGGTGGCGCTCCTGCCAGGTCCGCAGCAGCGGTGTGGTGTACGGCCCGAACGCGGACCAGGCGTGGCCGAGCCGCAGCGGCCAGGTGCGCAGCCGCCCGGGGGCCAGCGCCTCGTCGAAGGCGGCGACCGCGGCGGCGGCCTTGTCGCGGAAGGCGACGCCGTCGGGGGTCAGGGCGAGGTGGTGGGTGGAACGTCGACGAGCCGGACGCCCAGGTGCCGTTCCAGCGCCGCGAGGGTGCGGGACACGGCGGGCTGGGTGAGCCGGAGGCGGGCGGCGGCGCGCGTGATGTTGAGCTCGTCGGCGACCGCGAGGAAGGCCCGCAGATGCCGGAGTTCCACGGGGCGGCCGGTGGAAGGTCCCTCGTTCATGCGTGGTGAGCATAACGAGAGCGTGATCGGTATTTCACGGAACGCGCGGGCGTCCTTACGGTGAAGGAAAACCTCTGGCGGCACAGTGCGGCTTCCCGTACCGTCCAGTCCATTACAGTGTACTGAGTCATCGTGTCCCTGTTCCCTTGGAAGGTCCCCGTGAACGACCAGCGCAGCGCCGCCGAACCGGCCGCCGCAGCCGTCGCCGTACCCGAAGCGGCGACGGCACTCGAAGGCACCGGTGCGGACGGTACGGGCGCGCCCGCCGCCGGGCGGACCGGGGCCGGGCGCCGGGCGGCGCTCGTGCCGATCGCGCTGGTGGTCGCGGGCGGCCTGTCCGTCCAGTTCGGCTCGGCCGTCGCGGCGCTCCTGATGCCCAAGGCGGGCGCGCTGGGCGTCGTCACCCTGCGGCTGGCCGCCGCCGCGCTGATCCTGCTGGTGATCTGCCGGCCCAGGCTGCGCGGCCACTCGCGTGCCGACTGGGGCACGGTGCTCGCCTTCGGCGTCGCGATGGGCGGCATGAACACGCTGTTCTACCTGGCGCTGGACCGGATCCCGCTCGGCATCGCCGTCACCCTGGAGGTGCTCGGCCCGCTCGCCCTCTCGGTGTTCGCCTCCCGCCGCCTGATCAACGCGCTCTGGGCGGGCCTCGCCCTCGTCGGCGTCGTCCTGCTGGGCGGCGGCGGCTTCGACCGCCTCGACCCGCTCGGCGCGGCGTTCGCCCTGGCGGCCGGGGCGATGTGGGCGGCGTACATCGTGTTCAGCGCCCGCACCGGCCGCCGCTTCCCGCAGGCGGACGGGCTCGCGCTGGCGATGGTGGTCGCCGCGGTCCTTTCGCTGCCGCTCGGCATCATCGAGTCCGGGGCGAAGCTGACGGTCCCGTCCACCGTGGCGCTCGGCGCGGCGGTGGCGGTCCTCAGCTCGGTCCTCCCGTACACCCTGGAGCTGATGGCCCTGCGCCGGCTGCCCGCGCCCACGTTCGCCGTGATGATGAGCCTGGAGCCGGCCATCGCCGCCGGAGCGGGCTTCCTGATCCTGGACCAGGCACTCTCCACGACGGACGCCCTCGCCATCGCCCTCGTCATCGGGGCCAGCATCGGCGCGGTGCGCAGCCGGACGGGCCGCCGCGAACCGTGAGCCGTCCCTGACGGCGGGGTGCGGGCCGGCCTTCAGCCGTCGGCGGGCAGGATCCGGAAGGAGTCCAGTCCGGGGGTCAGCGGTGACATCGCGCGGAAGTCGCGCTGGTCCAGGGTGAAGATGCGATCTGTTCGGTAGCGGTCGGCCAGGACCACTCCGACGGCGTCGGCCAGGTCGAGCCGCAGCCCTTCGTACTTCCGCCGGACCTCGTGGGCGGTGTGCAGGTCCGCGAGCTTGAGCTCGGCGAGACGGTACTGCCCATCGTCCATGCGGGAGTTCAGCGCCTCCATCACCTGCAGGGCCGCCGGGAACCCCAGGTCGCGGTGGACCAGGTGATCCAGTTCGGTGACGACGAGCGGCGAGATCGCCAGCCGCTCGTACTCCAGGATCTTCGCCGCTGCGGCGTGCTCGGTCTGGGCGGCGTCGAACGCGGCGAAGAGGGCCGAGGTATCGGCGACGATGATCAACGGCGTGCGGCCCGTTCCTTGATGTGCTCGTAGACGATGATCAACGGCGTGCGGCCCGTTCCTTGATGTGCTCGTAGACGGAGCTGTCCATCTCGTCGGGCGTACGGGAGCGTCCGCTGTCGAAGACGGGCAGCTCACGGCTGTGCTTCGGCCGCTCGGCGCTGTCCAGCAGCATGGCGATGCCGCGCCGGATGAGCTCGGCCTTGCTGACGCCGGTCGCGGACGACTCGGCGTCCAGTCGCACTTCCAATTCTTCCGGAAGGTACACGGTCGTCTTTATCATGCTGTCCAACTTACCACCCTGCCCTACGTAGGGCAGGGTGGTA
>MUNB01000051.1 GCA_002154345.1 Streptomyces griseus
GTGAAGAGGCAGCGGGGGAGGGCGGCCGGGGTGCGCCGTTCGTCGTACGGCACACCCCGGCCGGGATGGGTCAGCCGCGTGCGACGGCGATCGACCCGCCGAGCCGGTCGCCCGCCTCGTAGACCAGATACGGCACGCCCCGGTCCGTCCCGAAGCTCGGCGAGGCGGCGCGGCCGTTCTCCGGGGCCGCGCTGCCGGAGTCGTAGAAGACGCCGAGGTGGTTGCGGCGGGAGAAGTCGTTGCCGACCTCCGTGATCAGGATGTTCCCGCCGTTCTCCTTGCCCGTGTGGTAGACGACGTACGTACTGCCGCCCCGGGTCAGCAGATGCGGGCCGCTCAGGTTGTTCACACCGACGTCCGCATGGCGCACCAGCGGCTGCTGGGCGAAGGTCCAGGCCCGGCCGTCCTTCGACCAGCCCCAGCCGATGTCACGGTGGTTGGACTGGTTGTTGACCATGAAGAGCATGACGTACCGCGCGTCGCGCGCGGGCAGGTCGTGCCGGAACACCCGTGCGTAGGACGTCTCGCTGGTGCCCGCGGGCAGCATGTCCTTGGTCAGCACGGTGCGGTCGTACGTGAAGGCGATGCCGTCCTTGGAACGGGCGAGCCGGGTGGTGTGGTTCTCGCCGTGGAAGTAGAGCCACAGCTCCTTGACGTCCTCGTTCCACAGGACGTGCGGCGAGGAGACATGGCTGACCTTGTAGTGCGGCTGCCAGTCGTTGGAGACCAGCGGGTTCGCCGGGTACTCCGTGAACGGGCCCTCCAGCGAGTCGCCGTACGCCAGGCAGATGCCGCCGGGCGCGTCGTGCGGGGCGTAGTAGAGGTAGTAGCGGCCCAGCGGGTTCGCCAGCCTGTCGTAGACGCCCCGGATGCACGGGAATATGATCTCGCCCGTCGGGTTGTACTTCAGCTGGGAGGGCGTCAGCAGCGGCTTCAGATGACGGTAGTCCGGGAATCCGCCGGGGGCCGCGACGGCGCGCCCGGCCGCGGCGCCGGAGGCGATCAGCCCGGCGGTCGCCGCCGTGCCCGCCACCGCGCCGCGCAGAAAGATCCGGCGGCTCGGCCGGAACGCCCCGGCTGCGGAAGGGGTGGTGTCCTCGTGCTGTGTCATGTCGTTCTCCGTCCCGAAGAGTGAGCGATCACAGATAGCTGGCGGCGGTGACGCAGAACCCGCCGAGCGCCACGGCCCAGACGTACGGCAGGGTCCGCAGCATCACCTGCTGCGGCGTCACCCCCGCGTACTGCGCGCTCCACACGGTCTGCGTGCTGGTGGGGTCCGACACCCCGAAGACCTGGTTGTACGAGGTGGCCAGACCCAGCACCGCGACGGCCGGGTAGATGCCGGCGGCGATGAGGACCCCGGCGATGCCCGCGCCGAGACCGAAGACGTTCAGCGGCCCCCGGTACAGGCAGAGCGGCACGAGCAGCGTGAAGACCAGCACGAACAGCACCGGGTTCTGCGGGCTCACGGCCTTGACCAGCGGCTCCAGCGACTCCACCGCACCGGGCAGCTTCACCGCGGCGAGCAGGATGCCGATGGCGACGAACAGGACGATCGGAGCGGCCGCGACCTCGAACGAGCCGTACAGCGTCCGCAGCAGCCGCTTGTTCATCTCCCGCGGCCGGGTCGTCGTGACCAGCGCGAACAGGACGCCCGCCAGCATGGAGGGCAGGATCGCGATCTCGAAGCCCAGGGCGAGCACCAGCGGCACGACCGGGGTGAGCAGGGCGTACCACGGGGCGTCGCCCAGCTGCTTGCGTCGCGAAACGGGCTTGGCGGACGCCGACTTGAGCGACCAGGCGTGCTCGACGCCGCGCCGCCGCGTCTCGATGAGGACGAAGAGGACGGCGGCGGCCAGCGCGAACGGGAACAGCTTGAACATGAAGCCGCGCACCGTCTCGACCGGCAGCTCCAGCGCGGTGGAGAAGAACTGCCAGATCGGCAGCTCGAACGGCATACCGGCGGCGATGCCCATCAGGATCGTCCCGGCGGCCGTGACCTTCGGGATGCCGACGGCGATCATGGCGGGGATGCCGATGATCCCGGCGAGCATCGCCGCCGGAGCCGAGCCGGTGACCGTGCCGACCAGCGTGGAGACGGCCAGGACGCCGAGGGCGACCACCACCGGCCGGTCCCCGCCGAACTCGACGATCTTGCGCACCAGGGTGCCCGCGATGCCGGTCTCGTCGAGGAGCTTGCCCAGCCAGGAGCCGAGGAGGATCGCGATCATCGTGGCGGCGAGAGCCGGCGCGCCCTCCTGGACGACCGTGTCCAGCACGCTGTTCTCGCCGGTCAGCGGAGCGCCCGCGACGAACGCGATGACGACGGCGAGGATGACGAGCGCGAAGGCGGTGGGCAGCCTGCGGGTGAGCATCGCGGCGACACCGGCCGCCATGACAAGAAGGATGACGATGCCCATGGCGCTACTTCTCTCTTCCGTGCGGGTGCGGGTGCGGGGATCGGGCCGCGGACCTGTGCCGCGGCTCGGCCGCGGTGGCCAGGGCGGCCGTCAGCAGGAGCGGACTGCGGCCCAGACCGCAGACCGTGCGGGCGTGGGCGTGGGCGGCGATCTCGTCGGCGCCCGCGACATGGCCGTACAGGGTGTGCCGTCCGGCGCGCAGCACCACATGGTCCAGGGCGCGCTTCAGCGACTTCTTCGCCGGGCCGTGGTGGAGCCGCTCGTGCACCGCCTCGTGCGCGATCGCCGCCGCCCGGACCGAACCGGCCGGATACCAGTGCCGCCAGCCGAGCAGGTCGATCAGCTCCTCGGCGAGCGCCAGGGTGTCGGTGAACAGCTCGACGGTGGGCGCCGGCCGTGAGGTGTAGCGGGCCAGCAGCCCGCGCGCCAGGCCGCCGTCGCTCTCCACGATCCGGGCCGTCGAGGCGACCGGCGGCAGCGCCGCGCCGAACGCGTCGGCGGTACGGGCCCAGTGGCGCAGCAGCTCGGGATCGCGCCCCTCGTGCGTCGGGGTGTTCGCGAGCAGCCGTACGCCGAACTCGACGTCGTCGTCGGCCTCCAGCGCCGAAATGGCGGTGCGCGCGGCCCGGTCGAGCAGGGCGGCCGTCATGAGCGCACCTCCACGACCGCGACGACCGGTTCGTCGGCGGCCCGGGAGCGCAGCTCGCTGCGGGCCAGCGCCAGCAGCGGATCCGGGTCGATCACCCCGGACAGATCGGCGATCCGGGAACCGAGCAGCAGCCGCAGCGCCGGGGCGCGCACCCCGCCGTCCCCGTACGACGTGGCCTCCTTCACCAGCCCCGCGAGGACCTCGGGCGCCTGCCCCACGGTGGTCGTCTCCACCCGGGCGTCCGGCGCGTGCAGCCGTACGACGCCGTCCGCGTCCACGACCCGCACCGGATGCCGGTCGGCCCGGAACCGCCGGTGCACCTCGGTGCCGTACACGGTGTGGGCGGGCGTGCCCGCGAGGACCCGCACCGAGGCAGGGTCGGTCCGCAGGCTGTCGGCGGCGGCGCGCAGCCGGTCCGCCTCGTCGGCCCGGTGGGCGCGGTCCTGGGTGCGCAGCTCGGTGGCACCGGTCGCCACGGCCCGTACGGTGCTGGTCTGCGGGTCGACGGTGACCTCCACCTCCACCCCGTCGGCGGCGGCCCCCTGGGCGATGACGGCGGCCTCGGCCTCCGCGCGCACGGCGAGGATCTGTTCCTGACCCGCGCCCGGGATGATCCGCTCGACCTGCTCCCGGATCAGCGCCAGCGCCACGCCGATCGGGCTGATTACCTCGTTGTGCCGGGCGATCCGGCCCTCCTGGCCGGTGACGGCCGCCAGATGCGGGGTGACGGAGGCGGCGCCGCCACCACCGCCGACGAGCAGGGCGGTGTCCTTGTCCAGCCGGTAGTCGCGCATCATCGCCTCGACCACCGACCTCACCTGCTCGGTGCCCGCGTCCAGGAGCTTCGCCGCGGCCGTGGCGACATCGGTGCCGAGCGCGGCGGCCAGCGGGGCGATAGCGGCCTTCGCCACGGCCGGGTCGCACCGGGCGAAGTCCCCCTCCGGCACCCGGCCCAGCGCGTTCGCCGCACAGGTCATGGTGATCGCGAAGCGGCCCCCGGCGGCGTCCAGCACCGCGTAGTCGGCCGGGTCGTCCGCCATCGGCCGGACCGTGGTGAGCGTCGCGTCCGCCAGATCCTCCGGGCTCGCGAAGCAGGCGTACGGCAGCCCCGCGATATGCGCGCTGCGCGGCCCGACGCCGACGACCTTGCCGCCGTCGACCCGGACCATCGAGCCGCCGCCGACCCCGACGGTCCGCACGTCGAGCGCCGAGAGATACGACGTCCGGCCCAGCATCGTGGCGTGCCGGACGGCGACCTTGCCGCGCCGCACGACGCTGATGTCCGTGGACGTGCCGCCGGTCTCCAGGAACAGGCCCTCGCTGATGCGCTCCTGCATCAGCGCGCCGGCGACGCCCGCCGCCGGACCGGACAGCACCGTCAGCAGCGGTCTGCGCCGCATCTCGTCCAGCGACATCACCCCGCCGTCGCAGCGCATCACCATCAGCGGAGCGCTCACGCCCGCCTTGGTGATGGACGCGTCGACCAGGTCGGCGGTGGCGAGCATGCGCGGCAGGATCGCGGCGTTCACCACGGCGGTACGGGTCCGCTTGTGGAGCCCGTACAGCGAGGTGATGTCGTGCGCCGCCGTCGTCGGCAGCCCGCGCTCCTCGGCGGCGGCCACCACCGCGTCCTCGCCCTCGGGCCGGTCGACGCTGAACGGCTGGCTGGCGACGACGACTTCGGCGCCCTCCCGCACGACCGCGTCGAGCGCGGCCCGGATCGCGGGCGCGTCGTCCGGGTCGGCCACATGCCCGTAGGCGAGCGGCAGCCGCTTGCCGGGCGTCAGCTCCAGCTTGCGGAACGCGGCCAGCCGACGGGTCAGGGCGGCGCTCGGGCCTGCACCGATGCCGATCAGACCGACGGTGGCGACGTCGCCCTCCAGCAGGGCGTTGGTAGCCTGGGTGGTGCCGTGGGCGAGGAACGTCACGTCCTCGGGCGTGTGGCCGGTCTGCTCCAGCAGACGGTCGAGAGCTTCGACGATGCCGTGGGCGACACCGTCCTCGTGATGGTGGCTGGTGGGAACCTTCACCTGCCCCAGCAGGTTCAGGGTCGTGGCGTCTACGGCCACGGCGTCGGTGAAGGTTCCGCCCACGTCGATGCCGACGCGTATGCGGTGGGTGTTCATGGCTGGGCACCTCCTTGTGCGGGTGGCAGGGCGAGGGCGGCAGGCCCGGGCCTCGTGAGAGGTCCGGGGCCTGGGGCCGGGCGGGTACAGGTGGAGCTGCGCCCGCCCGGCGCTCCGCGTGCGCCCTGGGGGCCGTGCGGTGAAACGGGGTGGTGCGTGAAGCGGGTGTCGTGCGGTGAAGCGGGTGGTGATGCGTCGTTCGCGCCGTCCGTGGGCCGTGGTTCGCCGTGCGTGGCCCGTCGGGCGCGTACGGGGTCAGTAGCCGCGTACGTCCGGCCAGTGGCGCTGCACGCCGTCACGCTCCAGCAGCCGGGCGAACACCTCGAACCGCTTGTCCTCGGCCTGGACCTGGTGCGGCTCGACGCTCTCGGCGACACAGTGCGCGGCCAGCGCGCCGGCGACCTCGCCGATGTTCCATTCCACCGGGTGGAGCCGGTAGCAGCCGTTGGTGATGTGCGTCGTGCCGATGTTCTTGCCGGCCGGCAGCAGATTGCGGACGCGGCGCGGGACGAGCGCGCCGAGCGGTATCTCGAACGGCACCGAACCGATGTCGATGTAGTTGTCGCCACCGGTCGAAGGATGCAGATCGATACGGTAGTTGCCGACGCCGACCGAGTCCCGGTAGCGGGTGCCGCCGTACGGCCCGACGATGTCGATCGAGACGTCGTGCTCGGTGACCGTGGTGACGGCCTTGATCCGCCGTGACTCGCGGACGTACGGCGCCTTCGCCAGACCGTCCGCCGTGCCCGTGACGTCCGGGCGCAGTCGCAGACCCGGGAACCCCGTGCCGCCGTCCGCCCGGGGCGCCTCGGTCTGGAGCCAGTACAGCACCGAGAGCGACAGCTGGCGGGCCTCGGCCAGCGCGGCCGCCGAGGTCTCCTCGCCGTCGCCGATCAGCGGCTTCAACCAGTAGTCGTTCAGGGGCCAGTTGACCAGCGTGATGTCCGAGTCGAACGCACCGGGCCGGTGCAGCTTGCGGGCCAGGATCCGGCGGAAGCCGAACAGCTCCTTGTCGCCCGCGTCGGCGGACTGGTCGGCGCTGACGTCCAGCGGATCCAGCTCCGGATTGGGCACGAAGGTGCGCGGCACGGCCTCCAGGCTGCGCGGATCGGGGGCCAGGAAGCCGAGCAGCGGACCCGGCCAGAAGTCCGGCCGATAGGTGCGCCAGAAGTCGTAGTCGGCCGGGCGCTCGATGGTGTGGTCCTCGCCCTCGTGGTGCGAGAGTGCGAAACACACCGTGATGCCCTGCTGGTTGAGGGGCTGCGCCTCCTCGGGGGCGTGCGGCTCGTCGTACTCGCTCCGCGCCTCGGCGCCGATCACATGCTCCACACCGGCGAGTTCGAGCAGTTCGCCGGTCTCGGTGGCGTCGATGACGTAACGGGCGCTGATCGTCAGGCGGTTGCCGCCGCGCAGGTCGGCCAGCGTCACGGACCGTACGGTGTCGTCCTCGCCCGCCTCGGCGGCCACCGGCCGGTGCTCGGTGAGCAGGGTCAGCAGACCCGAGGAGCGGTACGGCGCGATCATGGCCTCCATGACGGCGAGGGCGACGCGCGGCTCGTGGCACAGCTTGCTGACCCGCCCGGCGCCCGGGTTGAGGTTGCGCAGCGCCAGCGCCTCGGAACGCATCGGGTACCACTGGCGGTAGTAGTCGCGGATCGCGTCGCGCAGGGTGCGGTACGAGGCGGTGGTGCCGAACTCCTCGACCCACGGGTGCTCGTCCGGCGGAACCGCCTGCGAGGTGAGCTGGCCGCCGATCCAGTCCGTCTCCTCGGTGAGGACGACGGTGCGTCCCGCCCGGCAGGCGGCGAGAGCGGCGGCCACGCCGCCGAGTCCGGCGCCCACGATGAGGATGTCGGGTTCGGATGTCACGGTTCTCCTTGAAGTGCTGGGTGTACGTGGTGCGTTGAAGCGTCGGCCGGCCTCCTCCCGGGGCCGGGTCTACGAGGGTCAGAGGTGTACGGGGGCCGGTCCTGCCGTCGAGCCGGGCCGGAAGGTGCAGGCCACCAGGGGCTCCGTCGCCTCCTCCCCGGCCACCAGCGCGGCGAGCATCCGTACGGCGGCCGCGCCCAGTTGGGGCCGGGGGACGTCGAAGCCGGTGGGGACGGGCCCGTCCGCCAGATCCGGCGGGGGGCTGCCGAGCAGGGCGAGCGAGGCGTCGCGCGGGCAGTCGATGCCGACGAAGTGCGCGGCGCCGTGCAGGGCGCGCCAGGCGTCGCCGGTGTCGGTCTCCTCCGCGACGAACGCGGTCACGCCCTCGTCCAGCCAGCCGCGCAGCCGCTCGGCCGTCAGGTCGCGCTCGGGGTCGGCGGAGCGGAAGACGGCGGCGGGACCGCCGGGCAGCCCCGCCTCCTCCAGGCCCTTGAGGAAGCCGTGCTCACGGTCGGTGGAGGCGGGCGCCTCGTCGTCCTCGCGGACGAGCACGATGCGCCGGTGCCCGAGCGCGGCGAGGTGCGCGACGACCTCCTGGGCGGCGCTGACGTAGTCCGCGCCGACCCACGCCAGCCCCTCCAGCTCGTCCCGGCGGCCGAGGTGCACCACGGGGAAGCCGTCGGCGACCAGCCGCAGCAGCTCGTCGGCGGGGGCGTGGCGGCCGAGGAAGAGGCAGCCGTCGGCGAGCCGCACCCGGTTGAGGGCGTTCGGACCGGCGGCCCCCGCGCCGCCGGTGCTGGAGCCGGTGAAGAGCACCAGGTCGTAGCCCCGGGCGGCGGCCTCCTGCTCGACGCCGACGAGGAAGGGGTAGTACGAGTGCTGTACGTCGGTGGGGAAGGTGGACGTGAAGCTGAAGACCCCGAGCAGATTGTTCCGGGCGGCGGCGAGACGGCTGGCGGCCGGATCCGGCACATAGCCCAGGGCCCGCACCGCGTCGAGCACCTTCCGCCGGGTCTCCTCGGAGATCGTGGCGCCCTGCTTCCGGGCCCCCAGCACCAGCGAGACGGTGGCCTGCGAGACCCCGGCGAGCCGGGCGACCTCGGCCTGACGCGGCCGGGACGTGCGGCCCGCGGGAGCCGGCGCCCGGCCCGGCCTGGACCGCTTCCTGGGTTCTTCCACGGTGTTCCTCCGGATCACTAATGCGTATTAGTAATGCGCATTAGTGAGTACTGTGAACCTCCGTTCCGCACGGGTCAAGGGATCGCGCAAGACTTCTTTCGGCCCATGTGGGTGCGGGGCCCGGCGCACGCCGGACCCCGCGGAACTCATGAGCGAAGGGAACTCACCAGTCGTGCACGGTCCCGTCGTGGAGCCGGTTGACCGGCAGATACGCGGGCGCGTACGGGTGGGCGGCGGCCAGCTCCTCGTCGAGCTCCACCCCGATGCCGGGCGCCTCGCCCGGGTGCAGATACCCGTCCGTGAAGGTGTAGGCGTGCCGGAACACCGCTTCGGTGAGCGGGGTGTGGCCGGAGTACTCCTGGATGCCGAAGTTGTGCACGGCGAGGTCCAGGTGGACGGCGGCGGCCATCCCGACCGGGGAGATGTCCTCGGGGCCGTGGACGGCGCTCTTGATCTGGTACTGCGCGGCGAAGTCGAAGAGCTTGCGCAGCGGGGTGACGCCGCCGAAGTGGGTCACCGCCGAGCGCACGTAGTCGATCAACTGCTCGGTGATCAGGGCCTGGTAGTCGTACACCGTGTTGAACACCTCGCCGACGGCCAGCGGCGTGGTGGTGGACCGGCGGACCAGACGCAGCGCCTCCTGGTTCTCGGCCGGGGTGCAGTCCTCCAGCCAGAACGGCCGGTAGGGCTCCAGGTCCTTGCCGAGCCGGGCGGCCTGGACCGGGGTGAGCCGGTGGTGGGCGTCGTGGAGCAGCGGCAGCTCGGCGCCGAACTCCGCGCGCACCGCCTCGAAGACGGCCGGCACATGGCGCAGATACGCCGCGGTGTCCCAGTCCTCCACCAGCGGGCGGGCCTGCTGGTGGAGGACCGGCGCCCCGGTGTTATCGGTGTCGGATACCCCGTACACCGCCTTGAGGCCGGGGATGCCGGACTGGATGCGGACGGCCGGATAGCCCTCGGCGAGCCGGGCCCGTACGGAGTCGAGCAGTTCGGGTATGTCCCGGCCGTTGGCATGACCGTACGTACCGATCCGCTCCCGGCTCGCGCCGCCCAGCAACTGGTAGAGGGGCAGCCCGGCGGCCTTCGCCTTGATGTCCCACAGTGCGACGTCCACGGCGGCGATGGCGGCCATCGTCACCGGACCGCGCCGCCAGTACGCGCCCCGGTACAGCGACTGCCAGGTGTCCTCGATGCGATGCGGGTCGAGGCCGATCAGCAGGGGGGCGACATGGTCGGTGAGATAGCTGACGACGGACAGTTCCCGCCCGTTCAGGGTCGCGTCGCCGAGGCCGGTGAGCCCTTCGTCGGTCGTCAGCTTCAGGGTGACGAAGTTGCGGCCGGGGCTGGTGACGACGACCTTCGCGTCGACGATCTTCATGCGTGTGCGCTCTTTCCGCAGGTGGGGGTCGGAGGTCGGGGGAGTGGGACTCTCAGCCCTTGGTGGCGCCGGACGTCAGCCCGGCCACCAGGTACTTCTGGCCGAGGACGGCGGCGAGGACGACGGGCACGGTGATGAGGGAGGCGGCGGCCATCAGACCGCCCCAGTCCGTGCTCGCGTAGGAGATGAAGTTGAACAGGGTGACCGGCACGGTCTGGGTCCGGTCGTCGGAGAAGACCAGCGCGAACATGAAGTTGTTCCAGCTGAAGACGAAGGCCAGCAGCGAGGCGGTCGCGGTGCCCGGCGCCGCGAGCGGCAGCGAGATCCGCCAGAACGCGCCGAAGGCGCTCAGCCCGTCGGTGCGGGCGGCCTCCTCCAGCTCGACCGGCAGCCCCGCGAAGAAGCTGATCATGATCCACATGATCAGCGGCACCGACACGAACATATGGCTGAGGATCAGCACCGTGTAGGAGCCGACCAGGCCCATCCGCGCGAACAGGTAGTACCAGGGCACCAGCAGCGAGATCGCCGGGACGATGCGCGCCACGAGGATCACGGAGCCGGTACGGCGCATCGAGAACCGGCCCACCGCCCAGGCCGCCGGTACGGCGATCACGGCGGAGAGCACCGTCGAAACCACCCCGACCAGGAGGGAGTTGCCCATCGAGCGCACGATCTGCCCGGCCTCGACGACGGCACGGAAGTTGTCCAGCGTGGGCGTGAACCACAGCCCGACGGACGGATCGGTCACCTGCACATTGGTCTTGAACGCCGCGGCGAACATCCACACCACCGGCAGCGCGAAGACGAGCGACACGACCGTGATGGCGGCCCCGCGCAGCCACGACCCGTACGGCCGGCCCCGCCGGGGGCGTACGGGGGAGAGGGTGGCACTCATGCGTTCTTCCTTCCGCCCCGGCGGCGCAGCAGCACCACGACACCGATGATGAACAGCGTGAACAGGACCAGGACGGCGGCGGCCAGGCCGTACTCCTGGTAGTCGAAGGTGAGCCCGTAGGCGTAGACGTTGAGGGTCTCCACCTCGAAGTCCGAACCGCCGCCCGCGCCCTTGGTGGCGTAGAGGATGTCGAAGGTCTTCAGCGCGTCGACGGCGCGCAGCACGAGCGCGGTGGCGAGCGTCGGGCCGAGCATCGGCAGGACGACGTACCGGAAGCGCTGCCAGGCGTTGGCCCCGTCGACCAGGGCGGCCTCCTCCGGCTCCTCGGGCAGCGTGGTGAGCCCGGCGAGCAGCAGCAGCGTCATCATGGGCGTCCACTGCCAGACGTCGATGAGCATCAGCGTCGGCAGCGACTGCCCGACCGAGCCGAGGAACTCCTGCCGGGGCACGCCGACCGCTTCGAGCAGGTGGTTGGCGATGCCGTTGGTGGGGTCGAGGATCAGCAGCCACAGGATGCCGATCGCGACCGGCGTGGCGAGCAGCGGAACGATGAGCGCGGTACGGACCCAGCGCATCCCGGTGAACGGCCGCCGCATCAGCATCGCCAGGGCGAGCCCGAGCACCGTCTCCAGCACCACCGCACCGACGGTGAAGACCAGGGTGCGGCGGGCAGCGGGCCAGAACCGGCGGGTGTCGCCCAGCGCGTCGGCGAAGTTGCGCAGACCGACGTGGGCGCTGTCGGCGTTGACCGCGCCGAAGGCGTCGGTGAGGCTGAGGTTCAGCGTGAAGACCAGCGGAAAGACGATCATCAGGCCGACGAAGAGCACGGCCGGGGCGAGCATCGCCCACTTGAGCCGCCGGTTGGCCTGCTCGAAGGTCCGCTGCCGCCGCCCGGCCCCGGGCGGCGCCGGGCGCGACGTACGGACGGCGGAGCCCCGGGCGGCTGCCGTGCTCCTGGTGGCCTCGGTGGCGGGCATCAGGACTCCTTGTGGCGGTTGTCGCGTACGAGGAAATCGGCGAACTCCGCGTCCGCGTCGCGCACGACCGGCCGGACGGACTCGCCGAGGATGCCCGCGACCAGCGGACGGCCGACGATGTCCCGGGCCCGGCCGACCTGGAGGACCCGGGGCCGGTCGTAGCCGACGCCGCGTTCCGCGTTGAGCCGCATGGATTCGGCCAGCTCCGGCGGGAAGGCGGCCAGCGTCTTCGGGTCGGACCACACCGAGGAGCGGGCGCCCGGTATGCCCTCCGACTGGAGGGCGGCCGACATCTCGGGGCCGGCGGCCCACCGGATGAACTCCCAGGCGTCGTCGCGCAGTCGGGAGAAGGTGTTGATGCCGAGGCTCCAGGACGGGATGTTGTGCGGCCTGGCCCCGGCCGGCCCGGCGGGGAACGGGGCGAAGCCGACGGTCTCACGCACCCGGGACACCTTCGGGTCGAGGAAGCTGCTGTAGATCGCGTCGGCGTCGACGAAGAAGGCGGCCTTGCCCTGCGCGAAGATCGGCATCGCCTGTTCGAGGCTCATGTTGGTCGCCCCGGGCGGCCCGGAGCCGGCCAGCAGCCGGCCGTAGTACTCGTACGCGGCGACGGCCTCGGCGCTGCCGATCCCGGACGTGCCGTCCACGACGAAGTCACCGCCGTACGAGTAGAGGAAGCTCGACCACTGGGACACCGCGCCGCTGCGCTGGCCCCGGCCGACGTACCCGTAGAACCCGTCCTTCCGGCGGGTCAGCTCCCGCGCGCCCTCCATCAGGGCCTCCAGGGTGCGCGGCGGCCCGCCCAGGTCCTCCACCAGGTCCTTGCGGTAGTAGAGCGCGGGGCGCTCGGTCACCACCGGGACGCTCAGCACCTTCCCGGCCGTGACCGACGCCTCGCGCGGCGCGTCCTGGAAGTCGTCCCAGGCGAACCGGGCGTCGTCGGCGACCCGGTCGCTGAGGTCGGCCAGCCAGCCGTTGTGCCCGAAGAGCAACTGCTCCTGGAGCGCGCGGACCATCATCACGTCCACGTCGGTGCCCGACGCGTTGAGCTTGACGTTGTAGCTGCTCGCGAGCTGGTCGGCGGTGAGCAGCGTCATGGAGACCCGCCGCCCGATCCGCTCCTCGAACTCCGCGGTGCGGCGCTTGACCGCCTGCGACCAGACGTGGTTGATCGCCATGATCCGCAACGGTGTGCCGGCCGAGGGCGTGCCGCCCCCGCCCGAACAGGCGCTCAGCGCGCCCGCCCCGGCGCCCGCCGCGACCCCTGCGGCCAGCCTGCCGAAGGCGCGCCGGCTCAGGAGCTGGCTGCTCGTGGACATCCTTGTCCTCGTTTCTCTGCGTTGCTCTGCGGTACGTGCGTGCTTGTGGGGGTGTGTGCGTGTGGGGGTGCGCGTGCGGGACTCTGGTCCTACCTGGTCCAACTGGTAGGACCAGTTGATCCGGACGTGACCGTAACAGCAGGGAAACCTCTACGACCAGACCCTGAAGCGAAGATTCCGGTGGCTGGACCGGGCTAGCGTCCCGGAGGTGTCCGGCGGCCCTCGGCCTGGTCGAGCAGCGTCTCGATGTGATTGCGCGCCATCGTGTCGACCTGGACGTCGAGATCGGCCCCGTACGTCCGCAGCCCCAGCATCAAGTGCTCCCGCATCCGTGCACAGGCGAGGTCCACGTCCCGGGCCTCGACCGCCTCGAAGATCTCCGGGTGGTGCGGCACGCCGGGTTCGCCGATCGAGGGATCGGAGTTCGAGCGGAGCATCATCTCGAACATCATCCCGCCGATCGAGGACAGCATGATCCGCAGCACCGGGTTCTTGCTGGCCACCGCGATGGCATCGTGGAAGTCCATGTCCGCCTGGGCCTTGACGACGACGTCGGTCGCCGACTCCAGCGCGTCCCGGGCGGCCCGCATCGCCGCGATGTCCTCGTCCGTGGCCCGCTCGGTCGCCAGCCGGACCATCTCGACCTCCAGCGGGATCCGCGCCTCGATCAGCTGCCGGACGGTGGGCCGGCCCGCCCGGTAGAGCGCGTCGTACCCCCGGGCCTGCCCGGAGGACTGCTCGCGGACGAAGGAGCCGCGTCCCGGGGCGACTTCGATCAGATGCTGGGCCTCCAGCCGCCGCAACACCTCGCGCACGACGTTCCGGCTGGCGCCGAACTGTGCGGCGAGCTCCCGCTCGGACGGGAGCTTCGTCCCGACGGCGATGGTGCCGGAGCGGATGTCGTGCTCCAGCTCACGGGCGATGCGCTCCGTCAGAAGCCCGCGCCGGGCGGGGTCCGCGACCGGACCGGGCCGCGCGGAGTCCGACGGGGGCGAGGGGACGGACGGCTGCATGATCGCAGCGTACAGCGCCGGAAGCCGCACGCGGCGGCGTGGTCGGGATGACCGATCCGGAGGGGACGGAAGCCGGACCCGGTCCCTCCGGCATGTCCGCGGTCCGGGCCGTGGTCGACGGGGGAGTGCGCCACTGCGGCATGACCGCCTGACGGGCTCCTGTGCGGGTTGCGGCGGACGAACCGGGCAAAGGGTGGAATCGCCCATCCATGGAAAGGGCATTTCGTGTGCCCGTGACAGGGAGCCGACATGACTGACCTACCTCCTCCGATCACCCCCTGCCTCGAACCCGCGGCGAAGGAGCTGTGCGAGGCCACGGACCCGCACCCGCGGATCTACGAGGTCCCCCCGGAGAAGGGCCGTGACCTTCTGCCCGGCCTGCAGAGCGACCTGAGCGTGCCCCGTCCCGAGGTCGACGAGGAGTGGGTCGACGTGGACGCGGGCGAGTGGGGCACGGTCCGCACCCGGATCATCCGGCCCAAGGGGACCACCGGTCCGCTGCCGGTGGTCTTCTTCATCCACGGCGCTGGCTGGGTCTTCGGCGACGACAAGACCCACGACCGCCTCTTCCGCGAACTCACCGTCGGCGCCGGTGCGGCGGGCGTCTTCCCCGTGTACGACCGCGCACCCGAGGCCACGTACCCCACCCAGGTCGAGCAGAACTACGCGGTCGGCCGGTGGGTCCTCGAACACGGCGCGGAACACGGCCTGGACACCTCGCGGATCGCCGTCACCGGAGAGTCGGTCGGCGGCTGCATGTCCGCCGTCTTCGCGCTGATGAACAAGGAGCGCGGCGGGATCGACCTCAAGGCGCAGGTCCTGCTGTACCCGGTGGCCGACGCCGACTTCGACACCCCGTCCTACCTCCAGTTCGCCGAGGGCTACTACCTCACCCGCGACGGCATGAAGTGGTTCTGGGACGCCTACACCAGCGACCCCGCCCAGCGCACCGAGGTGCACGCCTCCCCACTCCGGGCTTCCCTGGACCAGCTCCGGGGGCTGCCCACCACCCTGGTCATCACCGACGAGGCGGACGTCCTGCGCGACGAGGGCGAGAGTTACGCCAACAGGCTGCGCGAGGCCGGCGTGGACGTGACCTCCGTACGGGTGGCCGGCATGGTCCACGACTTCCTCCTCCTGGACAGCCTGCGCGACACCCGCGCCGCCAACGTCGCCCGCACCCTCGCCGTCGACGCACTCAAGAAGGCCCTGCACGACGGCTGAGGGCGCGACGGCTGAGGGCGCGACAGCCGGGTCGCCCCGTGCTCAGGCGCCCGCGTGGACGTGCGCGGCCCACACCGACGGCAGGTTCGGATACGTCGTTCTGAGCAGCCTGACCGCACGGTGGACCGCCGCCGACGCGCACAGCACACCGGATCGACCGGCCGTCAGCTCGCCGTAGACCTGTCGGCTGAAGGCCGGTGCCACAGCGTCGTCCACGCGCCAGAGCGTTCCGACCACCTGGGAGAAGCCGGCGATCTGAAAGGCCGCCAACGGGTGGATCGCCTCGTCGGACAGGCGCGCGGTGGTACGGGCCGTGTCGCAGGCGGACAGAAACGCGAACTCCGCGTTCCGCAGGCGCAGTCGGGAAAGGTCCAGCACCCGGAACGGCGCGCGTTCGTGGTCGTGCAGCACGAGGTGGCTGTCCGAGGGATTGTCCGGGTCGCTGTACCCGTGGCAGGCGAAGTGCGCCCAGCCGCCGTCGGACAGGGCGTCGAGAACGGTGTCACGCGTCGCGTCCGCGCCGACCAGGACCGTGGCGCCGGGGACGAGGGCGGCCAGGTGGCCGGCTTCGGTCGCCGCGCCGGGCAGGTCCGGGGCGTCCGGAGTATGCGGCATCGCGACCACCAGCAGCCGCGGCTCGGTCCGGTCGTCGCGGCGGCCCGCGCGGGCGTGGCCCAGTGCGCGGATCGTCGGCGTCATCGAGGAGACGACGCGGTCGAGGAGCGCGGGTCCGCCGTCGCGGTGGTGGCCCGCCGCATGGAGGGGAAGCAGGCTGAGCGCCCCGACCGGAGCCCACCAGATCCTCGGCCACGGACCGTCCGCCGCCGGTGGTTCCGTCAGCCCCAACTCGTCGAGCACCGGCCCCGCGACGGTGTCCCACAGCCAGCCGAGCGTGTCGTGGACCGTCTGCTCCGCGGCCATCCGGCCCTCGGAGAACGCGGTGTGCAGAGCGCGTACGCGCTGACTCACGGCCTGCGAGCTCAGCCCGTCCAGCCGGAGCGGCCGGACCCCGTCCGGAGTGAGGATCAGCGCGTCACACCGGTGCCGGCTGACGTTGACGTACACGATCGGGCCCTCGTGCGCCTGCGCGGTGAGGTCGGTGAGCAGCGGCGGCCGCAGGAACCGCTCCAACCCGGGCAGCGCGCGGATCCGGTCGGTCACCGCGTCGAGCTCGTCGGCGAGGGCCACCCGGTCGCTCGCGGTGTCGGTCTCGAACTCCGCGGTGAGCGTACGGAAGCGATCGGCCAACTCGGGAGCCAGCTCGCGCAGATCGGAGAGATCGCCGCGGCTGTCGAGCGCCTGGGCGGCCAGCACGCAGCGCCCGGATTCGAGCAGGGTCACCGCGCTCACCTCGTCACCGGCGGCCAGCGCGCACGCGGCCGCGTCGGCGGCGACCCCGGCGAACCGGCCGAGCCAGTACTGGGCGTCCTCGCGGTCCAGGCGGCGCCCGGCGATCCGGGGCAGCAGCCGGACCGCGGCGGCGTACCCCTCGGCCGCGACGTCGAACCGCCCGGCCTCGGCGGCCAGATCACCCCACCGGCCCGCCGCCTCCGCCCGGTTCCGCGCGGGCGATCCGGCGGACGCCGCGGCTTCCCGGTAGCAGTCGAGGGCCTCGGCCAGCGCGTCGTCGTCGCCGAGGTGCCGGAAGCCGAGCGCCAGGACGTTGGCGACGCCGGTCAGCAGACCGGCCCGGGAGTAGGCGTCCTGCTCGGGCATCAGCGCCACACTCCGGGCCAGGCCGACCGCCTCGGCGAGAACCTGCGTGTCCACCGGCTCCGGCGGCTCCTGTCGCGCGACGGCAGGCACGGCGGCGTGGACGGCGGGCGCGGCGGGTGAGGCGAGGCTCGTGCACCAGTCGCCGAGCACGGTGGCCAGGCTCGCGGTGTACCCGGGCCGGTGCGGGCTGTCCTCCGGAGTCGCCGCCACGGACGCGCGCCGCGCCGCGATCGCGTCCAGCAACGCGTTCCGGTCGCCGAACCTGGTGTACGCCATTTCCAGCACACCGCCGAGATTGGCCAGCCGCCCCGCCCGTTCCGGGTCGTCGTCCGCCGTCACCTCCACGGCCGCACGGTGCGCGTCGATCGCCTCGTCGAGCACGCTCGCCCCGCCCGTCCTGGTGAACCGGTCGGACAGGATGGCGCCGAGGTTGGAGAGCCGCTGGGCCTGTCCGGCGACCAGGCTCGCGCCGAGGCGGACGGACTCCCGCGCGTGGTCGACCGCCTCCGACAGCACCCGCAGCTCGCCGGTCACCCGGAACCGGTTGTGCAGCACGACGGCGAGGATCCCGAGCGAACGCGGGTGGTCACCCCGCCCGGCCGAGGCCTCGGCGGCACGGCGGGCGACGTCGATCGCGTCCACGACGTGGGCCAGGTCTCCGGTCGCGTGGAACCACGCGTTCAGGTTGACGGCGAGGTTGCCGAGGAACTGGACCCGCAGCGGATGGCCGGCCGGCGTGCACGCGACCGCCTCCCGCTCGACGGCGACGGCCTCCGCGAGCGCGGCGTGGTCCCCGAACTCCTCACCCCGGGTGGCCAGCGCCGCGGCGAAGTGGTCCAGCCGCACGCACCGGCGCGGATGCCCGGCAGGCGTCCCCGCCGCCACCGAGCGCCCGAGCTCGATCGCCCGGTCGAGCAGGTCCGGGTCCCGGTTCCGCTGGAACTCGGCGGCGTAGCGGCCGCACATGTCGGCCTCGGTGTCGGCGCGTTCCCAGCCGCCGGTCGACTCCGGGCGCTCGCCGGTGAGCGCCGCCCAGTCCCGTTCCGTGGTCGTCAGATCGACGAGGTTCCGCGAGTGCCCCGGATCGGTGACCGGGGTGTGGGCCACCAGCGTCCGCCGGACCCGGAGCAGTTCGGCCAGGTCGTCCCGTGCTCCGTGCGCCCGGTAGCGGTCGCCGAGGAGGTACGCGAGGTGCCTCAGCCGTTCGCGTACGTCGTCCGATCCGGCCGGGGTGAACTCCACCGCTCGCCGCGCGGCGTCGACGGCTTCCTCCACGACACCGGTGTCCCCGGTGGCGCGGGACCAGTCGCGCAGGACGACGGCGAGGAAATGCAGACTCCTGGCGGTGAGAGCGTCATCGGGGGAGCAGTCGACGGCGTCCCGCGCGTGCTCGACGGCTTCCGCCAGCGGGGCGAGGTCCTGCGTCACGGTGAAGGCCGTCCGCAGCGCGACAACGAGGTTGCCGAGGTAGAACGCCTTCTTCGCGGACGGTGCCTCGTCGACGGCGCTCCGGCTCCAGTCCACCGCGTCGGCCAGGGTGTCGCGGTCCTGGTTCCGCTGGAACGCGGTGTGCAGCAGCATGCCGATGTTGTTGGCGTAGCTCGCCGAGTCCTCCGGGCTTTCGTACGCCAGGAAATACGCCTCCGTGACGTGCTGAACGGCCTCCTGGAGGAACGCGAAGTCGCCGGCCTGGTGGTAGCGGGTCTGCAACAGGCCCCCGAGGTTCGACAGCACCGAGCGGCGCTCGGACGCGTCCGCGTCCGCGTCGAGCTCGGACAGCACGGCGCGTCCGAGCTCGACCGCGCTCTCGACCGACGCGGGGTCCGGGCTGTGCCGGGCCACGCGGAACGCCTCCCCGAACCGCGCGGCCGGCTCGTCCACGGGGCCGCCCACGCGTCAGTCCTCGGTGCCGTTCGAGGTGCCGGCCGGTCCGCCGGGCGCCTCGTCCGGCTCGGCGACCTCGCGTTTCGGGGTGTAGCCGCGCCCCTCGTCCGCCTCCAGCAGCGCCGCCTCTTCGGGCGAGAGCTCGGGTTCGTACGCCATCACCGCTCCTCATCCGGCACCGTGGCCGGTTCTCCGGCTTCGACGAACTCCAGAACGTCGAAGTCTTCCGCCCGCAGCTGAAGCCCCGCCGTCCCGTGCACGCGCGCGCCGAACGACCCGTCGGCACCCATCACGCGCGCCGATTCGAGGTACAGCTCGGCCGGGTGGGGATACGAGGAGGCGTACGACCGGTGGCCGTACCAACCACCCGCCCAGTTGCCGTCCTTGAGCCGTACGCGGACGAAGCACGGTTCGCGGTCGCGGAACGCGTGGTCCCAGGCGCTGGGCGTGCGCAGGAACCGGGCCTTGCGGCGCTGCCGGTCCACCAGGGAGACGGCGACCGCGGCCACGGCAGGCACGACGAGGAACAGCATCAGGGCGACGAATCCGACCATCCGCGGCCGCTCCACGAAACCGTCCCAGCCGGTGCCGCCGCCGCTGCCGGTGCCGCGCGCCAGACGAACCAGCGCCGGCCCCGCCACCACGGCGTACAGGGCGTCCAGCGCGATCGAGGCGACGATCGCCCGCAGCACCCGCTCGCCCAGATCACGCTCACCCGGCACCGGCCCGCGACGGCGTTCCCGGATGAACTGGTAGGTGACCCCGGGCAGCACCAGAAGGACGAGCAGAGCGAGCTGCACAACGGTCGCAGGCGCCTGCACCTCCGCACCCCCCCATGTCTCACGGAATGTCTTATGTCGGCCTCCGTTCGATCACGCTACTGGCTCGCGTGCCCCGTGACCGGCGGAACAGCCCTTTCCGCGAAAGCACCCGTCCGGGCGTCCAGGGCGGGCGCGCGTCCATGGGCTGCGGCCAGGATGGAGAGGGGCGCCCACGTACGAGGGAGAGGCATGACCGGGAACGGGTCGGACAAGAGCGCACGCGGTGGGCCCGGGGAGCGCGGTAACCCCCGGTCCGGCCTGCCCGACCTGCGGCGGTTCGGGGCGAACCCGGATTTCTGGTACCCGGTGGCCCTGTCCCGGAAGGTGCGCAGGGGACGGGTGGTGCCGACCGCGTTCGCCGGGGAGCGCATCGCGCTCTTCCGCAGCCGGAGCGGTGCCGTCCACGCGCTGGAGGACCGGTGCGCCCACCGGCAGGTGCCGCTGAGCATGGGCGTCGTGGACGGCGAGACGCTCCGCTGCTGCTATCACGCCTGGGCCTACCGCGGCGACGGCCGCATCTCGCAGATCCCGTACCTGTCCAAGGGCGACGGCCGGCCGCCACGCGGCGTGCGCGCCTACCCGGTCCGCGAGGCGTACGGCCTGGTGTTCGTCTTCCCGGGCGACGCCGAGAAGGCGGCGGTCACCGGACTGCCCGAGCTCCCCGACTTCGCCTCACCGACGTACCGGACCATGACCTTCTCCCGGACCGTGCGCTGCCACTACTCGTTCATGCACGAGAACCTGCTCGACATGAACCACCAGTTCCTCCACCGGGGCGTGGTCGGCAAACTCCAGCCGCAGCTGCTGGGGTACGAGAGCGGCCCACGATCGGTCGAGGCCCGCTACCTCTTCACGCACACCGGGGGCAAGCGCAGCCGCAGCGCCGGCATGCTCGCCGCCGAGGGCATCGGCGGCCGGCCCTCCAGCGACGTCATGACCATCCGCACCGCGTACCCGTACCAGACACTGGACCTGGTCCCGGAGAAGGCCGACCGCCCGGCACTGCGCCTCTGGGCCGTCTACGTACCCGAGGACGCGGAGCAACGCAGGTGCCACGCGTACGGCCTGCTCATGATCGAGAAGCCCAGAGTCCCCGCCGTCCTGCATATGGCCTGGCCGTTCATCCGGCACTTCACCGAACGGGTCTTCGCGGAGGACCGCATGGCCGTCGAGGCCGAACAGCGAGCGTGGGACGAGCAGGGCGAGGACCGCAACCACGAGGTCTTCCCCCTGATCCTGGACGTCCGCGACGTGCTGCGCGCCAACGGCGTCCCGCTCCGCCCCCGCACTGCCGCCGCCGACACCGGCACCCCGGCGTGCGACGGCCGCGTCTGCGCCGACCTGGCGCCCCGTACGGATCCCGGACCGGGCCATGTCGGCGCCAGGTGAGAAGCCCTGCCGTCGGAAGCCCTCGGTTGATCACGGTTGAGTCCTGAGCCGGAACTGTGGCTTCCGCCACAGCCAACGCGATCTCACCAGGTCAAGATCGCCGAGTGCTCGGTCTCCTCTTCCGGCTCCTGCCCTTCTGGGTCCGTGAGCCCCTGTTCATCGTGGTCGGGTCGGTCTTCGGCGTACGCATCATGTATCTCGCCCTCCACGACCATGCATGGCCGGCAGTCGGCATCGGCGTGGCGTTCCTGGTGTTCACCGCGGTGCGCGTCCACACGGTGATCCGGGCGCTCCGCGCCCGCCGGAACGCGAGGCCGACGGCATCCGCGGACTCCACGGCGCCCGACGCCGCTGTCCGGCCGCATCCGCAGCCTTCAGCGGGTCGGCGTCCCGCCTCGGCCGCCCCGGGGAAGGAACCCAACGCATGGGGCCAAGCCGTCGCCGCCGTGGCCCTGTTCGCGGTCCTGGGTGCCGCGCTGTGGCTGGGCCCACGGATGTTGCCCTCGGAAGACGACAGCACGCCTCGGGCCGCCTCGTGTCCGCGCGGGGAGGGCGAGGCGCTGCCGGGCGCGTACGAGAAGACGCCCCGGGCTGTCACCGGCGACGAGCTGTGCGAAGCACTCAACACCCCTGACCTGGCCCGGCTCCTCGGAACACCCGCGGAGACCGCGACCGTGGCATCCGGCACGAGCGACACCGCCCCCCTGACCGACGGAAAGGTCGCCCAACCGAAGGCCGAGGTCCAGTTCGACACCTACACCGTGAACGTCTCGGTCGCGTACAACGAGTTGTCGATCGCCCAGTACGTGAACCTGATGGAACTCGGGAAGAGTCCGGAGGTCAGCAAGGTCTCGGTCCTCGACCGGCCCGCGGTCCTCTCCTCCGGTCACACCATGGCGATCGAGATCGATCTCGGAAGCGGCGGCTCCGGCGGACCCGTCGAGCAGGGCCCTCCGTCCAGAACGCTGTCCGTGGCCCTCGACCGGAAGGACCGGGGCGGCTACTGCGACATCACGGTCTGGAGCAGGTCCGGAGCCCTCCCGGACGACAGCGCGCTCCTCGCCATCGCCGAGACCGTCCTTCCGGCGATCTCCGAGCGGACCACGTGACGGGCCGCTCCGGGATCACGCCTCGTTGTAAGGTGTTGGAACAGCACTTGACCTGCAAAAACGCAGGCAGGGAGCAGGTCAGCAAACGGTCAGCATGCGTCCCGGACGTGTCCCCGCTTGCTGAACCTCGACCCGCGGTAAGGCGCCTGAGCAGGATCTTGGGCTGGAACGGACCCACGCCCGCCGACCAGCGCGGTGCTGGCCGGTGGCGCCGCCGAGACCCCGATCACGCTCCTGGGCCCGCCGTCGCGCTTTCGCTGCGAGGGCGGGCCCAAGTCCATTGAGTTCTGTGGGGTGGACGAGCGTTCAGACCGCCGCTGCGGTGGTCGGCAGGTCGATGCGGACCGTGCGGTCGCAGAGTCGTTCCACCTGCGCGGGGTCGTGAGAGACGAGCAGGACCGTCCGGTTGCCCCGCAGGGCTGCCACGGACTCCTCGACGGTGTCGCGGCTCCGCTCGTCCAGGGCGCTGGTCGGCTCGTCGAGCAGGAGGGCCGCCGGTTCGAGGGCCAGGGCGCGGGCCAGGCAGAGTCGTTGGCGCTGGCCGTTGGAGAGGGTCTGGGCCGGCGTGTCCAGGCGGTCGGAGACCTCGTTCCACAGGCCCGCCTCGCGCAGTGCCTGCTCGGCGCGGTCGTGCAGTTCCGTCCGGGACGCCCGTACCAGGTGGCGGAGGCCGAACAGGGCGTTGTCCAGGATGCTGCCGCCGAAGACCACGGGGGTCTGCGGCACCAGGACGACCGTGCTGCGCAGGCCGGCGTCGCCCTTGGCGTACCGGACGGGACGGCCGAGGACCTGCACCTCACCTTCGCGACGGAGCCCGTGGGGCAGCAGGTCGACCAGGGCGCGCAGCACCGTGGACTTGCCCGCGCCCGACGGGCCGCACAGGCCGGTGGTGGATCCCGAGGCCAGCTCGAAGGTGACCGGTCCGACCAGGCGCTTCGTGCCGTCGAAGATCTGCAGGTCGCGGACCGCGATGACCGTCTTGTCGACCGCGTCGTCCAGCGGAGCGAGACCGGTTGTCACGTCGTCCATCGTCGGGCTCCTTCAAAGCGGTTGCGCAGAAAGACCGCGAGGCTGAGCAGGCCCGCGGTGATCAGGACCAGGACGAGAGCGCTGCCCCATGCCTGGGCGATCGCCTCGGGGGCGCCCGAGTCCTGCGACAGGGTGAAGATGTGCGTGGGCAGGGCCTGGACCGGAGCGTTGACGATGCCGGTCGGGAGGGCGGGTGCCCCGAAGAACACCGTGGCGGTGAAGATCAGGGGGGCCGTCTCTCCCGCCGCGCGGGCCAGGCCGAGAAGCAGGCCGGTGAGCGTGGCCGGCCAGGTGTACGGGATGACCACCGAGCGGACGTACTGGGAGCTCGTGAGGCCCAGCGCGAGCGCGGCCTCGGTGATTTCCGCAGGCATGCTCCGAATCCGGCCTGCCGTGGTGAGGGCGACCACCGGGATCACGACGGGCACCAGGACCACGGCGCCGGCCAGCCAGGAGCGGCCCCAGCCCATGGTCGTGCAGAAGAGGACGTACCCGGCGAGGCCCAGCAGGATCGTGGGCGTTCCGCCGACCGCCACGGTCAGCGTCTCCAGCACGCGAGCGGTCTTCGCCGAGGCACGCGTGCCGATCACGATGCCTGCTCCGTAGCCGAGCGGCAGTGCGATCAGGGCTGTGGTGGCAAGGAGCAGGAGGGTGCCGAGGATCTGGTCGCGGATACCGCCACCCGCCGCACCTTCGGAGGCCGTGAACCAGAAGACCGGATTGAGCGCCGCGCCGCCGCGGGCCAGCAGGATGCCGAGCATGCCGACGAGGAGTGCCCCCGGCAGCAGCAGGGCCCCGAGCCGGACTGCGGTGGTGAGCCGGTCCTTCGGGGTGCGCAGCCATGCGGAGGACCGCCGGGCACGTGGAACGCGTACGGCTCGTCCCGTGGAGCCGCGGGTGCCCCAGACGGTGGCGACGGCAACCAGGGTCAGCAGGATGATGCCCAGCCCGCACAGGGCCGCGAAGTACGGGCCGGAGGTGCCCGCGAGCATCGGCTCGGGGCCGGCCAGCTTGGTGGTGAGCGTCTGACCGGGGCGTACGAGGAAGGAGAAGACGTCTCCGAGTGACTCGGGGAGCCGGTCGTCGGCGCGGCCGATGACCATGAAGACCGCGATGGCCTCACCCAGTGCCCGCGCCAGGCCGAGCAGGACGCCGGCCCGCATGCCGGGACGCGCTTGGGGCAGGACGGCCGACCGCACGACCTCGCGCCGGGTCAGGCCGAGCGAGTACGCGGCCTCCCGGTACCGTCCGGGTACGGTGGCCAGCGCGTCCACGCTGACCGCCACGATCGTCGGCATGATCATCACGGCGAGGACGATGCCGGCGGCGAGCAGGCTGTCTCCGCCCGGCACGTCACCGAGATCCGCCACGAACGGCCGGATCACCATGATGCCGATCAGGCCGTAGACGATGGAGGGGACCGCTGCCAGGAGTTCGATGCTCAGACGCAGCGGCTTGGCGAGACGAGGCGGAAGGTACTCGGACAGGGCGACGGCCGCCGCCCAGCCCACGGGGACGGCGAGAACCAGTGCCAGGACGCAGACGACCGCCGATCCGTAGATCATGGCCAGGCCGCCGAACGCGAGGTTCCCCGGACTCCAGGTGGACGAGGTGAGCAGTGCCGTCCAGTCGACGGTTCCGCTCGCGATGCCCGTGGCCAGGTAGCCGAGCAGGACCGTGAGGGTGAGCAGCACCGACAGGATGCCGCTGTAGGCCCAGCCCCAGACCCATCTCGCCCGGCTGCCGCGGCCGCTCCCGGGGGAGGGCCGCGGCACGGCGGGTCCGGGCGCCTGGGTGGGGCGCTCCAGAGTGAGACCCATGATCAGAGGCCCATCTGCTCACGCGTGAGGTAGCCGTGCCTGGGCAGCAGCTTCTGGCCCTCGGGCGAGAGGATGTAGTCGATGTACTGCTTGACGCCGTCCTCCGGCCTGCCGTTGGTGATCATGTACAGGGGGCGGGTCATCGGGTACTTGCCGGACGCCACGTTCTCCAGGGTGGGGGCGACGTCTTCCAGAGGCACGGCGACCAGCTCGGGGTGACCCTCGATGAAACCGGTGGACAGCGGGGCGATGGAACCGCGGGTGGACTTGAGCTTGTTGCGGGTCTCCAGGTTGCCGCCCACGATGGCGTAGTTCGCGGACTTGGGCGGGGCCGGCGCCTCGCCCTTGCCGTAGATGAACTTGTCGAGCACCTCACGGGTGCCGCGGCCGGGCTCCTTGTCGTAGACGAAGACCTGGAGGTCGGGGCCGCCGACCTCCTTCCAGTTGGTGATCTTCCCCTCGAACAGGCCCGCGACCTGCGTCTTGGTCAGGCCCTTGACTCCGCCGTCGGCCACTTCCTTCGTGATGATCACGCCGACGGCGTCCGCGCCGATCTGCGTGGTCACGAAGTCCGTGTCGGGGTAGGCCTTCTGGTCCTTCTCCGACAGAGGCTTGGAGCTCAGCGCGATGTTGATCTGGCCGGTGCCGAGCTGGGAGATTCCGCCGGCGGAGCCGCCCTGGGTGGCGACGGTGATGTTCAGGCCCTTGGCCTTCAGCGCCTCGGCCGCATCGGATGCCACCGGGGCGACGGTGGTGGAGCCGCTGGCCTGGATGGCGTCCGAGCCGGCCTTCGCGGAGCCGGCGCAGCCGGTCAGGGCGGCGGAGAGGAGGAGGGACGCGGAGGCGACGGAAGCGCCCTGGCGGACGCGCCGGCCGGTGAGGCGCGCTGCTCTGCTGCGGGATTCGGTGGACATGAAAGACATGGCGGTGCCTTTGCGGTGGTGGAGGGACGGTGATCGGGGAACGCCGGTGGCGGATCGCCACCCGTAGGGCATGCGGGTCTGAGGTCGGGACCTGAAAAGAGGTGTGGACGTGAGCGCCGGTCGCGCCCCTGACGCGTGGACGGGGAGAGGCGCCGGACGAGAGTGCGGGGGCGCCGGGAGGACGGTGTGTGACCACCGGGCCTGCGGATGACGACTGTTCAGGGCCTGAAGCCCGAACTCCCTGAGTTCTCTCTCGCTTGCAGGTTGAACTCGCGCCGGACCGTGGGGAGTTGCCGTCGGGTCCGCACGCGTCTCCGTGATTGAAGCTCGGCCCGCTCCCCTTTGAAGGGCCTGAAGAATCAAGGCGTCGGTAGCCGTTCACCCGCTGACCCCGGGTGCGGACCGTGATGCCGTGGCCGAACGCTACCGTCTCGGACTCGCCCTGGCGAGATCTGGTGGGGCGAAATTATCGATGATCGGCGATTGAATTTGAGTCATGCGCCGAGATGGCAGGTGGGTCTCCTGTGGTCGGCAACGAAATTCGAAGCCCAGGTGACCGCACTCGGCACCTTCGCTCTGAACGCCTTCCAGCTGGGTGAGCGAGGGGGTTCAGGTGAGTGACCTCTCTTCGCATCCAGTCACAGAGGAGGGCGAATCGGGGCACTGATGCCCCGCGACGACGGTGGTCCGCAGGGATGGTCTTTGAGCCATTCATCGATCTATTGACATACATCGCTCAACGCTGGCAGGGTTCCGGCCGTCGGTCGGTCGACAGCGTCGTTACCGACCTGGGCCCTGACCCGGCCCCCTCCCGATCCGTCACGCTCCTTGATCACTCCCTGGGGGGAAGTGTGAGTAGTGCCCGTGTTCTGGTTGCCTCCGCGTTCGAAGCGGAGCTCCAGCCTCTGACGTCCGCGTGTGCGGCTGCCGCTCTGCAGCATCACGGCGCCGACGTCGTCGGCTGGGACGCGCACCTGCTTCCCGACGCCATTCCGGAAGGCCCCTTCGACCTCACGCTCGTCTCCGTCCAGCAGTTCGAGGGTCTTGAGCGGGGGATCGCCCTGGCGCGCAGGGTCTCGGAGGCGTACGGCACCACGGTCGTGACCTTCGGCCAGTACGCGCAGATGAACCACCGGGAGTTCCTCGAGGTCGCCGACGGCATCATCATGGAAGAGCCCGAGCTCATCAGCGAGGAGCTGGCCCAGCTCGCCGCCGGCACCCTCGCGCTCGACGCTGTGCCCGCCCTGATGACCCGCACGGGCATGCGGCCCAAGCCCCCGCGCCGGCGCATCTCGGTCACCAAGCCCGCGCGGGACCTGTTCCCCTCGCTCGTGCACTACCCGGCGCACCACTCGCCGTTCGGCCTGATGGGTAACATCGAGGCCTCCCGCGGCTGCCACCACAAGTGCACCTATTGCTCCGTCTACGGCGCGTACGACGGTGGCGTCGCCGCCTACGACGCCGACAGCGTCCTGGCCGACGCACTGCAGCTGGCGGAGGAGGGCGTCCGGCACTTCTGCTTCATCGACGCCGAGTTCTTCAATTCGCGCACCATCGGCATCGGTGTCGTCGAGCGTCTCGTCGAGGCCATCGGCCCGATCACCTTCGAGTTCACGACGCGCGTCGACCACGTCCTGGACTACACGAAGGAGCTGGAGAAGCTCGTCTCGCTCGGTCTGCGCCGCGTCACCTGCGCCCTGGAGTTCCCCTCCAACCGCATCCTGCGCATCTTCGACAAGCACATCGACGTCGACCACATGCGCGAGGCGGTCGACGAGGCCGAGCGGATCGGCTTCGAGCTGTACCCGACGTTCATCCCCTTCACCCCGTGGATCGAGTACGAGGAGCTCCTCTGCTTCGAGGACTGGCTGGTCGAGACGGGCCTGGCGCGGGTCACCGACCCCACCGCCCTGCAGACCCGGCTGCTGCTCTTCAAGGGCTCCCCGCTGCTCTCCTCGCCGTGGATGGAGGACATCGCCACCGTCGACCGAGGCTTCTGGGTGGAGTGGACGCATCCCGACAAGCGCGTCGAGGAGCTCTGGCAGGAGCGCCGGACCGACGCCGAAGACGCCGGCAAGATCCGCTGCTGCGTGAAGTGCTGACCCACCCGCTCACACGAAAAGGACACTGACATGGGTGGATCACCCCGCGTCGTCATCTCCACCGGCCAGGCCCTCCCGGACATGGACTGGACCGGCGAGCTCGCCGGGCTCACCGACTCGTGGCCGTACCTCGGCCCCACCTGGCTGCGCGCCACGGAGAAGGTGCTCCCCGACATCCAGCCCTGGCACACTCTCGCCCACCGCGCCCGCGGCGAACTGGCCCTCCTCCCCGGTTGCATCCTCACCACCCCGCCCGTCGTCGACCACGAGCCGCGCACCTACCTGGGGTGGCAGGCGCCCTCCGGCGAAGAGGTGTGCTGCGGCGCCGAGACCGACGCCGCGCGCAGCGCCGAGGTCGACGCCCTGGGAACCGAGCCCTTCTTCCCGACCCTCCTCCTCGGCTCCCCGCTGGGCTACCGCACCGAGGTCGCCTACAACTTCTGGACGCCGACCCTGATGGGGGCGATCGTCGACAAGCTCGTGCCCGCCGCCTTCGAAGCCGGCATCCGCTGCATCGTCGCCCCCTGGATCCCCAATCGGCGCGGCAACGACGCCCTCGTCGACGCGCTCAACGCAGCCGGAGCGTCCAGCACCTTCTGGGGCTACGAGGACTTCATGAGCCTCGACGCGCCGAACTGGGAAGGACACCTCGCCGCCCTGCCGCTGAAGAAGCGCCAGCGCATCAAGGGCGACGTCCGCCGCGCCGAGGCCGCCGGCGTGACGATCGAGCGCGTCGACGGCACCGACATCCGCCCCTACATCGCCCGCATCGCCGAACTCACCTGCCTCAACAGGGAGAAGAACGGCGCCGGCGAGGAGCCCGAGCACATCGTCGGTATCCTCTCCGCGCTCATCGACGAGGGCGCGGACGTCCGCGCCTACCTGGGCTACAAGGACGGCGCGTTGGTCGCCACCTGCGTCACCATCCGCAAGAACCACCGCCTCTTCCCGAAGTGGGCCGGCTTCGACTACGCGGCGATCGGCGAGCGCAGCGGCATCTACTTCGCCCTCGTCCTCGACGCGCCCGTCCGCGACGCCTACGCCGAAGGGCTGCGCACCGTCGAGTTCGGCGCCGGAGCCCACCAGGCGAAGGCGCTGCGCGGCTGCACGCCGCGCGAGGTCACCACCTCGATGCTGCTCTCCGACCCGGCGCTGCGGCCGCAGGCGAAAGCCTGGCTCGACGCTTTCGGCAACAGCAGGCGCGCCGCGTTCGGCGCCGCGTCCCCCGCCCCGGCCCAGCCCGCGAACCTGCCCCTCTTGGGCGGATCGGGCGACAGCTGCTGCGGCTGACCCCGCCCGACTCCACGACAAGGACGAGAAGGACCACATGATCACCTTCATCCCCCTGACCGGATTCCTCGGGGCGGGCAAGACCACGACCATGACCGCCGCCGCGCTCGCGCTCCAGGCGCAGGGCCGCAAGGTCGCCGTCATCACCAACGACCAGGGCGTCGAACTGGTCGACACCAAGCTGGTGCGCAGCAAGCTCGACAGCGTCGCCGAGGTCACCGGCGGCTGTTTCTGCTGCAAGTTCGAGGACCTCGTCGAGGCCATCGTCGCGCTCGTCGCCTCCGACAGCGTCGACACGGTGATCGCCGAAGCCGTCGGCAGCTGCACGGACCTCCAGGCCACCGTCGTACGACCGCTGCGCCAGTACTACGGCGACGACATGGTCGTCGCCCCGCTGACCACCGTGGTCGACCCGCTGCGGCACCTGGCCTTCGCCCGTGCCGTCGAGCGGGGCGAGCCGGAGTCGGATCTGTCGTACCTCTTCCGCCAGCAGGTCACCGAGGCCGACGTCATTGCCGTGAACAAGCTGGACACCATCAAGGCCGACCGGGCCGAGGAGCTGCTCGCCTCGCTCCGCACGAGCAACCCCAAGGCGACCGTCGTCGGTTACTCGGCCACCACGGGCGCCCGCCTGGAGACGCTGCTCGACGCGTGGCAGGCGCCGGCGACGAACGAGGACGTCGTCCTCGACATCGACTACGACCGCTACGCGGCCGCCGAGGCCCAGCTCGCCTGGATGAACCAGGAGCTCGACCTCACCGCCGCCGGGGACGGTTTCGACGCGACCGCGTGGGCCCGCACCGTCCTTCAGGAGCTGTCCGGCTGGGCCGCGGAGCACGACGCCGTGATCGGCCATGCCAAGATCACCGTGGAGACGGCCGACGGCGACTTCGCCAAGCTCAGCCTCACCGAGTCCGGCGCGCAGCCCACCCTCGACCGCGCCGCCGACGCGCACGCGCCGGCCGGCCGGGCCTTCGTCAACGCCCGGGTCGCCTGCGAGCCCGACGCCCTGGACGCGGCCGTCACCGAGGCCGTCAAGGCCGCCGACCTGGCCGCCGCCGTCACCTCCTCGGCGACCACCCCGGTGTCGTTCAAGCCCTCCTACCCGCGCCCCGTGCACCGCCTCGCCCCCGCCGGCGCCTGACCGAGAAGGACCACCCGTCATGAGCGACACCACCACTGCCGGCAGCCTGCAGGAAGAGGTCCGGGAGTACTACCGGGCCAAGGCCGCGGAAGCCGAGACGAGCGGCGCCTGCTGCTCGCCCGACCCGCAGACCTTCGGTCCCGCCGCGTACGACGAGATCGGCCCCGGTACCGCCCCGGACGCCGCCCTCCTCGCCAGCCTCGGCTGCGGCAACCCGAGCGCCGTCGCCGAACTGCGCGAAGGCGAGACGGTCCTGGACCTCGGCTCCGGCGGCGGCCTGGACGTCATCCTCAGCGCCCGGCGCGTCGGCCCCGACGGCCGCGTCTTCGGCCTGGACTTCCTGGAGGAGATGCTCGCCCTCGCCGCGCGCAACGTCGCCGACGCCGAGATCGACAACGTCGTCCTCCTCAAGGGCACGATCGAGGCCATCCCGCTGCCCGCCGACACCGTCGACGTGATCATCTCCAACTGCGTGATCAACCTGTCGCTGAACAAGCCCGCCGTCTTCGCCGAGATGGCGCGCGTCCTCACCCCCGGCGGCCGCCTCGGCATCAGCGACGTCGTCGCAGAGGACCGGCTCAGCCCCGAGGAGCGGGCCGAACGGGGCGGACACAGCCAGTGCATCGCCGGCGCCCTCTCGGTGGCCGAGTACAAGGAACTCCTCGACGCGGTCGGCCTGAAGGACGCGGAGGTCGTGTTCACGCAGGAGGCGGCCGACGGCCTTCACGCCGCGATCATCCGCGCGCACAAGCCGGTCGATGCCGACGCGCAGGAGTGTGAGCCCGGCGGCACCTGCTGCTGAGCACGTCATCGCACACGAACCGTGGCCGGAGCGCACAGCTCCGGCCACGGTTCGCACCGTTGTACTCGCCCGCGTCCCCTCGTGACCGTGGGCGGACGACCACGCTCCCGATGGCTCGACCGGTCCGCACTCCGCCGCTGCCGACGGTGTGGAGGCGATCCCCGTGGCCGCCAAGGATTCCCATGTCCTCCACACCGTCCGCTTCCTGACCAGGCGCCGGGCCGGTGCCAGCATCCGGTACGCCGTCAACCCCCGTTGCATCACCGAGTTCCCCAGCGCCGCCGACATCCTCATCGGCGCACCGGTCCACTCGTGCGGGGAACCGGAATCCAGCTGAAGGCCCTGCGGTCGCAGCCGTTCCGCAGGCGTCTGCCGAGCAGGTCCGAACCGTGAGCAGAGCAGATCAGCCGGCAACGCGTTCCGTTGCCGGCTCCTTGTGCTCACGTGCCGCCGTACGAAGACGAGAGACCGGTTGGGGTACGACTCGTCGAGCCGACCTGTGGAATGTGCCAGCTCCTGCCCGGCAGGTCCGCCAACGCGACGGGCAGGAGCTGGTGTTCATGGGGAGTGCCGACAGCGTGGGCTTCGCTGGGGCCTCAGGCCGCGACGGTGACGCTCGCGGCGGCCTTGCGCTTGTCGGCAAGGGCGGCGAGGTACCGCTCCGCGTCGAGTGCGGCCTGGCAGCCGGAGCCCGCGGCCGTGATGGCCTGGCGGTAGGTGTGGTCGACGACGTCGCCGGCGGCGAAGACTCCCGGCAGGTTCGTGCGGGTGGAGGTGTCGCGCAGGACGACGCCGGCGCGCATGCCGTTCTCGGCCTTGATCTCCGCGATCTCGCTGTCGGTGACTTCCTTGATGTCTCCGGTCAGGTCGACGGAGACGATGTCGTCGTCGATCATCTCCGCGCCGAAGCGTTCGGCCTGGGCCCTCATGTTGTCCATGAGGTCGGGTCCGTCGATTCCGGTGGGGAAGCCGGGGAAGTTCTCGACCTCGGTCGTCGTGGTCAGGGACCCTCCGACGAAGATCGAGCTGCCGAAGAGCAGGGGCCTGAGCTGGGCGCGGGCCGTGTAGAGGGCTGCGGTGTATCCGGCGGGTCCGGAGCCTATGACGATCACCTCACGGACGTCGTCCACGGTCGCAGGGTTCGAGTCGGTCAAGAGAGTCACGCCTCCTGCTTCGCGTCGATCTCGGCGATGAGGCCCTCGATCAGGACCTTGATCTCGTCACGGATCGGGCGGACGGCCTCGATACCCTGGCCGGCCGGATCCTCCAGGGCCCAGTCGAGGTACTTCTTGCCGGGGAAGACCGGGCAGGCGTCGCCGCAGCCCATGGTGATGACGTAGTCGGACGCCTGGACGGCCTCGGTGGTCAGCACCTTGGGCTGCTGGTCGGAGATGTCGACGCCGACCTCGGCCATGGCCTCGAGGGCGGCCGGGTTGACCTGGTCGCCAGGAATCGAACCGGCGGAGCGGACCTCGACGCGGTCGCCGGCCAGGTGGCGCAGGAATCCGGCGGCCATCTGGGAGCGGCCCGCGTTGTGGACGCAGACGAAGAGCACGGACGCGAGCGGAGCGGTGGTCATCAGTTCTTCCTTGCCGGCAAGAGGTCAGCCCCGGCTGGTATCAGCAGCGAGTGATGTGACAGTATCAGTCCATGATGACGTCAGTCGATACTGATCTGATCCGGGTTCTGGCGGATCCCCTCAGGCTCCAGATCGTGACCCTGCTCGCCCGCGAGACCCTCTGCACCACCCACCTCGTCGAGGAGACGGGCGCCAAGCAGACCAACCTCTCCAACCACCTGCGCGTGCTGCGCGAGGCCGGTGTGGTGGAGACGGAGCCCTGCGGTCGCTTCACGTACTACCGCCTGAAGCCGGACGTCATCGCCCAGCTGGCCGGCCAGTTCGCCGACCTGGCCGCATCCGCCCGTACCGCTGCCGAGAACAAGAGGGCCTGTCCGTGACCCCCACCCAAGCCCCCTCTCAGGCGGCGGATTCCTCGGTCGTCGCGAAGCTGTCGACGCTGGACCGCTTCCTCGCCGTCTGGATACTCCTCGCCATGGGCCTCGGCCTCGGGCTCGGGCGGCTGATCCCCGGCCTGAACGACGCTTTGGCCGAGGTCGAGATCGGCGGCATTTCACTGCCCATCGCCGTGGGCCTGCTGATCATGATGTACCCGGTACTCGCCAAGGTCCGGTACGACAGGCTCGACGCCGTCACCGGCGACAAGAAACTCATGGTCTCGTCGCTCATCGTCAACTGGGTCCTCGGCCCGGCGCTCATGTTCGCGCTGGCCTGGATCTTCCTGCCGGACCTGCCCGAGTACCGCACCGGCCTGATCATCGTCGGCCTGGCCCGCTGCATCGCCATGGTCATCATCTGGAACGACCTCGCCTGCGGCGACCGCGAGGCCGCCGCCGTCCTCGTCGCCCTGAACTCCGTCTTCCAGGTCATCGCCTTCGGCGTCCTGGGCTGGTTCTACCTCGACCTGCTGCCCGGCTGGCTCGGCCTCGGCGAGGGCGAGACGCTCGACATCTCGATGGGGAAGATCGCCCTGAACGTCGTCATCTTCCTCGGCGTTCCGTTGGCGGCCGGGTTCCTCACCCGCCGGATCGGTGAGAGGAGGATGGGCCGGGAGCAGTACGAGACGAGGTTCCTGCCGAAGACCGGACCGTGGGCGCTCTACGGGTTGCTCTTCACGATCGTCATCCTCTTCGCCCTTCAGGGGAAGACCGTCACCTCGCAGCCGCTGGACGTCGCGAGGATCGCGCTGCCGCTCCTCGTCTACTTCGCGGTGATGTGGTTCGGCACCTTCGCCCTCGGCAAGGCGATCGGCCTCACCTACGACCGCACCGCAACGCTCGCCTTCACCGCCGCCGGCAACAACTTCGAGCTCGCCATCGCCGTCGCCATCGCCACCTTCGGCGTCACCTCCGGCCAGGCCCTCTCCGGAGTCGTCGGCCCCCTCATCGAGGTCCCGGTCCTGGTCGCGCTCGTGTACGTGTCGCTGGCCTGGCGCAGGAAGTTCGCCCCTGCCCAGTAGTAGCCCCGCCGAAACGCTACTCTGCGCCTCGCCTCTCCGCGGGGGCGAGGTGCAGCCGTATGAAGGGAAAGGCGATGAGATGAGCAAGGCACTCGATGTCGTCGTGATCGGCGGTGGCCAGTCGGGACTCGCCGTCGGATACCACCTGCGCCGCCTCGGCGGCCTCGACTTCGCCGTCCTGGACGCGCAGCCCGCGCCGGGTGGGGCCTGGCGACACGCGTGGGACTCGTTGCACCTCTTCTCGCCGGCCGCGTACTCCTCCCTGCCCGGTCGCCTCATGGCGCCACAACAGGGGGAGACGTATCCCGAGGCCGCCCACGTCGTCGACTACCTCACCGACTACGAGCAGCGCTACGAGCTCCCCGTGCAGCGGTTCGTTCGCGCGGAGGCGGTCCGCCGCGACGGAGAGTACCTTCGCGTCGAGACCGATTCCGGTGTCTGGCGCGCCCGCGCCGTCGTCAGTGCCACCGGAACGTGGTCACGGCCGTTCCTTCCCTCTGTCCCGGGCCGTGGCTCATTTCTGGGGCGGCAGCTTCACACCGTCGAGTACCGCACCCCAGGTGAGTTCGCCGGAATGCGGGTCATCGTCGTCGGCGGCGGGAACTCCGGAGCGCAGATCGCCGCCGATCTCGCGTACGACACCGACCTCACCTGGGTCACTCAGCGGCCCGCACGGTTCCTGGCCGACGACATCGACGGCCACGCCCTCTTCGACCACGCCACGGCCCGCCGCCGCGCCCTCGACGAAGGCCGCACCGACGGCGGGGGAGTCGCCTCCCTCGGTGACATCGTCGCCGTTCCGCCCGTACGCGAAGCCCGCGACGCGGGCCTCCTCACGTCGCAGCCGATGTTCACGCGCGTGACGGAGACCCGCGTCGAGTGGGCTGACGGGACGCGGGCCGAGGCTGACGCGATCATCTGGTGCACCGGCTTCCGTCCCGCTCTCGCCCACCTTGCCCCACTCGGGCTACGCGGTCCGCGCGGACACATCCCCACCTGGGGGACAGAGGCTCTCGAAGAGCCCCGCCTTCATCTGCTCGGGTACGGCGACTGGACCGGGCCGGCCTCAGCGACCCTTGTCGGCGTCGGCCGTCCCGCACGCGAGGCCGCGCGGTCCATCGCAGCCCTCCTGCGCTGACGTGCCGCGGGTGAACGAACGGTGAACGCCTGACGGATATCACTCCTCTGGTTCGCCATGCGATCTTGTCGGCTCGTATGGTGTCCGGATGGCAACTCCGTTGGCAGGCATACCGATCGAGGACGTGAGCGAGGAGCGCTGTGTGCCCTGCTCCCCGGGGCTTCTCATCGGCCACGACGAAGTCGAGACGCTGTCTGTCCAGTTGAAGGCGATGGCCGACCCGACTCGCCTCCAGATCGTCCACCTCATCGATCATTCGCCGGCAGGCGAGCTCTGTGTCTGCGACCTGACCGAGTCGCTCGACCTGGCGCAGCCCACGGTGAGCCGGCACCTGAAGATCCTCACCACCGCGGGGCTGCTGCGCCGTGAGCAGCGAGGAACGTGGGCCTGGTTCTCGATTCGCTGGGATGCCTTGCAGGAGCTCAGGAAGCAGGCCTTCCCCCGGGGGATCGACTGCTCGCCGTACTGATCATCCGGTTCCGTGCGCCGGAGTCACGTCCATCGCTGCGATGAGATCCTCGACGAGGCCCCTGATGGCGTCACGGATGGGGCGCACCGCGTCCACGCCCTGCCCGGCCGGGTCGTCCAGCTTCCAGTCGGGGTAGCGCTTGCCGGGAAACACCTCGCAGGTGTCCCCGCAGCCCATCGTGACGCACACGTCCGACTCGCTGGCGGCATCCGCGTGGTGAGAATCTTGGGGACCTCCGCGGACATGTCGATGCCGACTTCACGCATCGCCTCTACCGCCGCCGGGTTGACCGCCGAGGCCGGCGCGGAGCCCGCCGAACGGACCTCGATCCGGTCGCCGGCCACGTGGCGAAGTCATGCGGCGGCCATCTGGGACCGGCCTGCGTTGTGCATGCATGCGAACAGGACGGAGGGCATCCGGGACACCTGCGTCTCCTCAAATGGGTTGTTGTGGAAAGGCGTTGAAAGTCGGACGGTCGATACACGTTGTACTTGGTGTGTCACGATCGGGGCATGCTGACGTCGGTGAACGCGGAACTGCTGAGGGCCCTGGCGGACCCTTTGCGGCTTCGCATCGTGTGCCTGCTCGCCCGCGAGTCGCTGTGTACGACTCATCTCGTCGAGGAGACCGGCGCGCGGCAGACGAACCTGTCCAACCATCTCCGGGTTCTCCGGGAATCGGGCGTCGTGGAGACCGAGCCCTGTGGGCGCTTCACCTACTACCGGCTGAGGCCCGAGGCACTGGCCGATCTGGCCACATTCCTCGGTGGCCTGGCCGAAGGAGGGTGCGAAACCCCTGCGGCCCGGCGGCCTTGCGGTTGAAAGTCCGGCCGCTTCACCTTCGGAGCGTCCCCGCCGTCTCGACGTCCACTCGCCCCTGACGCCATGGGCTGAGGATCTCGATCCGGGCGCGAACGTTACCCCCTCCGAGCGCCTCCCGCGACCCCGGTGCAGGTGACTTGACCGTGGCGGTGACCGAGTGGGGGAAGGGATATCAGGTGTCCTCTGTCGCTCTGCATCATCGATGGCCACCGATTGAAATGCGCCGTGCGTCAACACAGCCCAGAGCCTCCCGCGACCCTGGCGGCGGAATCTGCTGGCGTCGCAAGACGAACCTGATCGCTCTCGCCTTTTACAGGTTTCATCTGCGCGAATGGCCACCCCGGGTAACCTGGCCGTCTTTCGCACCCCCAGACGTGAGCGAATCGGGGCAGGTGTGCCGTGCGGCGGTGACGCCGAGGAAGGTGGGCACCTTCAGCCATTCATCGATCTATTGACATACATCGCTTGACGCTGGCAGGGTTCCGGCCGTCGGCCGAACAGCGCCGTTGCCGATCTGGGCTCCACCCCGCTCCGTCGGCCCGCCCCGGCCCCGACCACACGTCGACGCAAAGGTTCCCGCCATGGCCGCCACGCCCCGCCCGCACTCGCCCGTCACCGAGGCACCGGTCCTGCTCCTCATGGGCAGCGGTGACCGCCGCTATCGGGAGTACATCGTGGCGGCCGTCTCGCGCCACTTCCGCCTGTGGCTTCTCGACGCGTACGAGCCGAGCTGGCAACTGCCGTACATGGAGGGGACCTCGCTCCTCGACACCAAGGACCTCGACGCCCTCCTCGTCGAGGCGAAGAAGGTCATGCAACAGCTGCCGGTCGCGGGGGTCTTCACCTACGACGAGTCCCTCGTGCACGCCGCCGCGCGCCTCGCCGAAGCCCTCGGCCTGCCCGGAAGCGCGCCCGACGCGGTGCTCTCCTGCCGTGACAAGGCGGCCACTCGGGCACGGCTCTCGGCGGCCGACGTGCCGCAGCCGGCCTGCACCCCGGTCTCCACGGCGGCCGAGGCACGCCGTGCCGCCGACGCGACCGGCTACCCGGTGGTGGTCAAGGCCCGTGGTCTCGCCGGCAGTCTCGGTGTCGTCCGGGCCGACCACGGCGACGCCGTAGAGGCGGCGTTCGAGGCGGCGAGCTCCGCCAACTGGCCCGGAGTACCCCGTTACGAGGCCGACGTCCTGGTCGAGGAGTACCTCACCGGACCCGAGATCAGCATCGACGCGGTCGTCGTCGACGGCGTGTGCACCCCCATGATCGTGGCACGCAAGCAGACCGGCATGGACCCGTACTTCGAGGAGACCGGCCACACCGTCGACGCCACCGACCCCCTCCTGCAGGACGCCGAACTCCTGGACCAACTGCACCGCATCCACAAGGCGCTCGGCTTCGAACGCGGTGCTACTCACACCGAGTTCAAGCTCACCCCCGAGGGGCCGCGCCTCGTCGAGATCAACGCGCGCCTCGGCGGCGACTTCATTCCCCTCATCGGCATGCTCGCGACCGGCACCGATACCGCCGTCGCCGCTGCTCACGTGGCGGCCGGGCTCACCCCCGACACCGCGCCGAAGGCGCAGAAGAACGCAGCCATCAGGTTCCTCTACCCGGAGCGCGACTGCGAGGCGGTCGAAGTGGTCGTCCGCACCGACCTCTTCGGGCCCACGGTGCACAGCGCGGTCGCGACGGCCGGCCCCGGCACCCGGCTGGCACTTCCGCCCCGGGCGTACATGAACCGCTACGGCTACGTCATCGCCGTCGGCGAGGACCCCGAGCAGGTGACCGCCGACGTGGAGGCCGGGCCCACGCTGATCGAACTGCGGTCGCGTCCCCTGACCGACTGACCGGTTGCACCATTCAGGCCCCGAGGAGCCGCCGCCCGTGAGCAAGCCCTCCGACCAGCCGTCACTGCGCTGGGACGACAACGCGATCGTCACCCTCGACCAGCGCTCGCTGCCCCACGAGAGACGGCTTCTGCGCCTGGACACCGTGGACGACGTCATCACCGCCATCGCGACGCTCGCGGTACGGGGCGCGCCCTCCATCGGGCTCGCGGGCGCCCTGGGCGTCGCGCTCTCCGCGTACACCCACTGCTCGCCGGACGTCACCGGCGGCGGGCAGCAGGCCGTGCACGCCGACGCCCGGCGGCTCGTCGCCGCCCGCCCGACGGCAGTCAACCTGGCCTGGGCGGTCGACCGAGCCCTCGGAAGGCTCGCCGACGGCCCGGACGCGGTCCTGGCCGAGGCCACCGCCATGATCGACGAGGACCGGGTGGTCAACCGGCAGATGGTCGCCCACGCGATCCAGGCCGTAGAGGACCGCTGTCCGCAGCGACCCCTGCGACTCCTGACCCACTGCAACACCGGACGGCTCGCGACCGCGGCCGTGGGCACCGCCCTCGGCACGATCCTCGCCCTCGCCGACGCCGGAAGGGTCACCGAGGTCCTCGTCGACGAGACCCGTCCACTCCTGCAGGGCGCACGACTGACGGCCTGGGAACTGGAGGAGGCCGGTGTGCCACACCGCGTCTGCGTCGACAGCGCGGCAGCCGCGGCCATGAGCCAGGGGCTCGTGGACTGCGTCCTCGTCGGAGCCGACCGGATCACCGCGCGCGGGGACGTGGCCAACAAGATCGGCACCTACGGACTGGCGATCGCCGCCGCCCACCACGGCATCCCCTTCATCGTCGTCGCCCCCGAGTCGTCGTGGGACAGGTCCCTCGTCAACGGCTGGGACATCGTCATCGAGGAACGTGACGCGGATGAGGTGACCAGCTACGGCGGGATCCGCACCACGCCAGGCGGTACGCGCGCGTACAACCCCGCCTTCGACGTCACCCCGGCTTCCCTGATCACCGCGATCGTCTCCGAGCACGGTGTCCACCACGGATCCGAGGTAAGGGCATGAGCTACGCGCCGTCCACCGCCGCAGGCAAGCAGACCGCCCAGCAGCTGGCCGGCATCTCCCGCACCCTGTACGAGCGCGGATGGATGCCGGGTACGTCGGGCAACATCTCCATGCGGTTGCCCGACGTACCCGACCGGGCGCTGATCACGGCGAGCGGCCGGGACAAAGGCGAACTGACCGCCCGGGACGTGGTGGAGGTCGACGCCCTTACCGGCCGGGCGTCTCCTTCCGTCCAGGACCGCCCCTCGGCGGAGACCTCCATCCATGCGGCGGTCTACCGCGTCACCGGAGCCCGCGCCGTCATCCACGTCCACTCCCCGTATGCCACGGTCGTCGCCCACCGTGCCGCCGCCCTGGACGCCGTTGCCTCGGTACGACTGGAACGCTTCGAGCTGCTCAAGGGACTGGGGCTGAAGAACCCGACCTTCACCGACCTGCCGGTCTTCCCCAACTGGCCCGAGGTCGACCGGATCGCCGACGACGTCGCCGCCCATCTCGGGGCCGACCGGGAAGGTCCGCCCGGGCTGCTTCTGGCCGATCACGGCATCACCACGTGGGGCGAATCGCTGGGCCAGGCGAAGAACCGGCTCGAATGCCTCGAGTCGCTCTGCCAGCTGCTCGTGATCTCCCGGACCGAGCTGCACGTCTCCCGTTCCTGAAGAACTCGAGGACAGGACCACACCATGACCTTGCTGCAGATCATGCCGGACGACGCACCGGACACCGTACTGCTCCACACGCGGGACGAGGAGGCCATCGCACAGGCCCTGCGCGAGAGGTCGGTCTCCTTCACCCGCTGGCCGCTGCGCGCACAGGCCACGCCGCAGACGGCGTCCGAGGAACTGCTCGACGCCTACCGGGCGGAGATCGACGAACTGTGCGCCCGCCAGAAGCTGAGCCTCGTCGATGTCGCCCGCCTCCACCCCGAGGAGGGAGCGGAGTGGCAGGAGCGCGCGGCCAAGGCCCGGTCGACGTTCCTCGACGAGCACCGGCACGCCGAGGACGAGGTCCGGTTCTTCGCCCACGGCACCGGCTGCTTCTACCTGCACCTGGAGGACCGCGTGTACGCCGTGGTCTGCGAGGCCGGAGACCTGCTGTCGGTCCCGGCCGGCACCCGGCACTGGTTCGACATGGGACCCGTACCGGACTTCTGCGCCATCCGGTTCTTCGAGAAGGAGGACGGCTGGGTGGGCGACTTCACCCAGGAGCCCATCGCCGATGGCTTCCCCCGCCTAGACGCGCTACTGCGGGAGGGCTGATGACGCGCAGCCGTCCGGGCCGAGTCCCCGACAACGGGCTGCGGGCCGTCGTTCTCGACATCGAGGGGACCACCGGCTCCCTCGGCCACGTCCGTGACGTCCTCTTCCCCTACGCCCGCCGACGGATCGCTCCCTGGCTCGCCGCGCACCGCGGCACAACACCCTGGCGGCAGATCCTTGACGCGGTCGCCGCCCACACCGGGGCTGCCCATGACGAGGCGAGTGCTCTCGCACTCCTGGAGCAGTGGGCCGACGCAGATGTGAAGGCGGCGCCGCTGAAGACGCTGCAGGGCCTGATCTGGGCCGATGGCTACGCGGCAGGTGAGCTGTACGGTCACGTGTACCCGGACGTACCGCCCGCCCTGCAGCACTGGAAGACGCAGTGCACAGACCGCTTCATCTACTCCTCCGGCTCCGTGGCCGCGCAGCGGGACTGGTTCGGCCACACGGCCCACGGCGATCTGCGCCCTTTGCTCGACGGCTACTTCGACCTGACGACAGCCGGCCCCAAGGCGGCCACCGACTCCTACCGTGCGATCGCGGCACGTCTGGGACACGCGCCCGGCGGCCTGCTGTTCGTCAGCGACGTCGGTGCCGAGCTCGACGCCGCGGCCGAGGCCGGCTGGCAGACGGTCGCGGTGTGCCGTCCCGACGACGAACGTTCGGCAGTGACCGGCCACAAGACCGTCGCCTCGCTCACCCCACTCGTTTCCCGACCCGGCCCGGGTACGTCGACGCCGCCGGTCGACACGCACACGCAGGAGGACCCAAGCCATGAGTGATCCGTCCGACACGACGCCGAAGGCCGACATCGCGGTCATCGGGGGCAGCGGCTTCTACGAACTCCTGCAGTCGGTACAGCGCGTCGAGGTCACCACCCCCTACGGCTCACCCTCCGACGCGGTGTTCATCGGCACCGTGGGCGACCGCGGAGTGGCCTTCCTGCCCCGGCACGGCAGCCACCACGAACTCCCGCCGCACCGCATCAACTACCGCGCCAACATGTGGGCACTGCGTTCGCTGGGAGTGAGGCAGGTCCTCGCGCCCTGCGCGGTAGGTTCGCTGCGCAGGTCTCTCGGCCCCGGAAGCGTCGTCCTCCCCGACCAGCTCGTCGACCGGACCGCCGGCCGCGTCCAGACGTACTACGAGCACGGCGCCACCCACGTGTCGTTCGCCGACCCGTATTGCGCGTCGGGACGGGCGGCCGTGCTCAAGGCAGCGGGAGAGGCGGGCGCCGATGTCCACGACGGGGGAGTGATGGTGGTCGTTGAAGGGCCACGGTTCTCCACCCGGGCCGAGTCCCAGTGGTACGCCGCGGCAGGCTGGTCCCTGATCAACATGACCGGGCACCCGGAAGCGGTACTCGCCCGTGAGCTCGCCCTCTGCTACACCTCCATAGCCCTGGTCACGGACTACGACGCCGGTGTGGAGCGCGGAGAAGGCGTCTCGCAGGACGAGGTGTTCCGTGTGTTCGCGGCGAACGTGGAACGCCTGAAGAGCCTGGTCCTGAAGGCCGTCCCGCTCCTGGACCGCGAGCGGGTCTGCGCGTGCGCGACGGCGCCGGACGGGATGGGCCTGCCGTTCGAGCTCCCTTGACACAGCGGTCGGTACGGGCCGCAGCCGTTCCGTTCAGGAACACCCGGGCTGATGCCGGTCACCGTGGTGACCGGCATCGGTCATTCGACGACGGGGCTGCGGCGCTCCACGAGCAGGACGTCGCGCCAGACGCCGTGGTGGCGGGCCACGCGCTCCCGCCGGCCCAGGACGCGAAACCCCAAGGACTCGTGCAGAACCAGGCTCGCCGCGTTCTCGGGGAAGATGCCTGCCTGGATCGTCCAGAAGCCCGCCTTCTCCGTGGAGACGATCAGAGCCTCCAGAAGTGTGCGTCCAACGCCGGTTCCGCGCGCCGTGGGACAGACGTACACGGAATGCTCGACGACCCCCGCGTACGCGGGTCGCGTCGAGACCTGCGACACCGCCGTCCAGCCGACCACCCGCCCCTCCTGCCCCAGCGCCACGAACCGGTGCGCCGGCAATTTGGCGGTGTCGAACGCGCTCCAGGGCGGCGCGGTGGTCTCGAACGTGGCGTTGCCCTCGTCGATGCCCTGCTGGTAGATCGCCATGACGGCCGAGGCGTGGTCGTCGGTCATCGGAACCAGGGCGATGCCCGGGTCCGGGTGCAGCGATGCGGTCATACGTGCTCCTTGCCTCGGTGCGCTCCCGCTGAAGGGGCACGCACGCTGTTCGTCAGCGGGTACGGCGACGCTCCTGCGGCGTCGGGGGTTGCCGCAGGAGCGTGGGTTGGGGGTGGGAGGAGGAGTACCGGATCAGAGCAGGGGCAGGGTGACGAGACCGATGCCCACGCTGCCGAGGAGGCCCACGCCCAGGTAGAAGACGAAGACCTTCGCCTTGACGACGCTCTTGACGGCCACCATGGCCGGGATCGTCGTGATGGCGCCGCCGAGGAGGAAGGTGACACCCGCCGCCCCGACCATGCCCTGGTCCAGAAGGCCCTCGACGACCGGGATGGCACCGACGCCGTTGAGGTAGAGCGGGACGCTGATGAACCCGGCGACCAGGACGGAGAGGACGCCGTCCGTGCCGAGGATGCCCGAGACGACATCAGTGGGGACGTAGCGGACGATCAGGGCCTCGAGGACGATGGCCAGCAGCAGCCACTTGCCCAGGATCAGAGAGTCGCTGACGATCTCCTTCAGGATCTCGCCGGCGCGGAGGTTCTTGATGTCGCGCCGCACGAGTACGCGCCACGGGGTGCCGTCGTCCTCCGCGTCGTTCCGGGCTGCTGTGGAGCAGCCACCGGCCGCGGGCTCGATCTCCTGCGCGGCGCTTCCGCGGCCGCCCTCGGCCGCCCCACCGTCCGCGCCACCAGCACCGACGGTCACGGGCTCGGGGACGGTCGCCTTCGCCGTCGAGCACGCGGTTTCGGGAACGGTCACCGTCTCCTGCGAACAGCTCTTCGCGGCCGTCTTCTCCTCGGTGGACTCGAGCAGCGGATCGGCGAACCGCCCACGCCGCTCGAGCGCCAGGACGATGAGCCCCGCGCCGAAGCTCAGTACCAGGGCACCGATGAGGCGGGCGGTGGCGATGGGGATCCCGAGCTGGGCGGCGGAGAGCGCGTAGATCTCCGGGTCCATGGAGGGGGAGGCGATCCAGAACGACATGACCGCCGAGAGCGGAACGCCGGCCATCAGGAAGCGGCGGATCAGCGGGATCACGGTGAAGGAGCAGAAGGGACTGAACGCTCCGACGGCCGTGACGATGGCGATGCCGAGGACGCCCCTGCGCCCGTGGGCGAAGCTGCGGCGCGCGACCACGTCGATCGACAGACGCTGTACGGCGATTCCCAGAACGATGGCGACCAGGAACCACGGGAGATAGTGCAGCACCTCGAACAGGATGAACCGGCCAAGGGCCAGCAGTTCGTCCACAGGTGAACCTCTCTGAGACGGTGACACATGAGGGGAGCGGCGCCGTGAAGGTACGTACGAGGGACGTGCCGAGCCGCGTGGGGGAGGCTCGGTCGGCATCCCCTTTTATCGAATATCGATGATAGACGATTAAAGAGAGCTCCGGCAATGGGGATCCCGTGTCCCTCGTTGCGCCGAAGGGGTGTCCTGCACTTTCGGCGGCGGCCGGCAGGGAGTGGGTATTGTTCCCAGGTCGAACCGATGTAGACGCCTTTCATGTGGTCTCTGCGCAGTCCCGCACGTCAGCGGTTCCGGTTGTCGGCGGGCCTCCGTGGGCTCTTCGTGAGCTCCGTCTGCGCGGAGCGAGCCTTGCCGTCGCGGGTGGTCATCGAATAACATCGATGGATCATGAGCGGTACGATGAATGCCCAGCTGATCGACCGAACCACGGCCGAGTCCTACGCAACCTGGTTCAAGGCCCTCTCCGATCCCACCCGCGTGCAGATCCTCAATCTCCTCGCCCTGGCGACCGGGCCGATGAGCGTCGGAGAGATCGTGGACCGGATGGGCGTCGGGCAGTCGACGGTGTCCCATCACCTGAAGCTGCTCGCCGACGTGCGGTTCGTCCTGCGCGAGCGCCAGGGGACCTCGATGCTCTACTCCATCAACGTCGCCTGCGTGGCCTGTTTCCCCAGCGCCGCCGACGCAGTCATGGGCCGCCCCGCGGCCTCGGCGTGAGGGCCGGCCCCTTGACCATGTCGACCCCGCACATATCCGGTGCGACCGCCACTGCCTGCTGCCCGCCCATCGCGACCGCCGCGCTGTCCGAAGGGGACGCCGAGACCATGGCGGCGATGTTCAAGGCGCTGTCCGACCCCGTCCGGCTCCGCCTCCTGTCCAGAGTGGCGTCGCACCCCAACGGTGAGGCGTGTGTCTGCGACATAGCCGACGTGGGCGTCTCCCAGCCGACGGTCAGCCACCACCTGAAGAAGCTCCGGGAAGCGGGCCTGCTCACTTCGGAACGGCGCGGCACCTGGGTGTACTACCGCCCTGCGCCGGGCGTCCTGGCTGCGCTCGGCGAGTTTCTCGCCGACGCCGAGAAGGCCGGCAAGGAAGAGATCGCTCCGGCCGTCCAGGTCTCCTGACGTCCGGCGTCGCTGTCCTCGCGTCCGGGCGGCGGTGCCGTTCTGCCGCGGCGCGACTGTCTGTGAGCATCCGTACGCCTGCGCTTGGCCGCGGTAGTCGATGCGAGCCTTCCGGGCCCCTGACGTAACGCCCCGTCCCTGTGCGTCAGGGTGCGGGTTGAAGGTGTGGGCGAATTCTGAGGCTGGCGCGCTTGGCTCCGCGCTTCGGAGCCGCTCAGGCCGAGGCGGCCTTGGTGAGGAGGGCTCCCATGGCTGCGAGGACGGTGGGCTCGACGCGGTAGTACACCCAGGTGCCCCGCCGTTCCGAGGTGAGGAGCCCGGCTTCCTTCAGCTTCTTCAGGTGGTGGGAGACCGTGGGCTGGGAGACGCCGACATCGGAGATGTCGCAGACGCAGGCCTCGCCGCCTTCGTGCGAGGCGACGGAGGAGAAGAGCCGCAGCCGGACCGGGTCGCTCAGCGCCTTGAACATGACAGCGGTTCGCTCGGCCTCTTCGGCGGTCAGCGGCCGCTCATGCAGAGGCGGGCAGCAGGGCTCTATGTCGGGCTCCAGCACCGGCGGCATTTTCACGTTCGACATATATCTATGTTGACATACGTCGAACCAGCAGTCCGAGGCTCCGCTGCGCCCTGAGTCGCACCCGGTTTCGTCCCAGCCGTACTGGCGTGTCCGGCGCGGGCTTCGGTCGGGGCTCTCGGGGCTGTGCCTCCCGGCGCCCGCCCGGTCCGGTTGGGTGGCCTTGCTCGGTCGGCGGGCACCCGAAGCGGTGGATTAGATGTATGTCTATGTTGACGCTTGTCGAATCAAGTGCCATGCTGAAAGCGCAAGAGATCGACGGATGTCGAATCAAAGGGGAAGAGTCGTGAACGTCACCGCCACCGACCAGCTGCCCGTCGTGGTCATCGGAGCCGGACCCGTCGGCCTGGCCGCTGCCGCGCACCTCGTCGACCGTGGGCTGGAAGCCTTGGTGCTCGAGGCCGGCGCCCAGGCGGGAGCGGCCGTTCGGGAGTGGTCCCACGTGCGGCTCTTCTCCGCATGGGGCGAGGTCATCGACCCGGTCTCCGAGAAGCTCCTGGCCCCGGCCGGCTGGGTGAAGCCCGACGCGGACACCTACCCGACCGGCGGGGACTGGGCCGCCGCCTATCTCCAACCGCTCGCGGACGTCCTCGGCGACAGGGTCCGGCTCGACGCGCGGGTCACCGGCGTATCCCGCACGGGCCGCGACCGTGTGGTCGACGCCGACCGTGACAAGCAGCCCTTCACCGTGCACATCCAATACGGCGACGGCCGCGAAGAGCGCGTCCTCGCCCGGGCCGTGGTCGACGCCTCCGGTACGTGGTCCGCTCCGAGCCCGGCAGGCGGCGACGGACTCCCGGCCCTCGGTGAACGTGCAGCGGCGGAGCGGATCTCCTACCGGGTTCCCGACCTCAAGGACCCCGCTGTGCGCACCCGTTACGCGGGCAGGCGCACCGCCGTCATCGGGTCCGGAGCCTCGGCCTTCACGGCGCTCGCCTCGCTCGCCGACCTCGCGAAGTCCCGGGACGGCGCGGACACCCGTGCGACCTGGATCCTGCGGCGCAGTATCTCGGGCCGCACGTTCGGCGGAGGGAGCGCTGACCAGCTCCCGGCCCGTGGCGCCCTCGGCCTCGCGGCCAAGGCCGCGGTCGACGAGGGGTACGCGGACGCTGTCACCGGCTTCCGCACGGACGCGATCGAGCGCGACGGCGAGCGCCTGGTTCTGGTCGCCGAGGACGGCCGTCGGCTCGACCCCGTGGACGAGGTCATCGTCCTGACAGGCTTCCGCCCCGACCTGACCTTCCTCGGCGAACTGCGTCTGGGACTCGACGAGCGGCTCCAGGCCCCCGTCGAGCTCGCCCCGCTCATCGACCCGAACCAGCACTCCTGCGGCACCGTCTACCCGCACGGCGTGAAGGAGCTGGCCCACCCGGAGGAGGGCGTGCACCTGGTGGGGATGAAGTCCTACGGCCGCGCTCCGTCCTTCCTGGCGCTCACCGGCTACGAGCAGGTCCGCTCGGTCGTCGCTGCCATCGCCGGCGACCGCGAGTCCGCCGAGCGCGTCGAACTCGTACTCCCCGAGACGGGCGTCTGCGGCGGTGCCGGCCTCTTCGACCACCCCACCGACACCTCGACCGGCGGCGGTGGCTGCTGCGCGACCCCGGCGGCGCTCCAGATCGGCGTCGGGTCCCCGGCCGCCTCCGGCGGCTGCTGACCCTGCCCGTCCAACCCATCCCCCCACCCACAACTGGAGGATCACGATGTCCCGCGTACAGCTCGCCCTGCGCGTTCCCGACCTGGCGGCATCCGTCGCCTTCTACTCGAAGCTCTTCGGTGCTGAACCGGCCAAGCTCCGTGAGGGCTACGCCAACTTCGCCATCGCGGAACCGCCGCTCAAGCTCGTCCTCATCGAAGGTGCAGAGAACGAGGACACCCGCCTGGACCACCTCGGCGTGGAAGTCGGCACCACCGAGGCGGTTCACGCGGCCACCGCCCGGCTGGACCAGGAGGGTCTGGCAACGACGGAGGAGAACGACACGACCTGTTGCTACGCCCTCCAGGACAAGGTGTGGGTCCACGGCCCCGGCCGCGAACCGTGGGAGGTGTACGTCGTCAAGGCCGACGCTGACACCCTGCCCAAGCAGCAGGGCAGCACCTGCTGCGCCCGCACCGCCACTACCGACAGCGATGCGAGGGAACCGGTCGCCGCCGGCGGATGCTGCTGATCTCTCAATGGCCGACCTTCATACCCGTCGGGCCGCGACCGGAGCAGGGGACCGGTCGCGGCCCTGCGCCGTCCACCGGCGCCACGATGGCCGCGTTCTCACTCGCCCTGGTCGTCCACCAGCCCGCGTTCGCCGCACTCACCCGCTGGTGGGCCCCGGATCACGTCCGAGCCCTCACGATCGTCACCCTCGCCGGCGGCCTCGCCTCCACCGTCTTCGCCCCGCTCACCGCTGCGCTGGCCGACCACCTGTCGTGGCGCGAGACCTATCTCGTGCTGGCGGCGATCCTCGCCGCCGTCACGATCCCGGCCCACGCAATCGCCCTCACAGCTCCCCGTCGATACCGCCGAGAGCCGGAGCGCCGTAGCGCGAAGCCCTCATCGCACTCGGCGCCCTGACCACCGCGGCCCTCGCTGTCACCCCCGGCCCGTACAGCCTGGTGATCGCGGTGTCGATCGCGGCCGGCACGGGTCCGCGGCATCCTCACCCTCCTCCAGGCCGCCGCCATCACCGACCGCTGGGGCACACAGCACTACGGTCGGCTCTCCGCCCTCCTCAGCGCCCCCGCCATGACAGCCTCCGCTCTCGCGCCCTTCGCTGCAGCCACTCTCGCCTCAATTCTGGGCGGCTACCGGGAGTTGTGCGGAGTGCTTGCCGGCCTCGCGGCGGCGTCCGCGATCGTGGCCACGGCGACATCCGTACGAGGAAAGGAATGATCCTGATCATCAAGGCCGACGATCTCGGCACAGTGTTGGTGACGTCCGTATGCACGGGCTTCCGCATGCCTGATGGGCCATCAGGCGAGTCAGCATTCGGTCAGCATGAGTCCCCGCGCGATCCGGGGCGGTCGTCCCAACAGGCGCCGCTACTAAGGGACACCCCAGACAGGAAGCTGTCCAGCGCGATCGGAGCGATTTTCCGCACAAACATCGTTCGGCGTGTCCCGGTGTACAGTCGGGACCGCCCTTGACCTGCACAAAGCAGGCAGGGAGCCTAGCCCAGGAGTACCGCAGTGATGCGAACCATGTTCAAGTCCAAGATCCACCGGGCCACCGTCACCCAGGCCGACCTGCACTATGTCGGTTCCGTGACGATCGACGCCGCCCTGATGGAGGCCGCCGACCTGCTGCCCGGCGAGTTGGTCCATATCGTTGACATCGACAACGGCGCCCGCTTGGAGACATACGTCATCGAGGGCGAGCGCGGCTCCGGTGTCATCGGGATCAACGGCGCGGCCGCACACCTCGTGCACCCCGGTGACCTGGTCATCCTGATCAGCTACGCGCAGGTCGACGACGCCGAGGCCCGTGCACTCGTGCCGCGGGTCGTGCACGTGGACGCGGACAACCGGATCGTGGCACTCGGTGACGACGCCTCGGCGCCGGTTCCCGGGAGCCGTACGGAGCGGAGCCCGCAGGCCGTCGTCCCGGGCGGCTGAGGCCGTCGTCCGCGCTTCCGTGACGAGCACGGTGGTGCGCGGTCCACGAACGAGAGGGCAGGGTCCATGGCGGAGAACGCGGCAGTGGAGATCAGGGACGACCGGGAGCACGGCAACCTCGTGGCGTACGAGGACGGCACGTCGGCCGGGACCATCGCGTACTTCGTCATGGATCCGGCTCCCGGCGCGCTCGTGGCCGTGCACACCGTGGTCCGGCCCGAGCACGAGGGCAAGGGCATCGCGGGTGCGCTCGTGAGGGAGTTCTACGCCATGGCCGCCCGCGAGGGCGTGCCCGTCGTGCCGCTGTGCCCGTACGCGGCGAAGTGGGCGCAGCGCCACCCCGACGAGGCGCCCGCGGCGCCGGGCGAGCTGGTGCGGGAGGCGGAGCGGCAGCTCAGGCGCCATCCTGAGCTGTTCTGAGCCCTCCGTCCGCATCGCACGCGCCCGTCAGGCGCTCAGCTCCGTGGCGGACCCGCTCCGGGGCGTGAGGTCCTGGCGGATGTACCACTCGGTGCCCAGCACCTCCCGCCGAACCGCCGGAGGCAGAGCGGCGATTCGGCCCGGTGCCGCCCCTCGTTCCACCTCGCTGCGGTGGGCGAGGATCGCGGCGAGCTTCTGCGGGAGCCAGGGGCCGACGTCGACCGTCGTGGTGATCCACGCGTCCTCCGAGCAGTACAGCGCGCCGGCCGGGGTGCCCGCCCGGGCCAGCCGTCCGCCCACCGGAACGGCCGCCGAGCGGGGGTGCGTGGCGAGGTAGAGGGCGCTCGGCTGCCAGGGATCACCGGCATGCGGACCGTACTGGGGAGCCCGGCGGCCCGGACCGCCGGCGCGGTGATCCGGT
>MUNB01000510.1 GCA_002154345.1 Streptomyces griseus
CGCCCCTTCCCGTCCCGCACCCACCCGCATCCCACCGTCGCCGCGGCGGGGGCCGGCCGAGAACGCCATCGGCCGGCCCCCGCTCGTCGCGGTGCGACGTCGTCGCGGCCGTCAGCCCTTCAGGCGGGCCAGCACCGTGTCCACCGCGCGGTGGATTGCCTCGCGCGCCTCGTCGGTCGGGTCGAGCGTCTCGAAGCCGTGGCGTCCTTCCGGTACGTCGATGATCTCGACGTTCGCCTCGCAGCGGGCGGCCTCGGTCAGGAACTCCTCGACCGTCGCGGCGATCTCGGCCATCTCGCGTCCCGCCCGGACCAGCACGAAGGGCAGGTGACCGGCGCCGGAAACCGCCCGGACCGGGTTGAAGCGGGTGTCGGTCAGTCCCCAGCTCGGCAGCGGCGCGAGGATCGGGTAGTTCGCCGCCACGCAGCGCAGCCACGCCGGGGGCTTCGCCAGCCAGTCCGCCGCGAGCGGGCCCCCGCCCGAGAAGAACCACAGCGCGACCCGGTCCGCGTCCACGCGCGGATCGGCGCGCACCCGCTCCACCGCGTCGGCCACGTCCCCGGCGGCCGTCCCGTAGTCGGCCACGGAGCGCAGGCGGTGGTCGAGCGTCACACCCACGGCTCCCCGCCCGGCGACGTACCGCGCGTATCCCGTCAAGGTCGGCCAGTCCCGGGGCGTCGGCCGCGCCTCGGCAGGTACCGGGCCGCCGTGCACGAACACCACCGCCGGGTGCGGCCCCGGACCGTCCGGCGGATACAGGTCGGTGTTTCCGGTCCGCTCGCGGGGCCGCTCCGGTACGTCGAGGAGGAACGGCCGCAGATGGGCGGGCGGCTCGGCTCCATCGGTGGCTGAGGTCAGTCGGTGGCCCGCGCCGGCGGCGGCCTCGACCAGGGTCGCGGCCAGCTCGGCGGGGCAGGACAGCATCGGCCAGTGCCCCGTGGGCAGTTCGAAGAAGGCCACCCGGGCGTCGGCCAGTGCGCGGAGGGCCCGATCGCCCACGTCCACCATGATCTGGAGCATCCCGATGCCCGGCCCGTTGCCGGTGCACAGCACCCCGGTCACGGGCACCCCGGCCACGGCGCCGGTGAGTCGCAGCGGCTGGAGCAGCGTGCCCAGGGGCTGCGGCGCCGCGAGGGCGGTGAGCCCGTCGAGCGCCGCGTCGGAGAGGCCCGCGGTGCTCCCCCAGCGGGACCACGCGTCCCGGTCCGGGGGTGGCAGCTCACCGCCGCCCGCCCCCTCCCCGCTTCCGGCGGCCCGCTCCGCCACCTCCTCGCGCAGGCGCTGATCGGGCACCGCGGCCAGGGCGGGAACACCGTCCTGCGGCATCCCGGAGTCGAGGTGGACGATCCGGGCGATCGCCCCGGCCCGCCGGTCCGCCGCGCCGAGCACCGGGTGGATGCCGTAGTCGTGGCCGACGAGCACGATCTCCCCGCCCGGCTCCGCCTCCGCCACCACCGCGTCGATCACCGCGAGCACGTCGTCGATATGCGTCTCCAGGTCGACGGGCCGGCCGGAGCCGCCGGTGCGTCCGCCGAGTCCGGTGAGCGCGGCGATGCGCACCGCGGCGCCGTCCGCGGTCAGCCGCGCGGCGGTGTCCTCCCACACGTGCGGCCCGGTGAACGCCCCGGCCACCAGGATGAATACGGTCATGGCCCCTCCTCGTCACGATGTCTTCCGCGCACCGGCCCGAACCCCGGCAGCGCTCGCCGGTACCGTAGGAACTCCCCCTGGTGGAGGTTCAAGTGTTCTCGTCGTACGACGGCTTGTGCACCATCGGCGAGCTGGCCGAGCACGCGGGCGTCAGCGTCAAGACCGTCCGCTTCTACTCGGACCGCGGGCTGCTGCCGGAGGCGTCCCGCAGCGCCGGCGGTCACCGCAGGTACGCCCCGGAGGCCGTGGAGCGGCTGGCCATGATCCGCTCGCTGCGCGGCCTCGACCTGCCGGTGCCCGAAGTGCGCCGCATCCTCGACGAGCAGGACGAACGGGACGGGGCCGGAGCGGGAGGCGCGGACGGTACGGGTGGCGCGTTGGAGGACGCGGTGGCCGGGCGGCTGCGTCTCCTGGGCTCCGAGCTCGCGGCGCTGCGCTGGCGAGAGGCGGCGCTCCGGCTGGTCCAGGAGTGCCCGGCGGCCGAACGGCCCGCCCGGCTGAGGCTGGTCGGTGCGGTCGCCTCCCCTCCCAGCACCGCCTCGCTGGCCCGTTTCTGGCGTTCATGGCTGCCGGCCCGTATGCCCGCCCGCTCCGTCACCGCGTTCCTGGAGGCGGCGGTGCCGCATCCTCCCGACGATCCCCGGCCGGCCCAGGTCCTGGCCTTCGCCCGGCTGCACGCCTTTGTGACCGGCCCCTGTGACGGCAGGGGCGGATCCTCCCAGCCCCGGGCCCACGGCGTCGCGGGGGCCCGTGCGCCGGCCGTGCTCTACGCGGGGCTCGCCGAGGCGTACGACCTGGCGGGCGGTGAGCTGCGCCGTGGGGCGGAGCCCGCTCCCGGTGAGGCGCTGGACGGATTCGTGGACGCGTACGCCCGCACGTACGGCGCCCACGACACGCCGGCCTTCCGCCGGGTGCTGGCCGGCCGGCTGGCGACCGATCCGCGCATCGACCGGTACTGGGACCTGACGGCCGAGGTGATCAGCGCTCCCGGCGGCCGTCCCGAGCCGACCCCGGGTTCCGCGCACGACTGGCTCCTTGCGGCGCTGGAGGAAGCGACCGCCTGAAGAAGCCCTGACGGCCTCACCGGCGCCCGGCCTCGTGACTGCTGACGTTCGTCCGAGCGGTTCGTCCGATCGCTTCATCCGAGCGGTTCGTCCGGGAGGTTCGTCCCGGCGGGGCGTCCGGGAGGCAAGCCGGGAACTACTTCCCGGACCGAGCGGCGCGCAGGAGCCGCAGCTGGCCGATCTCGGCCACGTTCTTCATCAGCTCGGCGTTCACCCAGGCCACCGTGTCGGCCACGGTGCGTCCCGGATCGTCCTGCCACGGGAAACGGGCCGGGGCGTCGAGATCAGCATCGGTGAAGCCTTCCAGCACGACCAGCCACGCCGACCGGAGCTCCCGCAGCCACTCGATCACGCGGTAAGGGTCACCGCTCCACGTCACTTCGGTACGAGGGCGCGGATCGCGTCCGTTGGCGTGCTCGACCGCGGCGTCCCACCACCAGCCGATGTGCCAGCCGAGCCATCCGATGGTCGGAACGGGCACCGGATCGGGCTCCGTATCCGCCCAGTCCGGCACCCAGCTTCCATCAGGTGCTCGACGCACGGTCCAACAGTGCGTGGCCGGCGGCTCCCACAGAATGTCCTCCGGCCGCAGACGCTCGAGGTGGTACCCGAAAAGAGCCCAGGTCAGGTCGAACTGTCGGCGGAGCACGTCATGTCGTACAGAACTCATGACGCGACCGTTCCACATCGGCACGGGCAAGCCCATCGCTTTTCGGACCCGGCCCTTCCGACGGGCTCAGGCGGCGATGACCGCGGCGCCGACCCGTCCGCCGTCGACGTCCACCACCGTGCCGTGCACGAAGGCCGCCTCGTCGCTCGCCAGCCAGACGGCGGCGTGGGCGATGGCCTCGGGGGCTCCGATGCCGCCGGCCGGGGTGCCCTTCATCATGACCTGGGCGGGGTGCGTCCCGCTGTCCCTGACGGCGGGTGCGGCGATCACGCCCGGGGAGACGGCGTTGACCCGTACGCCCTGCGGGCCGAACTCGGCGGCCCAGCCTCGGGTGAGGGTCTCCATCGCGCCCTTGGTGGAGCTGTAGAGGGTGCCGACCGGGATGCCGAGGCGGGCGACCCAGGAGCCGAGGTTGATGACGGCTCCGCCGCCCGCCCGGGCCATGGCCGGGGCGACGGCGGCGGTCAGGAAGAAGGGCGCCTTGACGTTCACCGCGTAGACGCGGTCGAAGGTGTCCTCGTCCGTGTCGGCGGTCGTGGAGCCCGGGAAGATCCCGGCGTTGTTGACCAGGATGTCGATGCGGCCGCCCAGTACCCGGGTGGCCTCATCGGCGAGCCGGCCGGAGACCGCGGCGGTGCCGTCGAGGTCGGCTGCCACGAAGTCCGCGCGTCCGCCGGCCGCGCGGATCGATCCGACGACCGCGAGCCCTCGTTCCCGGTGGCGGCCGGAGACGACCACATGGGCCCCTTCGGCGGCGAACGCCTCGGCGATGGCCTGCCCGATGTTGCTGGTCGAGCCCGTGACGAGCGCCGTCTTTCCCTCAAGTCGTCCACCCATGGCGCGTCTCCTCTTCTCATGATCGTGTGCACGCTCCCGCGTCCGAGGGCCTCGCCCGACCGGCTCCGCGGGACGGTCCGGTACTCCGGTCCACGGCGCCGACTGTGCTCCGATGAAAATGGACCGGCAAGTCCAGTCCGGAGGCTCCCTCGCAGGCGGCTCACCGTCTCGGCGGCCCGCCTAGGATGGACCCGTCGGTCCAGTCGAGGAGGATGTCGATGTCACAGGCTTCGACCGCGAAGGGGCGCGCCACCCAGGCCCGTATCGTCGAGGGCGCCGCGGAAGTGCTGCGCGAGCAGGGCGTCGCCTTCACCACGCTGGACAACATCCGGGACCGCACCGGTACGAGCAAGAGCCAGCTCTTCCACTACTTCCCCGGCGGCAAGGACGAACTGCTGCTGGCCGTAGCGGAGTTCGAGGCGAGCCTCGTACTGGCGGACCAGCAGCCGCATCTGGACTGCCTGGACTCCTGGGAGTCCTGGTACCGCTGGCGGGACGCGGTGGTGGAGCGGTACGAGCTGCAGAACGACCAGTGCCCTCTGGGGTCACTGTTCCTGCAGGTGGGCCGTACGGAGCCGGGCGCGCGGGCCATCGTCGCCGAGCTGATGCGCCAGTGGCAGGAGCGCATCGCGGACGGTATCCGCATCCTGCGCGCCCGCGAGCTGGTACCGGCGTCCGTGGACGTCGACCGGAACGCCGCCGCACTGCTGGCCGGGATCCAGGGCGGAGTGTCGATCATGATGTCCACCGGCAGCTCGGCCCATCTCAAGGCCGCCCTGGACACCGGGATCGAGCAGCTCCGTTCCGCCCCGGCCGGCGCTCGCTGAGCTGCCCGGTCGGCCTGCCCGAAAACCGCTCCCCCTGCCCTCTCCGGAACACCCGCGCCCCTCCGGAACTGCCGGGGTCAGCCGGCGGCGTGCGGGCCGAAACGTTCGGGGGCGAGCTTCGCCAGCAGCGAGGTGACCACGAGATCGGTCGAGGCCGCCATGTCCACGGATTCCGGCGACAGCAGCCACTGGACCTGTAGCCCGTCCATGACCGCGATGATGGCGTTGGCCGCGTTGTCGGTCAGCTCCGCCCGGTCGGCGGGCAGTTCGCAGGCCTCGCGCAGGGCGTCGGAGACGAAGGCCCGCAGCCCGTGGTAGCGGTCGCGGAAATAGTCCTGGGCGGGGTGGTCGTCGGTGACGGACTCCGCCGAGAGCACCGCGTACAGCCGGACGATGCCCTCCCGTTCCGCGTTGAGCAGCGCGGTGCTGACCAGGTGGCGCAGGAATTCCAGCCCCTGGGGGCGGTCGGGTCCCAGGTGCTCGATGTCCCTCTGGTCGCGCAGTTCGAGCACGCTGGTGAGGAGCAGGGCCTTCGAGCGGAAGTAGTGCAGCACCCCCGCCTGGGTGAGGCCGACCCGGTCCGCGATCTCGGCGAGCGAGGCGTTGTTGTAGCCACGGGCGGCGAAGGCGTCCATGGCGATGGCCAGGATGTCCTGCTGTCGCTGCCGGGCTTCCGGACTGCGCGGCGTGCGGGGTCTGGCCCGGCTGTGTGCCGGTCTGCCCACTGACTGGTTGCTCACCGGGTCAGCTTAAGCCTGCCGGAGCGCCGGTGAAGATCTTCCGGACAGCGCCGGAGAACACCGGGGCCGACTACTTACTAACCACTTAGTGGGTGTGCTTTCATGCCGTTGTCCCGCCCTCTTGTGACCGGCACGCCCGGAGCGAGGCGTCCGCCGCGCCCTCCGGCGGCCGGGGTGCCACCTGTCAGCAGGTACGAACCCGAGGAGAGCCGCAACCATGCCAAGCCCCACCCCCCTGCGTTCGAGAGCGCGCGCGGCAGGCGCCGCGTTCGTGGTGGCAGTCGCCGCGCTCGGCGTCAACGGCGCCATCACCACCGCCCGGGCGGCCGACCCGGCCGCACAGGTCTGGGTCACCACCCCGGACGGCGCCAAGAAGCTCACCCCGGAGGGGAACGTCCCCTTCGACGGAACACCGCAGTCGGTCGACATCCGCGTCGACGCCGCCGACAAGGGCCAGAAGTTCACCGGTGCGGGGGCTTCGGTGACGGGCGCCTCCGCCCACCTCCTCCAGTCCCTCCCCCAGGCGCAGCGCACCTCGGTGCTGAGGTCGCTGTTCTCCACGGAGGGCGACGGCATCGGGCTCAACTACCTGCGTCAGCCCCTGGGAAGCACCGACTTCGACGCGAACTCCGACCCGTACACGTACGAGGACACCCGGGGCGCCTTCTCCATCGACCGGGACCGGAGCCAGATCCTCCCGGTGCTGAAGCAGGCCACCGCCGTCAATCCGGCCATCCGCTTCATGGGCTCGCCCTGGTCGCCCCCTGCCTGGATGAAGACCAACAACTCCCTCAACGGCGGCAGTCTCCGCACCGAGCACTACCAGGCCTACGCCGACTACCTCGTCAAGGCGATCAGGGCGTACGGGCAGGAGGGCATCACCCTCACCGATCTCACGGCGCAGAACGAGCCGGAGTTCGCGACCAGTTACCCGTCCATGAGCATGACCTCGGCCCAGCAGGCGGACTTCCTCCGGGTGCTGGACCAGGCGCTCACCGCGGCGAACCTGCCGACCAACATCCTGGCCTACGACCACAACTGGGACCATCCGAACTATCCGCTGGACGTCTTCGCGCGGACGGGCGGCATCCAGCGCATCATCGGCGCGGCCTTCCACTGCTACGGCGGAGCCCCGGCCGCGCAGAAGCAGATCGCCGACGCCGGAAAGCGGGTGTTCTTCACGGAGTGCTCGGGCACCGACAGCGAGAACCCGGCGACCACGTTCGGAGACACGCTCACGTGGCACGCCGAGAACCTCGTCGTGCAGAACATGCGCAACGGCGGTGAGACGGTCATCAACTGGAACCTCGCCCTCGACCGGAACGGCGGCCCCCATCAGGGGCACTGCACCAACCGCTGCAACGGCATCGTCGAGATCGACGGCGGCCAGGTGACCCGCAACGCCGAGTTCTACGTCCTCGGTCATGTCGCCAAGTTCGTCCGGGCCGGCGCGGTCCGGATCGGCTCCACCAGCCAGGGCGCGGGAGGGGTGCAGAACGTCGCCTTCCAGAACGGCGACGGCAGCCGCGCGGCCGTCGTCGTCAACACCTCCTCCGGGTCGCAGCGGTTCTCGCTGACGGACAACGGCAGGTCGCTGGCGTACACGCTGCCCGCCGGCGCCGTCGCCACCTTCACCTGGGACGGGAGCGGCGGCACGACCGACCCGCCCGCGGGCTCCATCGATCCCGCCGCCTGGTACCAGGTGCGGAACGTCAACAGCGGTGCCTGCCTCGACGCCGCCGACTGGGGCACGTCGAACGGCACCGCGCTCCAGCAGTGGGCCTGCGGGACCGGGGCCAACCAGGGCTGGCAGTTCCGGCCGACCGACGGCGGCCACTACCAGGTGGTGAACCGGCACAACGCGAAGGCCTGGGACGTCGACGGTGGTTCCGGGGCGACCGCGGACGGCACCAAGGTGCATCTGTGGTCGTACGAGGGCGGCGTGAACCAGCAGTGGCGGCCGGAGGCCCTGAGCGGCAGCGGTCGGTACCGCTTCGTCGCCCGCCACAGCGGCAAGTGCCTGGCCGTCGACAACTCCTCGACGGCCGATGGGGCCAGGCTGTCGCAGCAGCCCTGTTCCGGCTCCGCCGCGCAGGCGTTCACCTTGACCGGCTGACACCACGGGCGGCCAGGACCGCGGCGGCTCCCCGGACGCATCGTGAGGGGGAGCCGCCGCGGTGCCCGTTCTCGGCGGCTCCCCACGCCCGGAGGGCCGCCGTCCCGGGGCGGGTCAGGCGTGCCGTGCCAACCAGTCGGCGTAGCGGGTGGGGGCGATACGGGCACCGCCCTTCGGCGTGAGGACGTCGCCGCTGACCGCGGCGAACATCCCGGCGGTGTCGTCGGTGGTCACCGAGCGGCTGTCGCCCTTCGCGCGGAGCGTGATGAGGCCCAGTTCGTCCAGCGGGTAGGCGTCGGGTCCGGCGAGGTCGACGGTGCCCCGGAGCGGTGTGCCGGCCGCGACCTCGGCGACGGTGGCGGCGACGTCCTCGGCGGCGACCGGCTGGAGCCGGGTGCGCGGGAGGCGGACGGTGTCGTCGTCGGCGGTCCAGGAGAGGACGGCGTCGATGAACTCCATGAACTGCGTGGCGCGAACGATGGAGTAGGGCACACCGCCGGCCTTGAGCATGTCCTCCTGGAGTGTCTTGGCCCGGTAGTAGTCCAGTTCGGGCACCTGATCGACCCCGACGATCGACAGGACGACGAAGTGCCCGACGTCCGCCTTCCGGGCGGCGGCGGCGAGGTTGTCCATCGAGGTCCGGAAGAACGCCGGCGAAGCGTCGTCGAACGTCGGTGAGTTGGTGAGGTTGACGACCACGTCCGCACCGGCGAGGGCGGCGTCCAGGCCTTCGCCGGTGATCACGTCCACCCTGGTGGACTGGGAGTGGGGCACTGCGCGGTGACCGGCCGCGTCGAGATCCCGCACCACCCGGGATCCGATCAGTCCGGTTCCGCCGATGACGGCAATGTGCATGGCCCTGCCCTTCCTCGATCACGCGTCCCGTCCGGCCGCCGGGGCATCGCACCACCCGTCACCGAACACGGACATTTCTTATCCGGAATCATACTCGGACACTGAGCATCCGGGTATCTGGGGGACGTGGATTAGAGTGAAGAAGTGAAAATGTCTGGTGGCGTCGAGTGGGCACTGCACTGCTGCGTCGTGCTGACCGCGACGGAGGAGCCCGCGCCGGCCGCGCGGCTGGCGGAGCTGCACGACGTCTCGCCCAGCTATCTCGCCAAGCAGTTGCAGGCCCTGTCACGGGCCGGACTCGTCCAGTCGGTCCAGGGCAAGGCGGGCGGCTACGTCCTCACCCGGTCACCCGCGCTCATCACGGTGCTCGACGTCGTCGAGGCGGTCGACGGCCCGGGGCCCGCGTTCGTCTGCACCGAGATTCGGCAGCGCGGACCGATGGCCACTCCCCCGGAGGCCTGCACCGCACCCTGCGCCATCAACCGCGCCATGGGCCGGGCCGAGGCCGCCTGGCGGGAAGCCCTCCGCTCGGTCACCGTCGCCGACCTCGCCGCCGATGTCACCTCCGACTACGGGACCGGCGCGCTGGGCAGGATCAGCACCTGGCTGAACCCGGCCGAGGCCTAGCCCCGACCCCTGCGCCGACACCGACACCGACACCGACGAAATCGGGCGTGCCGGACACTGTCCCCGCCCGACGCGCCCTCATATGCTTCGCCTTCTGCCTGTTCGCCCGCTTCAGGAGGCTCCGTGCCGGCTCGCACCCTGTACTGCTACACGTGTGATTCCGATGAGAAGCACCGCCCTCTCACCACCGGCGAGAAGACCTGGCTCAGGGGCCGCACGGGCCGTCGGAGCGTCGAGGAGTTCTTCATGTGCGAGGCGCCGAGCTGCCGCAATGTGCGCAGCGGCTTCAACAAGCGCCCCTTCGCCCCGGTGATCCGCGTCCCTCTGCCGGACTGACCTCGCTCAGGGCGCTTCGACGGCTTCCTTGATGCGCTGCCCGAACGCCGGCGCGTCCTTGCGCGCCGCGCTTCCCGCGAAGCCGACCAGCAGCTTGCCGACTCCGTGCCCCTCCAGGACGTTGAAGAGCCTTACGTGCGTCCCGCCGTCCGGCGTACGTTCGAGGTCGTAACCGCCCTCCGCCGCGGTGATGAGGTTCTTCGACTGCTCGTGCCAGCGAATCCGGGTCGGGGCGACCAGTTCGCTGATCTCGAAGTCGCGCCGGGACGTCATCCCCGCGTCCTTGACCGTGCTGTGGAAAACGGTGCCGACGCGGGTCGGGCCGTTCGGTGATTTCTCGATGCGCTGCACCCGTGGGCTGAACTCGGGGTCGTGTTCGCCGTCCGCGAGGTAGGCGAAGACCTCCTCGATGGGCCGGTCGATGTCGACCGCGGCTTCGAAACGCTCATGGCTCTCTCCGGTCTGCTGGGGCGCGCACGGGAGATACGACGGGAACGGCCACCGCCGGAGGGGCGACCGCGCTCGGCGCGTCGCGGGCTCCACGCTACCGGAGACGGGCGAGGTCAGCCTCTCGGCCGGTGCCGCGGTGGGCGTCGGACGGGTGGATCGCCGGGTACGGAGAATCCCCGGACCGTCATTGCGGTCCGGGGATTATCGCGCGTATATTGAATTCTTCTGCGCTCACGCAGAAAGGCCCCTCTTGGGGGCCTTATGGATACGAATATATCTGGCGGGGAGCCGTTTTGTCAAACCGGGAAAGCGACGAATTGCGGGAAGAGCAGGAATTCATCGATCGGCTCCATGCGCGGGTCGACGCCCTGCGCGGTGTGGCGGCCGACGGTGTCGAGCGCGCGCTGACGCCGGTCGGCACGGGTCAGCAGGCGCGACTGGAGCGCGACATCCTGGTGGCGGAGCGCTCGGGGCTGCTCGCCGCGCTCGACGCGGTCGACGGATCCCTGTGCTTCGGTCGCATCGACCGCTCCGACGGGCTCGCGCATCACATCGGCCGGATCGGGATCCGTGAGGACGACACCGAGCGCACTCCTGTTCTGATCGACTGGCGTGCGCCGGTGGCACGCCCCTTCTATCTCGCCACGGGGCACACGCCGATGGGGCTGCGCCGGCGTCGGCACATCACCACCGAGGGCCGCACGGTCACCGAGCTCCATGACGAGATCCTGGATCTCGGGGACCGGGACCGCACCGGATTCGAGGATCCGAACGGTGACGCCGTGCTGCTCGCGGCGCTCAACTCCGCGCGCACCGGGCGCATGGGCGACATCGTGCGGACCATCCAGGCCGAGCAGGACGGCATCATCCGGGCCCCGCACCGCGGTGTCCTCGTCGTCGAGGGCGGCCCCGGCACCGGAAAGACCGCCGTCGCGCTGCACCGGGCCGCCTTCCTGCTGTACGAGCACCGCGAACTGCTCGCCAAGCGGGCCGTGCTCATCGTGGGTCCCAACCCGGCGTTCCTGCGCTACATCGCGGAGGTGCTGCCCGCGCTCGGCGAGACCGGGGTGCTGCTCGCGACGCAGGCCGAGCTGTTCCCGGGGGTGCGCGCCACCGGTGCGGACACCCCGCGCGCCGCCACCGTCAAGGGCGGCGGGCCGATGGCGGAGGCCCTCGCCCTGGCCGTACGCGACCGGCAGCGGCTGCCGGAGCCCGGGGCCGCGATGGTGATCCCGCACGAGGACGGCGGAGACCTGATCCTGGACTGGGAGATCGCCTACGAGGCCCGGCAGGCGGCCCGGGACACCCGCCTGCCGCACAATCTCGCCCGGCCCCACTTCGTCTTCCGGGTCATCGACGCGCTCACCGCGCAGCTCGTCGAGCGCATCGGCGCGGACCCCTACGGCGGGCCCAACTTCCTCGGCCCCGACGACGTGGCGCTGCTCGGCCGGGACGTCGCGCTGAGCAAGGAGGTGCACGCGGCCGTCGACGAGCTGTGGCCGCCGCTGACCCCCGAGGGCTTCCTCGCCGACTATCTGGCCGACCCCGTGTACGTACCGGAGGAGGACGCCGACGCGATCCGCCGCCCGGCCGGCGCCGGGGCGTGGACGCCCGCCGACGTACCTCTGCTCGACGAGGCCGCCGAGCTGCTCGGCGTCGACGACAGCGCGGAGCGGGCGGCGGCCGAGGCGGCCCGTCAGGAGCGGGTCGGCTACGCGCAGGGCGTGCTGGAGCTGTCGCGCGGTTCGGAGAGTTACGAGTTCGAGGACGAGGAGTCCGAGGTCCTCGCCGCCCACGACATCATCGACGCCGAGCGGATGGCGGAGCGCCACGAGGAGGCCGACCACCGCACCGCCGCCGAGCGGGCCGCCGCCGACCGTACGTGGGCGTTCGGGCACATCATCGTCGACGAGGCGCAGGAGCTCTCGCCGATGGCGTGGCGGCTGCTGATGCGCCGGGCGCCGACCCGCTCGCTGACCCTGGTCGGTGATCCGGCCCAGACCTCCGAGGAGGCGGGCGTCGGGTCCTGGGAGGAGATTCTGCGGCCGTACGTCGGTGACCGCTTCGAACACGTCACGCTGGAGGTCAACTACCGTACGCCCGCGGAGATCATGGAGCTGGCCGCCGGGGTCCTGCGGGAGAAGGACCCGTCGTTCACCGCCCCCGTCTCGGTGCGCTCGACCGGCGAGAAGCCGTGGAAGCGGGCGGCCGGGGAGGATCTGGCGGGCGCGGTGGCCGAGGCCGTCGTGGAACTGACGCCCCGGGAGGGACGCCTGGCGGTGATCGCGCCGCGTGCGCTGCACGAGGAGATCGCCGCACCGCTGGACGGTGTCGTGGCGGGTGAGGCTCCCGACCTCACACATCCGGTGGTGCTGCTGGATCCGCGCCAGGCCAAGGGGCTGGAGTTCGACCATGTGCTGGTCGTGGAACCGGCCCGGTTCGGCACGAGCGATCTGTATGTGGCGCTCACCCGTGCCACGCAGCGTCTGGGCGTCGTCCACCGGGAGGAGCTGCCCCCGGCGTTGCGATGACGGAGGTCGCGGGCAGTGGGGGTGGCCGGAGCACGGTGGGCGAACCCATAGGGTGACGCCATGTCTTCGCCCTTGAGTTCGACCAAGACCGCGGCTGCTCTCCGCACCTCGGCACGGGTCTCCGCAGAGTTGTTGTTGGTCCTGGTGGCGGCGGCGGTCGCGCTGTGGGTGCTGGGCCGGATGTGGTCGGTCCTCTGGCCGCTGATAGTCGCTCTGTTCCTCACCACCCTGACCTGGCCGCTCGCCCGCTTCCTGCGCGGGCACGGCTGGCGGCCCGCGCTCGCCGCGTCGGCAGTGACGGTGTTCTCCCTGCTGGTGGGGGCGGGCATCGTGGCGCTGATCGCGGTGCCGGTGGCTGACCAGTCCGGAGAGCTGGCCGGCCGGGTGGTCGACGGCATCGAGAAGCTCCGCGAGTGGGCGGCCGGACCGCCGTTGAACATCGGCGACGACCAGATCACCGGCGCCCTCGACACCGCGACCTCCAAGCTCCAGGACAGTGTCGGCAGTGTGGTCACCACCGCCGTCACCGGGGTGAGCACCGTGGTCAACGGGCTCGTCACGGCGGTACTGGCGGTCTTCCTGATGTTCTTCTTCCTCAAGGACGGCACGCGGTTCCTGCCGTGGCTGACGCGTCAGCTTCCCGGCAGGCTCGCCACCGACATCCCCGAGGTGGCCTCCCGCAGTTGGGACACCCTGGGCGCGTTCGTACGGTCCCAGGCGTTCGTCGGCCTGCTGGACGCGGTCTTCATCGGGCTCGGTCTGTGGATCCTGGACGTGCCGCTCGTTCTGCCGCTGGCGGTGCTGACCTTCGTCTCCGCGTTCGTGCCGATCGTGGGGGCGCTGTTCGCCGGATTCGTGGCGGTGGTCATCGCGCTGGTCTCGAACGGGCCGATGGACGCCCTGATCGTGCTCGGGATCATCATCGTGGTCCAGCAGTTGGAGGGCAATGTGTTCCAGCCCATGATCCAGAGCCGTGGGCTGGGTCTGCACGCGGCGACGATCCTGCTCGCGGTGACGCTGGGCGGCAGCCTGGCCGGTGTGGTGGGAAGCCTCCTCGCCGTCCCGCTGGCCGCGCTGCTCGGGGTGGCCTGGAACTATCTCCGCGAGCAGCTCTCGGAGGAGCCGCGGGAGCCGGAGGCCGAGGCCGGGGATCTGCCCGCGGACGCACCGGTTCCGACGTAGCGTCCGTCACCGGCGGGCGGGCGAGGGCAGCCGGGAGGAGTCAGGACGGGGTGCGGATCGCGGCCAGGAGCCGGGCGCAGCGCGCGGCCATCTCCGTCGCGGACTGCTCGGGGTGGGAGATCCACCAGCCGACGAGCGCGCCGACCGTGCCGGTCCACACGTGCTTCAGCGCGTCGGCGTCCAGCGGGTCGCGGTTGCCCCGTCCGTGCAGGACGTCCGCCGTGCCGGAGGCCGCGAGCTCGTCGATGGCCGCGCGGTGGGCGTGTGCGGCGATCCGGTCGGCCTCCGCCGCCAGGCCCGACGCGGTTCTCCGGGCCCGGACGGCGGAAGCGTCACTCGCGCCGGACTCCGGGCGGAGACCGAAGCGCGGCAGCCACTGCGCGCCGAGCAGCATGTGGTTGGCGGCGATGAGCAGGGCGTGCCAGTCGGCGCGGTCGGTCGCGCCCGCGGCCGGGGTCTCCGCGCGGTACTGGGCGTAGGCCGCCTCGGCGAGGCGCAGCCGGTGGACGCCCGGCAGGATCGCCGGCGCGGCCCGCGAGCCGCCCGACGGCGCGAGCAGTGCCTGAGCGGTCGCCGGCACCAGCGGGGCGCACGTTCTGAGCAGCCCGGCCATGGCCAGGCGGACCTCTCTTCGCGCCCCGGCGGGCCAGGCCAGCAGCCCGCACAGCAGACCGATCACGCTGCCGGTGACGACGTCGATCATCCGCGCCTCCGGCAGCCGCAGGGTGACCGGGGCGATCTGGGCGAACGCGGTGGCGACGACGAGCGTGAACAGCGCCTGCGCGTACGCGAGGCCCAGCAGCGGCCCCAGGGCGAAGGCGACCAGCATGACGGGGGCGAGCAGGGCGGCGTACACGTCGGTGTGCCCCGGCCGAGTCCGATCACGAGCGCCCCGGCCACCAGCGCGCCCGCCGCGTTGCCCGCCACCGCCCGGCGGACCGCCTGCCAGGTCGCGCCGGCGGTGGTACGTCCGAGGGTCAGGACGGCGAGGAGCACCCAGAACCCGTGGGTCAGGTCGAGGGAGCCGGCCACCGCGCGGGCCGCGGCGAGTCCGAGCGCGGTCCGTACGGCGTTCTGGAACAGCACCGACCGGAACGTCACATTGCCGAGGACGCGCCGGGCCCACAGCCTCGGCGTGGACAGTTCGGCGTACCAGAACAGTTCGCGCGGGGCGGCCGGCTCTGTGGGCCCTCCGTGCGTGCCGATGTCGACGGTGATCTCCACCATCCGCGCCGATTCGGCGAGCGCCAGCACCCGGGACTGCCGTCGCAGCACCTCGACGGGCGGTCGCTCACCGGGCGGTCCGGTGGCCAGGCGCACCCGGTCCGCCTGGAATCCCCGCATCGCCTCCTCCAGCGCACCGGCGGGCGGCGGGCGGCTGCCGGTGCGCAGAACCCGGGCGCAGGCGGTGCACAGCTCCGCGACCCGGTCCAGGAGTGCGGCGGACTCGGGATCGGCGGGCGCGGGTACGGGCGTGGATCCGGCGAGGGTGGCCAGCTGGTCGAGGAGTCTGCGTGCGGAGCGGCCGGCCTGTTCGAACGCGCGGTCCGTCCGGCCGGCCCCCGCCGGGCGTTCCGCCGGTGGTACGTCCGCCAGGCGCAGCTTCGCTCCGGCGGCGCGCAGCCGTGCTGGTGGTACGCCGCCGGGAGCGGCCCCGCGCGCCGCCTCGTCGAGGGCGTCGGCCAGCCGTTCCCGGTAGGAGGGACCGGCCGGATCGGGCAGCAGGACTTCGAAAGCGGCGAGGAGCACCACCCCTGCCGTGAGCCCCGACAGCCGCTCCACGAGCGTGTCGGGGGCGTACGGCGGAAAGCAGGCGAGGATGTAGAACAGCTGGAGTCCGGGGGCGGCGCCCGCGGGCCTGGGGCCGGCCACCGCCGCGAACGCCAGCAGGAACCCGACGAGGAGCATGCCGCCGACGGCGGCCCGGGTGTCGACGGCGAGCAGGGTGCCCAGGGTCGTCAGGAGCAGCGCCGGGGGCAGGGCCCGCACCATCACGGAAGCCCGCTGTCGGCCGGAGCCCGGGACGGCCGAGAGGAGTCCCAGGGCGATCGGTGCGAAGAGGGCGTACAGCGCGGTGACCGGGAGCCCGGCTCCGTACAGCAGCGGGTAGAAGCCGGCGCTCGCCGCGCCGGCGACCCGCACGGACCGGCGGAGGATCGTCGCCCGCTCCTGCCCGGCGATCACCCGCGCGCTCCCTCCGCGGGCGGTGCCCCGCGCCTCGCCCGGCGGGGCAGGCGGACGGCGGCGGGCGGGGGCCGTTGCGGTGTCGCGTCCGCCGGGAGCCGCTGTGCGCTCATGCCGCGCGCTCCTCTCCCTGGGCCGGCCCCCGGTGACGCCCGTAGGACTGCCTCTGGCCATTGTCGGCCGGGACCGGGCCGCCCGCGCGCGATGGCGAAGTGACCGCGCGGAGCGAGATCGGGCCGTGCGGCCCGGCGGGCGGTCGGGCCCTTTGCGCTGGGGGCGGGAA
>MUNB01000511.1:0-1355 GCA_002154345.1 Streptomyces griseus
CACCGCGACGGACCGGCCGGTGGCCGCGACCCGCTCCCGGATCACGAGGGTCCCGGCGAACACATCACCGATCCGCCGCCCCCGCGCCGACACCAGGGACGCGATGGCGGCCAGGGCGCCGAAGGTCATCAGAATCTCGACGAGCCCCATGGCCCCTCGTACGAGCGCGTGCCGGAACCGGATCGGCCCACCGTCGTCCCGCACCACCCGCAGCCCGCAGGCGAGCTTCCCCAGGGACCGGCCATGGCTCAGCGTCTCCACCGCGACCGGCCCACCGATCAGGATCAGCAGGAACGAGGCGACCCCGATCGCTGCCACGGCCGCTTCGTCCAAGGAAGCGGAAGCGATACCGAGCACGACCGATATCAGGATGAAGACGGTGAATATCACCGCCAGATCGATCGCTGAGGCCAGCGCCCGGCTCGGCAGCCGCGCGGGCCTCAACCCCAGAACGACCGCGTCCCCGGTCACCAGCTCACTCATCGGTCCCCACCCTTCGCCGACCTTCTCTGCCCCAGCCGGGCCCAGTCTGCCAAGCTGACCGCCAGCGCGCCGCAGTAGTACGGACCCGTACGCACCCTTGCCTGGAGCAACAGACGCCCATGGACCTCGACGTCTTCGTTACCGCCCACCGCACGGAGTGGGACCGCCTCGAACACCTCCTGCGCCGGGGGCGCCGCCTCACGGGCGCGGAAGCGGACGAACTCGTCGTCCTCTACCAGCGCACCGCGACCCATCTTTCGCTGATCCAGTCGAGCAGCCCCGACCCACTCCTCACCGGCCGGCTCACCCAGCTCGTGGCCCGCGCCCGGTCGACGGTCACCGGCACCCGCAAGGCGTCCTGGCGGGACGCGGCCCGGTTCCTCACCGCGGGTTTCCCCGCCGCGGTCTACCGCTCGCGCCACTGGTGGGTCCCCACCGCGGTGCTCTCGACCGCGCTGGCGGCACTGCTGGGCTGGTGGATCGGAGCCCACCCCGAGGTCCAGGCCGCGATCGCCGCACCGGAGGACCTCCGCGCGATGACCCGGCCGGGCGGCGAGTACGAGACNNCCCGGCGGCGTCGTTCGCGGCCCAGGTGTGGACGAACAACGCGCAGGCCGCGGCCCTCTGCCTGGTCCTGGGGGCGTTCCTCTGCATACCGGTGATCTGGATACTCTTCCTCAACATGCTCAACCTCGGTGTCGGCATAGGCCTCATGTCCTCCGCGGGCCGCCTCGACGTCTTCCTCGGCCTGGTGCTTCCTCACGGCCTGCTCGAACTGACCGCCGTGTTCGTCGCCGCCGGCACGGGACTGCGCCTCGGCTGGACCGTGATCGACCCGGGCCCCCTGTCACGACGGACCGCCCTGGCCCAGC
>MUNB01000511.1:1369-1706 GCA_002154345.1 Streptomyces griseus
GCGCGGCACGCGCCGGCGACACGGGTGACCTCACAGCGGTCGAACGCAGCGCCGAACTTCCCACCGCAGCCTGACGGCCGATGTGCTTTCACCCCTGCTGAGCTGCTAGTGTCCTCCTCGCCCACAAAAACCGTTGACACGGCAGATGTGGGGAGGTAGATTCGAACGGTTGCCTCGGACTAGACAGGTTCGAGTTGAACGCGTAGTATCTACCCCGCTCGTGCAGGAGGACTTGTCGCTCCGCCGGGCCAAATGATTCTCCTTTCTCGAATCTCCGGGTCGTTCGTTTCGCCCCGAGAATTTCTGATAAAGTCGAATCCGCCGAAAGGCAAGGCCA
>MUNB01000512.1 GCA_002154345.1 Streptomyces griseus
GGCCGTCTGCCAGTCCGGGTCGTCGGCGTCGGGGGTGTCGATGACGCGGTCGCGGGATGCCTGGAACAGGTGGCGCATGGACCGGATGCGGTCCTGGGCGTCCTCGTCGCGGAGGAGGAAGCCGCGGGCGCGGGCCTCGCGCTCGGCGACGACCACGCTGTCCGTGTAGTCGCCGTCCATGTAGTCGCGGCCCGGCCCGGGGAGGTGGGGGAAGGGGCCGCGCTCCTCGGTGAGGGCGGCCGGGCAGATGATGACGACCATGCCGACGATGCCCTCGCTGTCGACGACGAAGACGCTGCCGCTGGGCAGTTCGCCCTGGTCGGCGGCCCGGTTGACGTCCTCCGAGGTGTCGAAGGCGCGGACCTCGATCGCGGCGCGTCGGGCGTCGACGTCGGAGAGGAAGCCGCCGAGGGCGAAGCCAGCGGCCCCCTGGACGCTCTCGTGGGGTTTCGGGGTGGTCACGTGTCCTCCTGAGTGCTGTGGCGTGTTGGGTTGGTCACTATGTCTAACGCTTGGGGGTCCGGGGGGTACCGGTCACACCCCCCTGGATCGAAGAGTTTTCGCAGGTCAGCCGGTCAGCTGGGGCCGGTGGGCGAAGACGCACAGGGAGGTCGGGCGCAGGGGCTCGACGGCCCAGCCTGCCGCGACGAACCGGGCGTGGACGCTTTCGAGGAGCGGCCCGTCGGGGTGGTCGTCCCGTCGCCGGGCCAGGCCGCGGTGCAGCCAGTAGGCGGCGATCCGCCCGTGGCCGCGCGGTTCGACCGCGTAGCCGTTCACGGGGAGGTCGGTGTCGGAGGGGTCGCCCATGTCGTGCTGGTCGGTCAGGGGCGCGGCTCGGAGGCCGGCGAGGACGGGCAGGGCGAGCAGGACGTCCGGGTGGTCGGTGTGCCTGGGCGCGTGACCCTTGGTGCTGTCGGTCATGTGCTGGCCTTCCTGGGTGGGTGGTGGGTGGTGACACCCCCATCATTCCCTTAACGACTTAAGCGAAACTAGGTTTCCTTATGAGGTTCAGGAAAGTTGGTTGACCTTCAGTCGTCTTCCTTACCGGGTTTACCTGAACCGGCTTGTGGAACACTCTCGACATGAGCCGACCCCGCCCCCGTGACCTGTACGTCGACTACAAGCCGAGCCCCGAGATGCTCGCCTCGATCAAGAAGTGGGAGGACGCCGTCGACGAGGCGGAGCGCCTCCGCCACGAGGCCCGCAAGGCCATCGCCGAGGAGCTGCGCACCGCGACCGTGAAGCGCGATGGCGAGGAGTACCCGATCTCGCACGCGGCCGTCGCGCAACACGTTCCGTGGTCGGAGCCGACGGTCCTCACCATCGCCCGCGAGTACAAGGTGCCCGGGGTCCGGCAGCGCAAGAAGGCGGCCGACGACGCCTGAGCGGCGACGCCGGCCACCCCTTCCCGGAGCGGTCAGTTCCGCCTCAGGCGGTCCGCTCCTTTCGCCTCGATCCGGGCGATTGCCACCTTCGCATGGGCAATGATCGCGGCGACCGCGACCCCGCACCCGCCGAGGAGCACCCACACGAACGCTGTCGTCCCTGGCATACCGTCACCCTTCTGCCGAGCAGTGTGGGCGGGGAGCGTATCCCCTCGGAACGACGAAGGCCCCCGCCTTGTGGCGGGGGCCTTCTGCGTGCGGGTCAGAGCTGCGCGAGGACAACGATGACGATCAGGACGGCCCCGGCGATCATGAGGTACCGCTCGGCCGGGGTGGCGTCCGCCCACCCGGTTCGGTGGAGGACGAGCCGGTCTCCCTGCCGGGGTACGTGCCCGCCGTGGACCTGGTCTCGGTGGTACTCCTGCGCGGCGACCGCGTCGGCGTAGTCGGCCGGCGACGAGCTGGTGTCGCACCGCTCGCAGCGGTGGCTGTACCTCGCCATGGGTGGGCCTCTCCCTGATCGTTGTCACAGACGTGGTGCTCCTCTACGTGTACGGGGTCCGGGCCCCTCGCGGGGGCCAGTTCGTCGAATCGCCCTCGGAAGGGGTCCGCTACAGGGGCCGCTACGAGGCCGCTACGGCCGTAGCGGAATCCGCTACATCGCAGGTCAGGGCGTTCGCTACGGCTGTCGCGACAGATTCGGGCGCTTCCTGGGGCAAGAGGTCGGAGAGGGGTCCGATCACCCGCTCCAGGTCCCCTCGGTAGACCCCGCTGGCGGTGCTCTCGGGGGCCCCGGGGGCGGCCATCTTGGGGGCCCGGACGGAGTCCTTCACCACGACCCCCAGGGCGAGGAGCGGTGCGCGCAGTTGCCCGGGTTTGGTGACGGTGGTCCCTCCGGCCTCCTGGAGGGCCTTCACCACGGCGTTGAGGTGGACCCCTTTCGAGGTGCCGGTGAGGGTCGCGCAGAGCAGCAGCAGCGGGTGGAGCGGGGCGGGCTCCTCGGCCTCCTCCTCCTGGTCGTCGTCGGTCTCCTCGATGGCGGGCTCCTCGGCAGGGGCGCCGGCTCGCCACGCGGCGATGCCCCAGAGGAGGGCGACCGACCACATCAGCGCGGGGTGGATCGCGGACACCGTCAGGGCCAGCGCGAGGAGGGGTGCGAGGAGCGGCGCGACGGCCGCGCCGATGAGGAGGAGCGCGCCGAGGAGCGCCCATGCCGGGTCGGCGACGAACCCCAGCAGGACAGTTCCCGACAGCAAACTGAGGCGGGGGGAGAGGTCGTACAGGAGGACGGCGACGGGCAGCAGCACAGCGACCGGAGTCGGCAGCTTCTCGACGATCGGAGCGGCGAAGTAGGCGACGACCAGGAAGGCGAGGAGGAGCAGGCCGAGGCGGAGCAGGGTGTCCCCTGTGCTGTCGCCGTCGGCCACCCACTGCCCGGCGGCGCGCGCCGCCCGGCGGGGCCCGAGACGCAGCGGCTCTTCCTCCTCCTTGTCGTCGTCGCCCTTCCCCTTGGCCTTGCCCTTGGTCTTCTTCTTGGCGTCGTCCGGGGTGCCCTTCTTGCCCTTCGCGGTGCCCTTCTTCCCCGGCTTCTTCCCGGTCTTCGTCACCTTCGGGTCCGGGGCGGTCGCCTCGGTGTCGTCGGCGTCCGGGGCGGTCGCCTCGGGGGCTGGCTTGTCGCCGGGGCCCGACGGCTTGTCGGGCTGGGGGGTCTTCGGGCCGACCGGGGGCCGGTACCGGGCGACGGCCTCCGCGAGGACCTGGTGCCCGCGGTGGAGGCGGCTGACGCCGGCGTGCAGGCCGTTGTGGGCGCGGTCGAGGAGGCGTGCGGTCTTCGTCATACCCAGTTCTCCACGAGCGAGACGACCTGGCCGCCGATGCCGTTGTAGAGCGGGACCAGGGTGGAGTTCACGAGGCCGCCGTAACCGCCGGTGTACGTGAGGCACACCCCGCAGATCAGGCCGCCGATCTGGCGGATGCGCTCCTTCTTCGAGGCGTCGCGGATGGAGACCCAGGACAGCGCGCCGACGGTCAGGGCGATGAGGCCGCCTTCGAGCGAGAGGCCCTGAGGGGTGCCGGAGGTCAGCGTGCGGTCTCCGGTGCCGGTGGCCCAGGGGGCGACGATCGCGACCGCGTTCGTGCCGCCCGCGATCCAGGATGCGACGGCACCGAGGGCGCCGCCGGTGCACATCGCGAGCGATGACCCGGAGATCATGCCGCCGATGCTCGACATCAAGATCTTCGGGTCTTTCCCGCCCTTGATGAAGCTGCGGATGTGCAGGGCGAACAGGACGACGATGACCGCGAGGGTCGACAGGTTGATGGCGGTTGCGGGGGTCACTGGGTGGCTCCGGTGAGGACGGGGACGACGGTCGTCCAGGTCAGTGCGCCGAGGGCGAGTGCCGAGGCGAGGAACAGTGCGCGGAAGGCGAGCGCGAAGGGCTGGCGGAAGCGGCGGGCCTGCTGGTCGATACCCCAGACGATGAGGAGGGCGACGAGGCCGGCGAACACGGGGAGGCTGAGCATCTGGACGAGGAGCACGAGGACCAGGGCGGCACCGAGGCAGGCGAACGTCTGCCAGGTGCGGCGGATCATGAGCACGACGATCGCGGCGCTGATGGCGATCCCGGCGACGGCGTCCGGGTTGATCGACATCGTGTCGAGAGCGACGTAGAACCCTCGGGTGAAGCCGCTGCCGAGGCCGATCCCGGCGGCGAGCGCG
>MUNB01000513.1 GCA_002154345.1 Streptomyces griseus
GCGGCGACGGGCGGGACCGCCGCGTGGCTGGGCTTCTCCGGCGACGGCAAGGACCCGGGCGGGAAGGGCGAGGAGGACGACGGGAAGGCGGCCCGCCCGGAGCTGCACATCGGGCTCCAGGCCGACCTCAGCGGTCCGTCGGCGGCCGTCGGCAAGGGGCAGGACCGGGCGGCGCGGCTCGCGGTGGCGGAGCACAACGCCCGGGGGAACGCGCCGTTCACGCTGCGGCTGACCACGGTCGACGACGGGGGCGACGAGGAGCGGGCGAAGGCGGCGGTGCGCCGGTTCGCCGAGGACCCGCTCCTGGTGGCCGCGATCGGGGCGACCGGCACGGACGCGGCCCGGGAGGCGCTGGTCGCGTACGACGAGGCGGCGCTGCCGCTGCTCAGCGTGGTCGACGGCGACATCCGGCACCTGAACCGGATCTTCCTGTGCGCCCGGCCGCGCAACGACATGCAGATGCTGCCGGTGGCCCAGTTCCTCGGGGCGTACGAGATCGACCAGGTCGCGCTGGTCGACGACGGCACCGAGTACGGCCGACAGACCACCCGCTTCCTGGACACGGGGCTGCGCGGCAACGGCCGCACCGTGTTCGCGGAGACCGTACGGGAAGGCACCCGCGACCTGGACGCCGAGGCCGAGCGGATCGCCGCGAAGCGGCCGGGGGCTGTGGTGTACGGGGGCGGCTGGCGGGATGCCGGACGGTTCGCGAAGTCGCTGACCCGGGCCGGGTTCCTGGGCCCGAAGATCGGCACCCAGGCCGTGCACGACCCGCGGTTCCTGGCGGAGGCGGGCGAGGCCGCGGCGGGCTGGCTGGTCGTCTCGACGGCCGCGGACCCCGCCTCCGTACCCTCGGTGCACCCGTTCGCCGCCGCCTACCGGGGGCGCTTCGGCGGCGCGCCGCCGCTGTTCGCCGCGGAGGCGTACGACGCGGTCGGGCTGATCGCCGCCTGCGCCGAGGGACTGGGCCGGGAGACGGTCAGCCGGCAGGATCTGCTGCCCGCGCTGCGGACGACCTCGTACAAGGGCGTGTCCAAGAGCTACGCCTTCGAGTCGGCCAACGGGATGTACACCGGGACCGGGGTCTTCATCTACCGCGTGGAGCGGGGGCGCTTCCGGTACATCGGGATGGACGGCACGGAGGTCTGACCGGGCTGCCCCGGTCAGACCTCCCGGCCCGGCTCAGGAACCGACGGTGAAGGACTCGGCCGCCGCGGCGACCTCGGCCGGCCGGACCACCTTCAGACCGCCGGAGGCGCCCGCGTCGGGCTTCATGATGACGCTCTCGCGGGTGGACGGCGCCTTCGGGTCCGAGAAGTCGTGCGTCACCCCGAACTCGGTCCCGTACCCCTTGATCGTGAGCAGCGCCTTGTCGATGCCCTCGCGGGTGAGGTCCTTGTCGTCGCACGCCTTCGACAGGGCCTCGCCGAACAAGGAGGCCGCCGTGTAACCGGCGACGACGCCGTTGTCGAGGACGTCCTTCGGGTACTGGGCGGCGTACTCCTTGGCGAGCTTGGCCGGGCCGTCGCCCGGGTCTCCGATGGGCAGGGTGGAGGCCGCGACGTAGTAGTCCTTGAGCAGGGCCGGGCCCGCCTGGGTCTTCAACAGCTGGGGCGCGAAAGCCGAGTTGTTGCCGACCACCGGGACATCGAAGCCGGTGGCCGCCGCGACGCCGACCAGCGAGGCCGCCTGGCGCGGACCCGCGCTGACGATCACGGCCTTGACCCCGGCCTGCTTGAGGGCGGCGACCTGGGCCGTCATGTCGTTGTCGGTCGGCTTGATCTTCTGCTCGACGACGGTGAGCCCGGCCTCCTTCGCCGCGTGCTTCGAGCCGACGAGCGCGTTCTCGCCGTAGTCGCCCTCGAAGTAGACGTGACCGATCCTGTCGCCCTTCGCGATGCGCTTCTCGGCGAGGAGGTAGTCGATCAGGTTGATCGTCTCGACGTCGTAGGTGGCGCCGATGACCCGGATGTACGGGGAGCCCAGCAGGTTCGCCGACCAGGCCTGCGGCAGCACCAGGCCCTTGTCCTGGCCGTCGACGCGCTGCTCTACGGCGGCGACGAACGGCGAGCCGATGAACTGGGCGAAGCCGAGCACCTTCGGCTCCAGCTCGGTGTACGCGGCGATCGCCTTCTGCGGGTCGTATCCGTGGTCGCGGACCGTCAGTTCGATCTTCCGGTCGCAGATGCCGCCCGCGTCGTTGGTCCGCTTGACCCACAGCTGCTGCGCCTGGGTGACGCTCTTGCCGAGCGAGGCGTAGACGCCTGTCATGTCGGTCAGCACGCCGAGGGAGATCGTCGAGGAGGAGACCCCGGGGCCGGTCTTGAGGCCGCCCTCGCCCTCCTCGTTCGCCTTGGAGTCGGTCGCCTTGCCGCTGCACCCGACGAGGGTGACGGCGAGGGTCGCGACCACGGCCGTGAGCACTCTCAGTTTCATGACTTCTCCCCTGGATTCTTCGGAGCCGCTGGTTGCTTCGGAACAGCCGGTTTCTTCGGAGCCTTCGGCTTCTTCGTACGGGCGAGGCGGAGGCGGGCGAGGCCGCCGGGCAGGAACAGGACCACCGCGACCACCGCGGCGCCGTACAGATAGCGGGACGCCTCGCCGGGTGCCAGACCGCCCGTACCGGGGGCGGAGACCAGCGGCAGGGAGTCGCTGTAGTGCGTGAACACCTGGGGCAGCAGCGAGACGAAGGCGGCGCCGATCACGGCGCCCGCGACGCTGCCGAGCCCGCCGATGACGATCATGGCGAGGTATTCGAGGGACAGGATCATGCCGAAGTACTCGGGCACGGTCCGCTGGAAGACCAGGGCGAGCAGAACGCCCGCGAGGCCCGCGTACATCGAGGACAGGACGAAGACGCCGGCCCGGTAGCGGGCCACCGGCACGCCCATCACCCCGGCGGCGATCCGGTGGTCGCGGATGGCGTTCATGGCCCGTCCGGGCCTGCCGCGCAGCACCCCCCGGGCGAACAGCGCGCTCAGCAGGAGTGCGGCCAGGCCCGCGTACCAGAGCTTCTCCGAGGAGCCGAACGGCACGGCGGCGACGATGAGTTCGCTGTCGTCGAAGGTGAAGCCGAACAGCGACAGCGGCGGGACCGCCCGGCCGTTGTAACCGCCGGTCAGCGAACCCGCGTTGAACAGGACGTGCTGCCCGATGAAGATCAGCGCCAGCGTCGCGATGCCGAGGTACGCGCCGCGCAGCCGGCCGGCGATGGGGCTGAAGAGCCCGCCCGCCGCTCCGGCGAGCAGCACGGCGAGGATCGCGGCGAGCCAGGTGGGCAGCCCGAGTCCGGTCAGCGTGTGCCCGTTCTCGGTACTGCTCTCCCCCGCCAGGACGCAGTAGCCGTACGCGCCCACGGCGAGGAAGAACGCGTGGCCCATGGAGAGTTGGCCGGTGGCGCCGGTGAGCATGTTGAGCCCGATGGCGCCGATCGCCGCCGCCATCGCGAACAGTCCGGCCTGGAGCCAGAAGCGGTCCAGGTAGAACGGCAGGACGAGGAGCAGCAGGGAGCCGATGAGGACGGCGTACGTACGGGGGCTGCGCAGCCGGTCGGTGACGCCCGCCGATCCACCACGGACGGAAGCGGGCGCGGCGGGGGCTTCGACGGTGGTGTCAGACACGGGCCAGCTCCTTCGTGCCGAAGAGTCCCGCCGGCCGGATCAGCAGGACGGCCACCATCACCAGGTAGGGCGCCAGATCGCCGATGCCCCGGCCGAGGAAGGAGAGGTCGCTCTGGTAGCCGGTGGCGAGCGACTCGGTGACGCCGACGATGAGTCCGCCGGCCAGCGCCCCGGTGGTGGAGTCGAGTCCGCCGAGGATCGCGGCGGGGAACGCCTTGAGCGCGGCGAGCGAGGTGGCGCGTTCCAGGCCCGGGGTCGGGAACACGGTGAGGAAGAGCGCGGCGACGGCGGCCAGCGCCCCGGCGACCGCCCAGGCGGCGAGCGAGACCCGGCCCAGTTTGATGCCCATGAGCGCCGCCGTCTGCGGGTTCTCGGCGGCGGCCCGCATCGACACACCCCACGAGGTGTAGCGGAAGGCGAGCAGGAACACGGTGATCAGCAGCCCGGCGGCGAGGAACGCGGCGATGCGGGTCTGGGCGAGCGTGATGGAGCCGATGTGGACGACCTCGTTGCCCCACGGGTCGCCGAGGGCGAGCACGTCCGTGCCCATGCGGCGGGTGAGTTCGGTGATCAGGAGGATGTCGACGCCGATGGTGACGATGGCCAGGACGCTGTGGTCGCTGCCCCGGTAGCGGCGCATCACGAGGAACTCGATGGCCGCCCCGACGGTCGCGGCCCCGGCGATGCCGACGAGCAGCGCGGGCCAGAACCCGATGTCGTCGTGGAGCACGGCGGTGACATAGCCGCCCGCCAACAGCAGGGACGCGTGGGCGAAGTTGACGACCTCGGTGGCCTTGAAGATGACGACGAAGCCGAGCGCGATGAGGGCGTAGACCGAGCCGATCGACAGGCCGCCGAGGAGGAGTTCGACGAACGTGGTCATTGAGGTGCTCCCAAGTAGGCCTGGACGACGGCCGGGTCGTTCTGGACCTCGGCGGGGGTGCCGCCCGCGATCCTGCGTCCGAAGTCGAGTACGGTCACCGCGTCCGCGAGCCGCATCACGACGCCCATGTCGTGCTCGACCAGCACGATGGAGATGCCGAGGCTGTCGCGTACGTCGGCCACGACGGCGGCGGTGCGGCGGCGCTCGTCCGCGGTCATGCCGGCGATCGGCTCGTCCAGCAGCAGGACCTTCGGCTCCATGCACAGGGCGCGGCCGAGCTCGACGAGCTTCTGCTGTCCGTACGGCAGCGAGCCCGCCGGCCGCTCCAACTCACCGGCCAGGCCGATGAATTCGGCGATCTCGCGGACCCTCTCCCGGTGGCGTCGTTCCTCCCGGGCGGCGGAGGGCAGGCGCAGGCCGGTGGCGAGGAACCCGGAGCGGGTCAGCCGGTGGCGGCCGAGGAGGAGGCTGTCGGCGACGGTCGCGTGCGGGGGCAGCGCCAGGTTCTGGAAGGTGCGGGCGACCCCGAGGTCCGCGATGGCGTGCGGCGGGAGTCCGGTGAGTTCGGTGTCGCCGAGGCGGACGTGTCCGGAGGTGGCCCGGTAGACGCCGGACAGGACGTTGAAGCAGGTGGACTTGCCCGCGCCGTTGGGTCCGATGACGGCGTGCACGCTGCCGGGTTCGACGGTGAAGGAGACGTTGTCCAGGGCGGTGAGCCCGGCGAAGCGGACGGTGACGTCCTCGACGGCGAGGGCGGCCGTGGTGCTGTGCGCAAAGTCCGTGGCGGTGGTGGTCACGCGGACCACCTGCTCAGGGTGCGCCGGGTCCGGGCGGCCGGGTCGGCGTCCGCCGCCGCGTCCTCGTCGACGACGCCCAGATAGCGGCGGCGCACCTCGTCGGAGGCGGCGAGTTCCTCGGCGGGCCCGGACAGGGCGACCTCGCCGACGTCGAGGACGTACGCGGTGGAGGCGAGCCGCAGCGCGATGGCCGCGTTCTGCTCGACGAGCATGACGGAGGTGCCGCTCGCGTTGATCTCCTGGACGGTCTCGGCGATCCTGGCCGCCATCAGCGGGGCGAGGCCGAGCGAGGGCTCGTCCAGCAGGAGCAGCCGGGGCCCCGCCATCAGGGCGCGGCCCATCGCCAGCATCTGCTGCTCGCCGCCGGAGAGCAGCCCGGCCCGCTGGTGCGCGCGGTCGGCGAGCACCGGGAACAGCTCGTGGACACGGGCCAGTGCGGCGCCCGTCTCCTTGCGTCCGCCGCGCGCCCCGAGGGCGCCCGCCCGCAGGTTGTCGGCCACCGTCATCCGGGCGAAGACCTGCCGGCCCTCCGGTACCTGGACCACTCCGGCGGCCACCACCTGGGCGGGCCGCAGCCCTTCCAGGGGGCGGCCGTCGAACCGGATGGTTCCGGTGCCCGTCCCGCGGTGGAAGCCGAGGGTCCGCGACACGGCCCGCAGCAGCGTGGTCTTGCCCGCGCCGTTGCCGCCGAGTACGGCGGTGATCCCGCCGTCCGGCACATCGACGGAGATGTCGCGCAGCGCCCGGACCGGGCCGTAGCCGACGGACAGCCCGCGGATCTCTAGCGTTGCCATGCGTCCTCCTCCTTCCGCCTTGTCGTGTGTCGTGTGTCGTGCTGGTCCGTGGGGGTGGTGCCACAGACCAGCACCGGGCGGGACGTGCGTCCACGGGGCGGGACCGACTCGATGCGGGCGACCAGCGAACGCGGGGCCTCGTTGTGCACGCGCACAGACGCGGTGACGGGCGGCCGCCCGCACCTCCGGCCGGTGGCATCCTCATCGGTCGTCAGGTGCGCCCGGACCCGGGGACGGAGCGGCGGATGCGGCGTGGAACGCGGTACGGGGCGCTGCTCGGCCCGCTGCTGGCGGGCGGGGCGCGGCCGGACCTGGTGGCGCGTGCGGCGCGCGGACTCGGGCTGCCGGAACGGGGGCGTTACGCGGTGGTGGTGCTGGGCGCGCCGGTGCCGGATGCGGCGGTGGTCGAGGGCCCGGACGCGGACGGCGCGCCCAGCACCACCAC
>MUNB01000514.1 GCA_002154345.1 Streptomyces griseus
CGCAACAGCTTCGCGCGGCGGTGGGCCGGGTTCTCCGCGTACTCCGCGAGCCCCCGCTCGACCAGCAGATCCGCGATCCGCTGCACGCTCTGCCGGGTGATCCCCATCGCCCGGGCGATCCCCGCCACCGGCAACGGCTCCGGCAGCACCGCCCCCAGCACCTGCCACCACGCCGCCGTCAGACCGCCCGGCCGCGCCAACTCGTCGGCCACCGAGAGGAACTGCCCGTTCAGCCGGAACACCGTCAACGCGGCCCGGCTCAGCAGCTCCTGCTGGGACGGGGTGTCACCCGCACCCACCTCCGTACCGTCACCGTCACCGTCACCGTCGTCGTCACGCACCCTGCAACACCTCGTACGCGCTCGCGTCCGAGTCATGGAACAGCCGGTACCAAGCGTCCAGCTTCTCCGCGTCGTACACCCCGAGCAGTGCGAAGACCTCCCGCGCGAACGCCACCGGCTCCGTCGGCCCGGCCGTGATCAGGCGCCCGGCCCCGTCCGTCCCGCCGTCCGTGACCGCGTCCGCGTCCACGTACCTCGCGCCGCCCGCGTACCCCGTCGCCGCGAGGTAGAAGGAGACCGCGCTCGTGTGCGCCCGGCCGTCCAGCAGCCCTTCCCGGGCCAGCCCGGCCGTCGCCCCGCAGATCGCCGCGACCGGCACCCCCGCGTCCAGGAAGCCCCGGGCCGCCCGCGCGAACGGGGCGAGCGCGTCGCCCGTGTCCCACTCCGCCGCCCCGGTCAGGATGAGCAACGCGCTGTCCTGAGCCCGCAGTTCGTCCAAGGACAGATCGGGCCGGACGCGCAGGCCGCCCATGGTCGTCACCGGCTCCCGGGAGAGGCCCACGGTCCGCACGGTGTAGCCGTTCTGCGCGAGATGGGCGGTCGTGTACCCCGTCTCCCAGTCGGCGAAGGTGTCGTAGACGGCGAGATGCACGGTTCTGTCGCTGCTGCTGGTCATGATGACCTCCTCGACTCGATGACAGAAGGCTGTCATGTCGACAGCATGCTGTCAATCGTCGATCGGTCTCTCCCCCGAACCCCGACACCTTGCCGATCCATCCGCCCCAGGCCGTACAAGGTGGCCATGGAGACGTGCCCCACCAGCGCCTACGCTCGCCGCATGACCCCTCATGCCCCTCATGCCCCGTACGCCGACCCCGCGGCCGGTGCGGCCGTGAAGGCCGCGGACCGCGCGCACGTGTTCCACTCCTGGTCCGCCCAGGGCCTCATCGACCCGCTCGCCGTCGCCGGCGCCGAGGGGTCCTACTTCTGGGACTACGACGGCAACCGCTACCTCGACTTCACCAGCGGACTCGTCTACACCAACATCGGCTACCAGCACCCCACCGTGATCGCCGCGATCCAGGAGCAGGCGGGCAGACTCGCCACCTTCGCGCCCGCGTTCGCGATCGAGGCGCGCTCCGAGGCCGCACGCCTCATCGCCGAGCGCACCCCGGGTGACCTGGACAAGATCTTCTTCACCAACGGCGGGGCCGAGGCCGTCGAGAACGCCATCCGCATGGCCCGGCTGCACACCGGGCGTACGAAGGTGCTCTCCGCCTACCGCTCGTACCACGGCGCCACCTCCACCGCGATCAATCTCACCGGCGACCCGCGCCGCTGGCCCTCCGACAACGGCTCGGCGGGCGTCGTCCGCTTCTGGGCGCCGTTCCTCTACCGCTCGCCGTTCTACGCGCAGACCGAGGCCGAGGAGTGCGCCCGCGCCCTCCAGCACCTGGAGGACACCCTCGCCTTCGAGGGGCCGGCCACCATCGCCGCGATCATCCTGGAGACGATCCCTGGCACGGCCGGCATCATGACGCCCCCGCCCGGCTACCTCGCCGGGGTGCGCGAGATCTGCGACCGGTACGGGATCGTCTTCGTGCTCGACGAGGTGATGGCCGGATTCGGCCGCACCGGCGCCTGGTTCGCCGCCGACCACTTCGACGTCGTGCCGGACCTGCTGACCTTCGCCAAGGGCGTCAACTCCGGTTACGTACCGCTCGGCGGCGTCGCCATCAACGCCGAGATCGCCGCCACCTTCGAGACCCGCCCCTACCCCGGCGGCCTCACCTACTCCGGGCACCCGCTGGCCTGCGCCGCCGCCGTCGCCACCATCGGTGTGATGGAGGACGAGAAGGTCGTCGAGCACGCGGCCCGGATCGGCGAGACCGTCCTCGGCCCCGGCCTGCGCGAACTCGCCGAACGCCACCCCTCGGTCGGCGAGGTCCGCGGCCTCGGCGCGTTCTGGGCGCTGGAGCTGGTCCGCGACCGCGAGACCCGCGAGCCGCTCGTGCCGTACAACGCCTCGGGCGAGGCCGCCGCCCCGATGGCGGCGTTCGGCGCCGCGGCGAAGAAGCAGGGGCTGTGGCCGTTCATCAACATGAACCGGACCCACGCCGTCCCCGCCTGCAACGTCTCCGAGGCCGAGGCGAAGGAAGGGCTCGCGGCCCTGGACATCGCGCTCTCGGTCGCCGACACGTACACGGTGCAGGGCGCGTAGGCCGCACAGGCCGCACAGGGCGGAGCCCGCACGCCGGGTAACCGGATCACCCGATTCCGTACGCGATCGACCCCGTACGCCTCCCCGCCGTGCCCGGAATCGGGCACGGCGGCGGCGCTGGCTTAAGGTGACCCGAGCCAGAATGACGGGACGGACGGATGGGGGCCGGCATGAGTACGAGCGGAGGTGTGACGCGCAACACCCTGCGCCAGCAGATCGCCGACGCGCTGCGGGACGAGGTGCTCGCGGGGCGTCTTCCGCCCGGCCGGGAGTTCACCGTCAAGCAGATCGCCGAGCAGTACGGGGTCTCCGCGACGCCCGTCCGCGAGGCGCTCTTCGACCTCTCCGCACAGGGGCTCCTCGCCTCCGACCAGCACCGCGGCTTCCAGGTGCGCGAGTTCACCGTCGCCGACTACCGGGCGATGGCCGAGGCCCGTGCCCTCGTCGTCGAGGGCCTCTTCCGCAACCCCGCCGAGCGGGTCGCCGTCCGGCCCGAGGCCCTCGCCTCGATCCGCCGCCGGGCCGCGGAGGCGGTCCGCGCGGCCAAGGGCGGCGACCTCGACGTACTGATCGGGTACGACCTGCGGTTCTGGCGGGAGCTGGGCCAGTTCGTCCTCAACCCGTACATCGCCGACTTCCTCACCAAGCTCCGCGTCCAGGCCTGGGTGTTCGCCGTGCACCGGCTGCGCCGCGACGGCATGGACGAGGACGTCCTGTGGTTCGGCCACGAGGAGCTGGTCGAGGCCATCGGCCGGTGCGACCACGAACAGGTCCACGCCGCCATGCACTCCTACTACGCACACGCGCTCGCCTGGGCGGACCGGCTGGAGGCGGCGGAGGCCGGGAGGCGCGTCCCCGATGCGCCGGAGTCGCCGGGGCACTGTGCGTGAGGTTCGCCCCGCATTACGCTGTCCCGACGATCGCCCGAACCTTCCGAGAGCGAGACTTCGTGGCCTGTGACCTGTGGCTGGTCCCCCTCGTCGATGTGCTGTGCCACAGCGCCGACAACCCGTTCGCCGAAGAGATCGCCGTCTACGACAAGGCGTTGACCGAGGCCGGGCTGCCGCCCGTCCCCGTCTACGCGTACATGCCGGGCCTCACCGGGGACGTCGCCCCCGTGGCCGGCTTCGACTACGACGCGCTGCACTTCCTGCGCCGCGCCTACCTGCTCCAGCTGAGCGGCCTCGCGGTCACCCCGGTCGCCGGTCTCGACGGTGACTACGAGCAGCTCCTGGAGATGTTCGAACAGGGCGCGCAGCAGTCGCACCTGGTCTGGCACTACGACCACGCCGGGGCGTACGTCCCGGTGGACTTCCCGGCCCCGCTCTCCGACGATGCGCTCCTGGCGGGCGGCGGTCCGCTGGGCTCCGCGCACGGGCTGCTGCGGGAGCTGGAGTTCGTGGCCCCGGCCATCGGCATCGACCCGGCCAACCCGCCGGCCGCCCCGCAACCGCCTGCCGGCCCCACCACCCTGGAACAGCCGGCGGACCCGATCCCCTACGACGACAGCCCGTTCGCCCGGGAACGCCACGTCTGGCTGGGCCTCCACGCGGCGGCGACCCGCAGCCTGGCCCAGGGCTCAATGATCATCTTCAGCTAGCCCTCTCGACCCCTCACGGGCCGGGGCGCCCAACTCCAGCCCGTCTGGCGATTGAGGACCGGGGGTCCGGGGGCGGAGCCCCCGAA
>MUNB01000515.1 GCA_002154345.1 Streptomyces griseus
GGGTGGTGGCCGGGGCGTCGTAGAGGGGGCCGAGGGCGGCGTACGCGTCGTCGACGATGTCCGCGGCCAGGACCAGCATGTCCTGCTCCGCCAGCCGGGCGGCCCGGTGGGTGTACGGGGACGGTGGCGCCGGGTGCCTGCGGCGCCACCAGCAGTCGCAGGCCGCGTAGATGCCGCCGCCGAAGACGAGCACGGGGATGGACAGGGCCAGCAGAACGTCGCCCACGGCAGACCTCCTCGATGGTCGGTGTCCTGTGCATCGGCGCGCGGGGCGGTGGCACTGAAGACCGGCTTCGGCCAAACTCGCCGTGACACATGGCTCGATCCGACCGAATACCTGCACGTGGGAGCGCCTGTCTGAACGCTTCGACCGGCTGTACGGCCGTATTTCGGACGCCTCAAAGACACCGTGCGCCAGAATCCGGACGCATCGATTACCCGATGAGGCCAGGGAGTTCGACATACGAGGCAGTAGCTCGGTGCAGCACGATCTGAGTTCGGGGGCTCGTATGGGGGGTGTCTCGTCGTGTTCGGTGCCGGGTGTGCCGATGCAAGCGGGCAGGGCGGCGGGGCAGGGGGCAGACGCGGGGCGTCCTCCTGGGACGAGGGTGTGAGTGTGTCGGCCGTCGCCGAGCGGCTGGGCGTGCGCGTGCCCGAGGCGGCCTCGGATGTGCGGGCCGGACACCGGAAGGGCCAGGACGACGCGCTGCTACTGGCGTTCGTGGTGCCGTCCGGAGACGTGGACGGCTTTCTCGCCGGGATGGATCCGGAGGAACCCGTGGAGGAGCGGGCCGTGCCGTTCGCGGGGGAGAGCGTGCCCGCCGCGCCCTTCGGCCATCTCGACCTGCCGGAACCGGTCGGCCTGCACGGTGTCCGAACGGCTCAGGTGTGCGCTCCCTGCGACGACGGCCTCAACGCTCTCCACGTCGCGGTCGCAGCGATCGACGGTGAACGCAGCCGTGTCTATGTCAAGGGCGTCGACTGAGCCGTGCCCATGCGCCGGGCAACGGCAGCCTCGGGTGCGAGGCTGCTCGAAAACTCCGCTCAACCCAGGGTCAGGGCCACACCAGGCAGTAAGCCTGGTGGCCCGCGTCGTGCAGGCGGTGGGAGAAGTCCTGCCACTCGTGGAGCAGCTGGTAGACGTTGAAGGCGTCGCGCGGGCCGCCGCGGTCGGGGACCGTGGACCAGATGAAGGCCGCCGCGCCGACCGACTCCTCGCCGACGCCGCGCAGCGGGTCGACGACGGTCATCGGGAGTTTGACCACGGCGTAGTCGGGGTGGAGGACGACCAGTTCCAGCGGGGGGACCTTGTGCAGGGGTATGCCCTGGATTCCGGTCAGGACCATGGCGGCCACGGTCTCCGGCTTGATCTTGGTGAACATTCCGCCCATGCCCAGCTCGTCACCGCCGAGCTCCTCCGGGCGCATCGAGATGGGCACCCGGGCGGCGGTGGCGCCGTCCGGGGCGCCGAAGTACTTGTACGTCACGCCCATCCCGCCCCCGCTCCTGGTCCCGGGGGGCGGCGTGCTCTCCGCGCCCCTGCTCTGGGCGCGCTCGGCCCTGCGCCGGTGCCGCCCTCGCCGGGCAGGCTCGGGCCCCAGGTCGTCGGTCCCTTCGCCCACTCCGCCACCGCGATGCATATCTCATCCACCCGACTACTTCTTAGGAGACACAGCCCCCGCCGCGCAACCCGATCATCGTGTCAGTGACCTCCCCCGCGGGCGTGCGGTGAAACACCTGTCCGCAAGACCGTCCGTGCCTCTGACACCATGGCATGTGTGAGCTTTCCCTATGTCGCCCCAGTTTCGCAGACGTGAGGGTGCCGACGCTCTTTCGTGATACGAGGGAAGCGCGCTCCCTGCTCACCGGTGGCCGGGATTGAGCGTTGATTTCCGGCCCGGCCTCCCGATACCCGAATCGCAGATCAGGACCAAAGTGGCGTATTCATACGAAGCCCCAGTTTCGCAGTCGCTGTTCGACCGGGCGTCCGTCGTGACGCCCGGCGGCGTGAACTCACCCGTGCGTGCCTTCCGGGCCGTGGGCGGTACGCCCCGGTTCATGGTGTCCGGCACCGGTCCGTACCTCACCGACGCCGACGGCCGTGAGTATGTCGACCTCGTGTGCTCGTGGGGGCCGATGATTCTCGGCCACTCCCACCCCGAGGTCATCGCCGCCGTCCAGGAGGCGGTGTCCCGGGGTACCTCCTTCGGTACGCCGGGTGAGGGCGAGGTCGCGCTCGCCGAGGAGATCGTGGCGCGGATCGAGCCCGTCGAGCAGGTGCGCCTGGTCTCCTCCGGCACCGAGGCGACCATGTCGGCGATCCGGCTGGCCCGCGGCTTCACGGGCCGGGCCAAGGTCGTGAAGTTCGCCGGCTGCTACCACGGGCACGTGGACGCGCTGCTCGCCGCCGCCGGGTCGGGCGTGGCCACCTTCGGGCTGCCCGACACCCCGGGCGTCACGGGCGCCACGGCCGGTGACACCGTCGTGCTGCCGTACAACGACCTGGACGCGGTGCGCGCCGCGTTCGCCGCGCACCCGGGCGAGATCGCCTGCGTGATCACCGAGGCCTCGCCCGGCAACATGGGCGTCGTCCCGCCCGCGGACGGCTTCAACGCCGGGCTCAAGGAGCTGTGCGCGGCCAACGGCGCCCTGTACATCTCCGACGAGGTCATGACGGGCTTCCGTACGTCGAAGGCCGGCTGGTACGGCGTCGACGGCGTCCGCCCCGACCTGATGACCTTCGGCAAGGTGATGGGCGGCGGCTTCCCCGCCGCGGCCTTCGGCGGTCGCGGCGACGTGATGGCGTACCTGGCCCCGGCCGGCCCGGTCTACCAGGCGGGCACCCTCTCCGGGAACCCGGTCGCCACCGCCGCCGGGCTCGCCCAGCTGCGGCTGCTGGACGACGCGGCGTACGCGAAGATCGACGCGGTCTCCGCCGAGCTGCGCTCCCTGGTGGGCGAGGCGCTCACCAAGGAGGGCGTCGCGCACACCGTGTCCGCCGCGAGCAACATGTTCTCGGTCTTCTTCACCGACCAGCCGGTGCGCGACTACGACGACGCCAAGAAGCAGGACGTCTTCCGCTTCACCGCGTTCTTCCACTCCATGCTGGAGCAGGGCGTCTATCTGCCGCCGTCGGCGTTCGAGTCCTGGTTCGTCTCCACGGCCCACGACGAGCGGGCGGTCGAGCGCATCGCCGCCGCCCTGCCCGCCGCCGCCCGCGCCGCATCGGAGGCCACCGCATGAGCGAGCAGAGCCCCAAGCCCGAGAGCGCCGGCCGCGACGAGCAGCTGACCGTGGTGCACGTGGTCCGGCACGGCGAGGTCCACAACCCGGACGGTGTGCTCTACGGCCGCCGCCCCGGCTACCACCTCTCCGACCTGGGCCGGCAGATGGCCGACCGGGTCGCCGAGCACCTGGAGAAGCGCGACATCACCCATGTCGTCGCCTCCCCGCTGGAGCGCGCCCAGGAGACGGCCGCGCCCATCGCCAAGGCGCACGGCCTGGACCTGGCCACCGACGCCCGGCTGATCGAGGCCGCCAACGTCTTCGAGGGCAAGACCTTCGGCGTCGGCGACGGCGCGCTGCGCAAGCCGGACAACTGGAAGCACCTCACCAACCCCTTCAAGCCGTCCTGGGGCGAGCCGTACGTCGATCAGGTCGTCCGGATGATGGGCGCGATCGACGCCGCCCGGGACGCGGCGCGCGGGCACGAGGCGGTCTGCGTCAGCCACCAGCTGCCGATCTGGATCCTGCGCTCCTTCGTGGAGCGCCGCCGCCTCTGGCACGACCCGCGCAAGCGGCAGTGCACGCTGGCCTCGCTGACCAGCTTCACCTACCGGGGCGACACGATCGTCTCGGTCGGCTATTCGGAGCCGGCCCGGGACCTGGTGCCCGCGCACCTGCTGGCCGGGGCCAAGCCGGTGAAGGGGAAGCCGGGGCAGTCCAAGGCGTTCGGCGCATAGCCGCAGCCGTGGCTCCAGCAGTGGCCCCGGCCGCTGAGAAGAACATGCGGGACCTGACGGGACCGGTCGCCGGGACGACGGCGGCCGGTCCCGTCCCCTTGGTACGAGGGCGATGTGCCGGGCCGTCAGGTTCTGGTCGGTCGGGGAAAACCAAGCTCCGTTTTACTTAGCTTAGGCTAAGCTAAGTTGACCTCAGGTGGGTGGGACGACGTCCCGTCGGGCCCGGTCGTGCGGGCGGCGGCGGTGGCCGTCGTGACCACCGCGGCAGCGGTGAACGCTGCGCCCCTGCGACCGTCGTGACCGCTTCGAACGTCTCGCCCTCCCTGTCTCCGTTGTGACCCGTGGTGGCAGTGGTTCCCGTGGGACTCGTCGTGGTCGCGAACGCCTACGACGAAACGGTGTAACGATGACGCGCACTGCCCCCGGAGACGTAATCGACCGGAGACCGTCGGAGCGGTCCCTCCCGGTGAGGCCGGCCGATGAGTGACCCCGTCTGCGCGGCGGATGCCGCCCCCCACCCGGTCACCGGCCCCCGGATAGCCCGACTCACCCGCCGGCTCGAAGCCGCCCGGGACACCGCTGCCCGGGACGCCCTGACCGAGGCGTTCTGGGGTGACGTCGCCCGCTCCGGAACCCCGCTCGTCGAAGCGCTCGACGACGCCCCCGGCCACCGTGCCGTCACCTTCCTCTGGCGCGGCCACCGCGCGACCCGCCAGGTCCTCCTGATGGCGACCGGCATCGGCGACCGCGAGCGACCCGCCGACTCGCTCCTCCACCACCTGCCGGGCACCGACATCTGGTACCTCGGCTACCGGCTGCGCGCCGACCACCGCGGTTCCTACCGGCTGGTGGCCGACATCTCCCCGGGCCCCGCGCCCGCCGACCCCGTCCGGCTCCAGCGGCGGCTGGTGGCCCTGATGGCGCACGGCGTGGCCGATCCGCTCAACCCCCGCCGCCTGCCGGTCCGCTGGCGCGCCGTGGAGAACTCGGTGTTCGCCCTGCCGGAGGCCCCGCCTCAGCCGTGGGCCGGCCGGCGGGCCGGCATCGGGCGCGGCGCCGTCGAGCGGCACACCCTGACCGGCGGCGCCCTGGGCGAGGAGCGCGAGGTCTGGGCGTACCTTCCGCCGGAGGGCGCGGGCCGGGCGGACGGCCCCGGCGTCGGCGGGCCGCTGCCGGTGCTCGTGCTCTGCGACGGGGACATGTGGTTCGGGCGCCTCGGCTTCCAGGACGCGCTGGACGCGCTGATCGCCGACGGGGCCCTGCCGCCGCTCGCCGTCCTCGCCCCGGACGCGGTCGATGCCGCGACCCGGCGGCGCGACCTGGGCGGACGCGAGGCCTACGCCGCGTTCCTCGCCGACGAACTGCTGCCCTGGGCGCGTGCCCGGTGGCCGCTGACCGCCGACGCGGACCGTACCGCCGTCTCCGGCCAGGGGTCCGGCGGGGCGGCGGCGCTGTACGCGGGTCTCACCCGGCCCGAACGCTTCGGCCGGGTGCTCGTCCAGTCGCCGTCACCGGGATGGTCGCCCGGCGAGGGGCCGCGTACGGACGGCGGCGACCTGCGTACGGGCGGCTTCGGACCGCGTACGGATGCCGACGTGCCGCGTACGCATGCCGACCTGTGGCGTACGGACGGCGGCGCGGGCGCCCGGCCCGTCGTCCATCTCGGCCTCGGATTGCACGACGGGGCCGCGGCCGCCCAGCACGGTGAGGCCCTCGTCGCGGTGTTGCGCGCCCGGGGGCACCGGGTCCTGCGCACCGTCCACAACGGCGGCCGCGACCACGCCTGCTGGCAGGGGCTCCTGGCCGACGCCCTGGTGGAGGCCTTCCGGCAGGAACGGCCGGCGGACGGTCTTCACGCCCGCGCATGAGTTCGAGGTTTCAGGGAATCCGACCCGTCGGCCGGCGATCCGTCGGCCGACGGCAGAACTGCGGAGGGCCGTCCACGCGTCCCTCAGCAGAGCTGCTCGTAAGGGAGTGCGAACACCGTACGGACGTAGCGCCGAGATCGGCCGCCGGCCGGCAAGGTAAAGCGTAAAGAAAGTCCCCAAATGCACGGAACCGACGTGTTACGCGCCTCATCTAACCCTTCAGCAGTTTGTATGGGCTTGAGATAAAACGACCGCAGATGGGGACGGTATGCGCGACATCAATCGAAGGGGCCTGCTCGGGGCGGGGCTCGGGGCCGCAGCCGCGATCGGACTCGCCGGCTGTGGCGCCTCGGGCTCCTCCGGCGACGGAGGGTCCGGGCAGGGCGGCAAGGGCGACGCCGGTACCGGCGGCAACGGCAGCGGAAACGGCTCGCCGAAGAACAAGGTCCGGCTGATCGGCGACGGCTCGACCGCCGACACCGGCAAGCAGCCCCACCAGCCGCCGGCGCCCGTCCCGCTCGAACCCGGCCAGAAGCCGCCGCAGTTCGTGATCTTTTCCTGGGACGGTGCGGGCGAGGTCGGCAACGGTCTCTTCCCGCGCTTTCTCGAACTCGCCAAGGAACACGACGCGGCGATGACGTTCTTCCTCTCCGGGATCTATCTGCTGCCCGAGTCGAAGAAATCCCTCTACCGTCCGCCGAACAACCCCCGCGGCGCCTCCGACATCGGCTATCTCACCGACGGCCACGTCAAGGACACGCTGAAGTACGTGCGCCAGGCGTGGCTGGACGGCCACGAGATCGGCACCCACTTCAACGGGCATTTCTGCGGCGGTTCCGGATCCGTGGAGCGCTGGACCCCGGCCCAATGGCACAGCGAGATCAATCAGGCTGTGTCCTTCGTCACGGAATGGCGGACCAACACCGGCTGGGAGAACGAGGACCCGCTCCCGTTCGACTATCGCAAGGAACTGGTCGGCGGCCGCACCCCCTGTCTGCTCGGCCAGGACAATCTCCTGCCGACCGCGAGCAAGCTGGGCTGGCGCTACGACGCCAGCTCGCCCGGCGGCCGCCAGACCTGGCCCGTGAAGCGCGGCGGCATCTGGGATCTGCCGCTGCAGGCGATGCCGTTCCCGGGGCACTCCTTCGAGGTGCTCTCGATGGACTACAACATCCTCGCCAACCAGTCGCAGAATTCGACCAAGGGCATGCCCTCGCGTTATCCGGGCTGGCGCAAGCAGGCGACCGACGCCTATCTCGCCGGTTTCCAGCGCGCCTACGACTCGAATCGCGCGCCGTTCTACATCGGCAACCACTTCGAGGAGTGGAACGGCGGCATCTATATGGACGCCGTGGAAGAAGTGATCAAGAAGGTGGCGGACAAGGACGACGTGCGTCTCGTCTCGTTCCGGCAGTTCGTCGACTGGCTCGACGCGCAGGATCCCGCCGTGCTCGCCAAGCTCCGGACACTGGACGTCGGCCAGGCGCCCGCAGGCGGCTGGAACTCCTTCTTTAATCAGGCTTGACAAGGGGCTTTACGGGCAGCGAGGGGGGCGCGGGAAGGCCTGGAAACTGCCATGCGAAACTTTTCACATGAGCTTTGGCCGCGCGTCCCGACGCCGCTTCACCCTGCTCGCCGCCACCGCCGTGGCCGGTGCCCTGACGCTGTCCGCGTGCGGCGACGGCAACAAGGCCGGGGGCGGCGGCAACACCAACTTCGTCACCGGCAGCGGAGGCATCTCCACCGTCGCGAAGGGCGACCGGGTGGCCGCGCCGAAGCTCGACGGCAACAGCCTGGAGGGCAAGCCGCTCGACCTCGCCGACTACAAGGGCAAGGTCGTCGTGCTCAACGTCTGGGGCTCCTGGTGCGGACCCTGCCGGCTGGAGGCGAAGTACTTCGCGAAGGTCTCCGAGGAGACGAAGGCGCAGGGCGTCCAGTTCGTCGGCATCAACACCCGCGACTCCCAGCGGGACGCGGCGATCAACTTCGAGAAGGACTACGGGGTCGCCTACCCGAGCTTCTACGACCCGATCGGCAAGCTCATCCTCCGCTTCCCCAAGGGCACCCTGAACCCGCAGGCCATCCCGTCCACCGTGGTCATCGACCGGGACGGGAAGATCGCGGCCCGCACGCTCCAGGCGCTCGACGCGGACGAGCTGCGCAAGATGATCGACCCGATCATCGCGGAGAAGTGATCCGGTGATCCCCCTCGCCGCGCACCACGAGGCCGTCACGCTGGCCGCGTACAACGACACCGTCCTGAGCGGGGCCCTGCTGGCCGCTCTGCCGCTCGCCCTGCTGGCCGGTCTCATCTCCTTCTTCTCACCGTGTGTCCTGCCGCTGGTGCCCGGCTATCTGAGTTACGTCACCGGGGTCAGCGGCACCGACCTGGCCGACGCGCGCCGGGGCCGGGTGGTGGCCGGAGCCTCGCTCTTCGTCCTCGGCTTCACCGTCGTCTTCGCCTCCACCGGTGCGCTCTTCGGCTACTTCGGCCAAGAACTCCAGATGCACGCCGAGGTGCTCAACAAGGTCCTCGGCGTGCTGATGATCCTCATGGGCGTCTTCTTCATGGGGCTCCTGCCGGGTGTGACGCAGCGCGAGTTCCGCATCCACAAGCGGCCGGTGACCGGGCTGGCCGGAGCACCGCTGCTCGGCGCCCTGTTCGGGATCGGCTGGACCCCGTGCATCGGCCCGACGCTCTCCTCCGTGCTGGCGCTCTCCACCCAGAGCGCCACCGCCGGACGTGGCGCGATACTGACCGTCGCGTACTGTCTCGGACTCGGTGTCCCGTTCGTCCTGGCCGCCGTCGCCTTCCGTAAGGCGCTCGGTGCGTTCGGCTGGGTCAAGCGCCACTACGCATGGGTGATGCGGATCGGCGGCGGCATGATGATCGTGACCGGAATCCTGCTGCTGACCGGTGCGTGGGCCACGCTCATGCAGCACATGCAGAGCTGGTCCAGCGGCTTCGTTGTAGGGATCTGAGTCCAATGAGCAAGGCGAACAGCACCGGGACGCGGCAGCGCGCGGACGAGCAGGCGCAGGGCTCCGCCCACGGCGCGGCCGGCGACCGGCTCTCCACCGCACCCCGCGAGGAGCGCCCCGACACCGGGGCGGCCGTGCCCGCGATGGGCGTGATCGGCTGGGTCCGCTGGTTCTGGCGGCAGCTCACCTCGATGCGGGTGGCGCTGATCCTGCTCTTCCTGCTCTCGCTCGGCGCGATCCCGGGGTCGCTGATCCCGCAGACCAGCGTGGACGACATGAAGGTGCAGGCCTTCAAGGACCAGCACACCACCCTCACCCCGGTCTACGAGAAGCTCCAGCTCTTCGACGTCTACAGCTCGGTGTGGTTCTCCGCGATCTACATCCTGCTGTTCGTCTCGCTCATCGGCTGCATCGTGCCGCGCACCGGCCAGTTCGTCGGCCAGCTGCGCAGCCGCCCGCCGGGCGCGCCGAAGCGGCTGACGCGGCTGCCCGCGTACACCACCTGGCGCACGGAGGCCGAGCCCGACGCGGTCCGCGAGGCGGCCCTCGCGGTGCTGCGCAAGCGGCGGTTCCGTACGCACGGGGTGGGCGACGCGGTCGCCGCCGAGAAGGGCTACCTCCGCGAGGCCGGGAACCTGGTCTTCCACATCGCCCTGATCGTGATGCTGCTGGCCTTCGCCTCCGGGCAGCTCTTCAAGTCCGAGGGCGGCAAGCTGGTCGTCGAGGGCGACGGCTTCTCCAACACGCTCACCCAGTACGACGACTTCAAGTCCGGCTCGCTCTACGACTCCGACTCGCTGGCCCCGTTCAGCTTCGTGCTGGACGACTTCGCCGGTACGTACGAGAAGAGCGGCCCGCAGCGCGGCACCCCGCGCACCTTCGAGGCCCGGGTGACGTACACCGAAGGGGCCGACGGCGCGGAGCGCAAGGGCGTCATCAAGGTCAACGAACCGCTCGTCGTGGACGGCACCAAGGTCTATCTGATCGCCCACGGCTACGCGCCCGTCGTCACCGTCCGGGACGGCTCCGGCAAGGTCGTCTCGAAGACCGCCGTGCCGCTGCTGCCGATCGACGACAACATCACCTCGTCCGGCGCGATCAAGGTGATGGACGGCTACAAGGACAAGAAGGGCGTCAAGACCCAGCTGGGCTTCAAGGCGTTCTTCGTGCCGACCTTCGCCGGACACGGCAAGGGCCAGATGTTCTCGCAGTTCCCCGGCCTGGAATTCCCCGTGCTGGCGCTCAGCGCCTACCAGGGCTCCCTCGGCGTCGACTCCGGGCTGGCGCAGAACGTCTACCAGCTCGACACGTCCAAGATGAAGGAGTTCAAGGACAAGGACGGCGAGCTGCTCAAGAAGATGCTGATGCCCGGCGAGAAGCTGGATCTGCCCGACGGCGCCGGATCGATCACCTTCGACGGCGTCGAGGAGTGGGCCAGCTTCCAGGTCTCGCAGCAGCCGGGCACCGGCTGGGCGCTGACCGGAGCCGTCGCCGCCATCGCCGGACTCGCCGGTTCGCTGTTCATCCAGCGCCGCCGCGTGTGGGTGCGGGCGGTCCGGGGCGCCGACGGCGTCACGGTCGTGGAGATGGCGGGCCTGGGCCGCAGCGAGTCCGCGAAGCTCCCCGAGGAACTGGGCGACCTCGCGGCCGCTCTCGTCACCACCGCGCCGGTCGAGCCGGAGAAACCCGCGGCGTCGTCCGCGTCCATGGACGCGGACGGACCCGATGCCACCAACGAGGCCGGGAGCCGGCCCGTACACCCTGCCGAAGCACCTGCCGAAGGGGCTGAGAAGTGAATCTCGCCGCCGCAACCAACGAGAGCCTGGCGCACACCAGCAATGTGCTGATCTATTCGTCGATGGCCGTCTACACCCTGGCCTTCTTCGCGCACATCGCGGAGTGGGTCCTCGGCAGCCGCAGCAAGGTCGGGCGTACGGCCGCCGCGCTGTCCGCCTCCGGAACGGCCGCCTCCGCCTCCGCCTCCGCCCCGGCGGTGAAGACCCAGGCCGGCGGCACCGCCGTACTGGAGCGGCCCGAGGTCGTCACCCGCTCCGCCACCGGTACGCGTGACGTGCCCGACGGCCCGGGCGCGGCGGGCGGCACGTTCAAGGGCGATCTGTGGGGCCGGATCGCGGTCTCGCTGACCGTGGTGGCGTTCCTCGTCGAGGCGGGCGGGGTCATCACCCGCGCCCTGTCCGTGCAGCGCGCCCCCTGGGCCAACATGTACGAGTTCTCCATCACCTTCTCCACCGTGGCGGTCGGCTCCTACCTGGTGCTGCTCGCGCTGAAGAAGAACGTCCGCTGGATCGGGCTCCCGCTGGTCACCACGGTCCTGCTGGACCTCGGCATCGCGGTCACGACGCTCTACACCGACAGCGACCAGCTGGTGCCCGCGCTGCACTCGTACTGGCTGTGGATCCACGTCTCGACCGCGATCATCTGCGGCGCCGTCTTCTACCTCGGCGCGGTCGGCACGGTCCTCTACCTCTTCCGGGACGGCTACGAGAACAAGCTCGCGTCGGGCGGCAAGCCCGGGAAGTTCGCCTCCTCGGTCATGGAGCGGCTGCCCTCGGCGTCCTCGCTGGACAAGTTCGCGTACCGGATCAACGCGGCCGTCTTCCCGCTCTGGACGTTCACGATCATCGCGGGCGCGATCTGGGCCGGCGACGCCTGGGGCCGGTACTGGGGCTGGGACCCCAAGGAGGTCTGGTCCTTCATCACCTGGGTCGCCTACGCCGCCTATCTGCACGCCCGCGCCACCGCCGGCTGGAAGGGCCGCAAGGCCGCCTACCTGGCGCTCGTCGCCTTCGCCTGCTGGCTGTTCAACTACTACGGCGTGAACATCTTCGTCTCCGGCCTGCACTCCTACGCCGGCGTCTGAGCGACCCACGCACGACGCGAAAGGCTCCCCGGACGGAATCCCGTCCGGGGAGCCTTTCGTCTGCGGTGGTGCGCCGTCAGGACGTGGGCGGGGTCTTGTCGTCGGGGCCGGTGCCGCCGTCACGACGGCCCGGCTCCTCCCCGGCCTCCGCCTCGGGCTTCCGGTCGTCCTTGAGGGACTTCAGGAAGTCCGGGTTGTCGTCCGGGGCCACCCACTGCTGCCGCCTGTTCCGCTGCCACGAGGAGGGCCCGGCGCCTTCGGCCGTGGTGTGGCGGACCTTGCCCGCGATGAGCCAGACGACCGGGCCGACGATCCAGAACAGCAGGATGATGAAGACCCAGGCGATCTTCGGCAGGTGCTTGGTGTCCTCTTCCGAGGTGTTCAGGCAGTCGATGAACGCGTAGATCGTCAGAGCCAGCGGCACGATGAACATCAGGGCTCTCATGGTGCGTCCCCCAGGAAGTGGCGGCGGGCGGGACGATTGCCCCGTATCGCGGCCAGGGTACCGGCTCGGTATGAAGGAACCGGGGCGCGGGACGGGGGAGCCCCGGTTCCTTCATACCGA
>MUNB01000516.1 GCA_002154345.1 Streptomyces griseus
GACCAGCCGTCGGTGACGACGTGGTGGAAGTTGAGGAAGAGGTAGTGGCGGCCGGTGCCGGGGCCGGACCGGAACACGGCGGCCCGCAGCAACGGCCCCTCGGTCAGGTCGAACGGGATCTGCGCCGCGTCCGCCATCCGGCGCAGGACCTCCGCCTCCACCGCTTCGGGCGTGGCGCCCGGGACGTCGGTGCAGGCGATGTCGAGCGCGAGCGCGGAGGAGATCCGCAGCACCGGTCCGCCGTCCTCCTCGCCGAGGACGGACCGCAGCATCTCGTGCCGGTCGACCAGGTCCTGGAGTGCGCCGCGCAGCGCGTCGAGGTCGAGAGGGCCGTCGACGCGCAGGGCGAACGGGACGTTGTAGGCGGCGTTGCCGCCGTGCAGCCGGTCCAGGAACCACAGTTGGCGCTGGGCGCTGGAGGCGGGCAGCGGTCCTTCGCGGTCCACCCGGCCGATCGCGTCGTCCGCGAAGACGTCCTTCGTGGAGGTGAGGAGCATGCCCAGGAGCTCGGCCTGGAGGCTCTCGGCGGTGGTGCGCGGCGCCTGGTCGGTGGCGGGCGCGGTCGTGCCGGTGTCCTGCGGTGCCATGTCAGTGCTCCCGTCCGTCGGCGAGCACCCGGCGCACGATGGCCAGCGCCCGGTCGATGTCCGCCTCGCGGACCCCGCAGTGGGTGACGGCGCGCAGCCGGCCGTGGCCGAGCTCGGCCAGTGCCAGTCCGTGCAGACCGACGGCCTCGACGAAGGTCTGCCAGGTGAAGCGCGGGTCGGTCACCCTGAACATGACGATGTTGGTCTGGACGGCGGCCGGGTCGACCTCGATGCCGTCGATCCCGGCGAGCCCCTCGGCCAGCCGCAGCGCGTTCGCGTGGTCGTCCTGGAGCCGGTGCAGATCGTCCAGGGCCACCAGCCCGGCCGCCGCGATCAGGCCCGCCTGCCGCATACCGCCGCCGAGCATCTTGCGGGCCCGCCGCGCCTCCGTGATGAACTCGGCGGTGCCGACGACCATCGAGCCGATCGGCGCGCCGAGCCCCTTCGAGAGGCAGAACTGCACGGAGTCCGCGTACTGCGCTATCTCGCCGACCGGCAGCCCCAGAGCGGTGGACGCGTTGAAGATCCGCGCCCCGTCGAGGTGTACGGCGACCTCGCGTTCGTGCGCGAACTCCCACACCTCCTTGAGATAGGTCTGCGGCAGCACCACACCGCCGCACCGGTTCTGGGTGTTCTCCAGGCAGATGAGCGAGGGCAGCGCGAACTGCTCGTCGTCCGGGTCGTCGGGGAAGCCCCGCCGCAGATCGGACAGGAGCAGCCGGCCGTCGCTCTGGTTGGGGACCGGTTCGTACATGACGCCGGCGCAGACCGTCGCCCCGGCCGCCTCGTAGATGTAGATGTCGCTCTCCGCGCCGACCAGCATCTTCGAGCCGCGCGGGGCGTGCGTCATGATCGAGACGAGGTTGGCCATGGTGCCGCTGGGCAGCAGCAGGCCGGCCTGCTTGCCGAGCAGATCGGCGGCGCGCTCCTCCAGTTCGAGGACGGTCGGGTCCTCGCCGTACACGTCGTCGCCGAGGCGGGCCTCGTTCATCGCCCGCATCATGGCGGGAGTGGGCAGGGTGAAGGTGTCGCTACGCAGTTCAATCATCGTCGGTGCTCTCTTCGCTGCTGGTCTGTGGGTGGTGTCGGAGCGCCGGGGCCCAGGCCCTCAGGCGTCGGGGCGCAGCCGGACGTCGACGCTGCGCAGGGCCGCGTCCAGGGCGTCCGCCACCTCGGCGGAGCCGGCTCCGGCGGCGACGATGTGGCCGAGCCGGTCGTAGGCGTTCCGCGGCGGGCGTACGGCCGCGCCCTCGCGGGCGGTCACGGTGACCCGCTCGACGCCGTCCAGGGCCTGGGCCTCGTCGGCTCCGGCCACGGTCTCCAGGGTTCCGGGGCGGTCGGCCAGCAGGAACTGGATGCCCGCGTGGCCGCTCCGGTCGGCGGCGAGGTCGACGGGGAGGGCGGCGGCGGCCCGGATCTGCTGCTCCAGGAGGTCACGGCCGGTGGCCAGCCGGATCAGCTCGGGGATCATGCCCCCGGCGAGCCGCGGGTTGATCTCGATGATCGCCGGTCCGCGCCCGGTGAGCTTGACCTCGGTGTGCGTGGGTCCGGAGCGGATGCCGACGGCCTTGAGAGCCCACCGGACGGTCTCGGTCAGCTCCTCCCGTACGGAGTCGGGGAGTTCGGCCGGGAAGAGGTGCCGTGACTCGACGAAGTGGGGTGTGCCCGTGAGGTGTTTGGCGGTGACGCCGACACAGGTGGCCTCGCCGTCCTCGCCGAACATCTCCACGCTGTACTCGGGGGCGTCGAGATACTCCTCGACCAGTACGGTGCGCGCGGTGGGCAGCCCTCGTACGTTGGTGTGCACGGCGAGCACCCGGGCGGCGTGGGCGACGGCCTGCTCGACCGTGGTGCACAGGAGCACGTCGTTGGAGCCGGAGTCGTCGGCGGGCTTGACCACGCACGGCAGACCCACCGCCGCGACCGCCGCAGCGGTCCGCGCCTCGTCCGTCACCACGGCGAAGCCGGGCTGGCCGACGCCGGCCGCCGCGAGGGACTTCCGCAGCTCGGCCTTGTTGCGGCAGCGGACGGTGGCGTCCTCGGGGTTGCCGGGCAGGCCCAGCCAGTCGGCGAGCGCGGCGACCGTGGGCACGTAGAAGTCGCTGGTCGTGGTGATCCCGGCGATCTCCTCGCGGCGGAAGTGCTCCTGGATCAGCGTGCGGAGGCCGGGCATGTCGTTGGTGTCGCAGACCATGACCTCGCATCCGGTGCCGTCCAGCCCGGCGTAGCGCTCCGGCTTCGAGGTGAGCAGGACGGCGGTGAGGCCCAGGCGGGCGGCGGTGCGCAGCGCCTGCACCCCGGTGCCGCTGGTGTTGGCCTCGACGAACAGCAGATGGCGGCGGCGCTCCGGGCGTCCGCTCAGCTCGGCGCGGGACCAGGCGTACACCTCGGTGCCGTAGTCGACGGTGACGGGGGCCTCGGACAGCGGGAGGTCCGTCAGCCGGTGCTCCTGCCAGTAGGCGTCGCTGTAGACGGTCGTGGTGTACCGGTCGCCCCGGTCGGGGAAGATGCCCGCGATCCGGGTGCCGGGCGCGGCCCGCAGCGCGGTGTCGCGCAGCAGCCGGTAGACGGATCCGGAGGTGTTACCCGCGAAGATCTGCTGCTCGCGGGCGAGCGCGCGGGTGGCGGTGAACGCCTCGTGGTCGTTGAGCCAGTGGACCTCGTCGATCTGGGTCCGGTCGAGGTTGTTGGGGTGCAGGCTGTTGCCGAGCCCGCTCTGCCGGCGGCCCGGCACGTCGGGCTGGTCGAAGAGGGTGCTGCCGACCGAGTCGACGCCGATCACCCGGAGGCCGGGCAGGTGCCTGCGCAGGGCGCGGGCGGTGCCGCAGAGGGAGCCGCCGCTGCCGACCGCGCCGACCAGGATGTCGATGGGGCCGAGGTCCTCCAGGATCTCGGCGGCGAGCGCCCGGTAGGCCCCGGGATTGTCGGGGTTGCTGTACTGCTGCGGCCAGAAGGCGTCCGGCATCTCGCGCAGGAGCTCCGCGAGGCGGGTGAGCCGGGCGCCCTGCCAGCCGCCGTCGGTCATGGCGGGCACGACGTGCACCTCGCAGCCGAGCGCCAGCAGCTTCGCCATGGTCGTCGGGTCGGTCCGCGGGTCGGTGACGATGTGGACCGGGTGGCCGAGCGAGCGGCCGACCAGGGCCACGCCGAGCGCCATGGTGCCCGACGAGCTCTCCACGACGGGGGCGCCCGGCCGGAGCACGCCCAGCCGGCGGGCCTCGGCCACGATGTTCTTGGCCACTCGGTCCTTCATGCCGAAGGCGTTCGCGAGTTCCAGCTTGGCGTACACCTCGGTGCCCGCGGAGGCCGGCAGGTCGAGCCGGACCAGCGGTGTGTGGCCGACGGCTTCGTTCATCGAGTCGAAGATCATGTTCATGCCCCCCAGGCACGGTCGGTGTGCGAAGAACGAGCGGGTACGGGCACGGCCCGGCGGGCGCCGGAGTGCCAGGCGTCGCCCGTGCCGAGCGAGCGGTGTACGGCGGTGGCGCCGGTCAGATCGGCGCAGGCGGCGCGCGCGGCGGCCACCTTCACGTCCAGGGCCGGGTCATCGGCGGCGTAGAGGATGCCGAGCATGGTGCCGCTGTGCGCGCACACCACCCCGAGCCCGCCGGTCGCGGCGCTGATGCGCTCCAGCTCGGGCAGCCGACGGCGCGGCCGCAGCCGGGCGTTGAGCTGGGCGCTGCGGGTGGCGACCTGGCCCACGGTGGGGAGGTCGCCCGCCCGGACGGCGTCGCACAGCCGGTCCAGCAGCCGCGCGTACTCCCGCTTCTCGGCCTCCCCGGCCGGTTTCGCCGCCCGGTTGTGCACGATCGTGTCGACCTGGCCGCCCTCGTCGTGCGCGACGATCACCAGGGGCGGCAGGGCGCCGAGGGCTTCACGGAGCTCGGCCTCCCGGTGGTAGTAGGCGACGATCTCGTCGTACATCACGCCGTCGGTCGGTTCGATCTCCCGCAGGAACGACTCGATCGTCGCGGCGTCGAACTCGGTGCCGAGCGCCGCCGCCACGGCGCGCGCCGTGGCCACGAGGTCCGCCGACGAGCTGGCCATGCCCTTGCCCTCGGGCAGTTCGCTGTCCAGCTCCAGGACGCCGCCGCCCCCGTGGCCCGCCGCCGCGAGGGCGAGCCGGGCGATCCGCAGCGCCTTGCGCTTGTGCGGGGGCCAGACGACCAGCCCGCTGCTGTCGGGGAAGTGCTGGAAGGAGGCCGTGCTCCACGCGGCGACCGGGAAGGTCACCATGAAGTGCCGGTCGCTGCCCGGCAGTACCCCCTGCAGCAGTTCTCCGAAGGTCCCGAAGGCCCTGCCCGTTCCCCGTGCCGCCTCGTCCGTCTCAGACAGCACCGTGCGCGGTTCCGCTTCCATCTGCGCTCTCCCCCGTTCCCCGGGCGTTCGCCGCCCTGTCCTGCCATTCCTTGACGAGCCGCTCACGCTCCGCGCCCTGGGCGCGCAGTGCGGCGGCCACCGCCTCCGGGTGCGCCGACCCGGAGGACTTCATACGGAGCAGCGCCTGCTCCACGTCGAAGGCGTCGCCGAGCGTCCCGGCCGGGTCGCGCAGGACCAGGCCCTCCGTCGCGGCGGCCGCCCGCAGCAGCTCCGGGTCGGTGTCGGCCGGGGCGAGCCCGGCCTCCGAGGCCGCCACGACATACCGGCCGGCGATCACCTGGGCGCGGCGCCAGGGGATCCGCTCGGCGAGCGTGAGGGAGTTGGCGAGCGAGAAGCCGCCGAGGAACTCCCGGGCGCACACCCGGGCCATCCGGTCGGTGTCGAAGTCGAGATGGCGCAGCACCTCGGTGAACAGCCGCAGGGTGCTGCGCAGCGTCTCGAAGGACTGGTTGACGTACGCCCCCGCCTCCTTGGACACCTCCACGGTGTTGGAGTACGGCGTGTTCCGCTGCCCGAGGCTCGCGTCCAGGTGGAAGGAGGACAGATGGGCGCTGCGCCCGCGGATGCGCTCCAGGACCGGGAAGTTCTTTTTCTGCGGCATCGCGGAGGAGATGCCGCACAGCTCGTCGGGCAGGTCGATGAAGCCGTACTCGCTGCTGCCCCAGGCGAGCAGATCCGTGGCGAAGCGGCTCAGCGTCACCCCGAACAGCCCGAACTCCGCGGTGATTTCGAGCGCCCAGGCGCGGGAGGCGACGGAGGTCAGCGCGTTGGGCTGCACCCGTCCGAAGCCGAGGAGCGCGGCCAGCCGGTCACGGTCCCAGGCCAGCTCCTGCCCCGACATGGCGCCCGCGCCGAGCGGGCACGCGTCGAGCGCCTCGTAGGTGGCGAGCAGCCGGCGCAGGGTGTGCTGGACGTGCTCGGAGAGCGCGGCCAGATGGAAGCCGGGCGTGATGATCTGGGCGGCCTGGTGGTGGGTGTAGCCGGGCATCGGCCGGTCGGCGGTCCGGGCGGCCAGCGCCCGCGCGGCGGCCTCGAACTCCAGCAGGTGCTCCGCCGCCTCGACGAGCCTGGCCCGCCCGAACATCAGCTGGGCGCAGGCCTGGAGGTCGTTGCGGCTGCGGTCGACGTGCCAGGCCGGGACGGGGGCGGAGAGCCCGGACTCCACATGGCGTTCGAGGGCGAAGGCGATGTCGGACATGGTCGACTGCCGGTTGGCCGCGAGGACGTCCTTCGTCGCGCCGGCCAGCAGGCCGTCGAGCTCGGCCGCCTGTTCGCGGGTGACGAGCTCCATGCGGGCGTACTCGGCGACGAGCGCCCGTTCGATGCGTACGTAGAACGGCAGCAGGTGCTCGGACTCGTAGCGGAACTGCGGATCGAGGATCTCCTCGCGCAGCAGGGCGCTGGGGCCGCTCGCGATGCGGCCGGTGAGTGCGGTGGTGTGCGGCGTGTTCACAGGGGTGCCCCTCAGACCGTTTCGGGATGGTGCTCGGGAATGACCCGCACCGAGCGGACGTCGGACAGGAGCAGGACGACCGCGGAGAGCAGAACGCCGACCGCGCCGAGCAGCAGCGTCTGCTGGGTGCCGATCCAGCCGCCGAGGAGGCCGCCGGCGAGGGCGCCGACCGGCGTGATGCCCATGACGATCATGCGGATCGAGGCGTTCATCCGGCCCAGCAGCCGGTCGGGCGTGAGCGCCGTGCGCAGGCTGCGCTGGTTGACGTTGTAGACGATCACCATGGCGGCGTCGACGAAGTACATGACGACGATCAGGAGGGCGGCGACGACCTTGGGCAGCAGGGTGGCCACCGGGATCAGCAGGGCCGTGACCCCCGCGAGGCCGAGCGAGAAGACCATGGCGCGGCCGACGCCCAGCCAGTCGCTCGCCCGCTCCGCGATGAGCGCGCCGACCAGCGCGCCCGCCCCGGAGGAGGCGAAGACCAGGCCGATGTAGAAGGGTTCGAGCCCCAGGGTCCGGGTGATGAAGATCAGGAACACCGGCTCGATGACCAGGGTGAACAGGTTGAACAGCAGGGTCGCGGTGACCAGGGTGCGGATCACCCGGTTCCGCAGGATCGGCTCCGCGCCCTCGACGATGTCCCGCCAGATGCTCTGCGGTGCCGGCCCCTCCTCGGACACGACCGGGGCCGCCTTCTCCTCCCGGTGGGTGATGAGGCCGGTGAAGACCGCCGAGACGAGGTACGTCACCGCGTTGATGATCACCGCGAACGGGGCGGAGATGATCTGGAGAAGCGCCCCGCCGACGGCGTTGCCGCCGATGTCCGACGCGGAGCTGCTCAGTTCGAGCTTGCTGTTGCCGTCGACCAGATGCCTGCGGTCGATGAGCAGCGGCAGATAGGAGGAGCTGCCGATGTCGGACACCACGGTGCAGGCGCCGATCAGCAGGGACACGATGAGCAGCAGCGGGAAGGTGAGGAAGTCACCCGCCCAGGCCGCCGGAATGATCAGCAGCAGCACCGCGCGCAGCACGTCGGTCAGGATGAGGATGGGCCGCTTGGGGCTGCGGTCCAGCCAGACGCCGACGAACAGGCTGATGAAGAGGTACGGCAGCGTCTCCGACGCGACCAGGACACCCATCTCGAACGGGGTCGCCGAGAGGGAGACGGCCGCGATCAGCGGGACCGCCACGGCGGTGACCTTGGATCCGAACAGCGAGGCGGTCAGCCCGAGCCACAGGTTCCGGAAGTCCGCATGCCGCCACAGACTCGATTTCTTCTCCGTCACCGGTCCAGCCCTTCGCCCATGATCTTTTCCATGTCCTTCGCCGTCTCCCGGATGTGCGCGCCGCGCACGATCCCGTAGTGGTCGGTGTCGAGTTCACGCACGACGAGAGGTCCTCGGACCGCGCGCGCCCAGGCCCGTGCGGAGCCGAGCCGGGCCCCGTCCGTGCTCTGGTAGAAGTGCACGGCTCCCCGGTGGGCGGGGGGCCGGTAGGCCGCGGCGGCGAGCGTGTTCGCCCGGAACACCGCGTAGTGGCGGGCGAGTTCACCGGGGGTGAGCCCGGCGCCCGCGTCCTGCCGGATCAGCTCGTCCCGGACGGTCCGCAGCCCGTCCTCCTCGTGCCCGGCGGCCTGCGCGGCGGCCAGGGACGCGGCCAGCGGCTCCGGCATACCGAGTCCGGCGGACCTCAGGAGGTCTTCGGCGAAGTCGGCGAGCAGGGTGTCGGGGGCGCCGTCCGTACCGGGGAAGCCGGTGTCCAGCAGGGCCAGCAGCGCGACGTCCTCGCCCTGTTCGGTGAGCGTGTGGGCCATCTCGTACGCCACCAGACCGCCGAACGACCAGCCGCCGAGCCGGTAGGGGCCGGCCGGCTGGATCTCGCGGACGGCCCGCAGCCCGAGGTCGGCCAGCTCCCGCACGGTCGCCGCCGGCGGTGTGCCCGGGGTCAGTCCGGGGGCGGGCAGACCGTGGACGGGCCGGCCGGTCCCGAGTACGGCGGCGGCCTCCCGGTAGCACAGGACACCTCCGCCGACCGGGTGGACGAGGAACAGCGGGGGCTGCACGCCGCCGCCCGCGAGGGGCACGGCCGCGCCGGGGCGGCCGTCCGTGCCGTGCCCGTCGCGCAGCAGGGCGGCCTGCCGGGCGACCGTCGGGTGCGCCAGGACGGCCGAGACGCCGAGAGCGGTGCCGTACGCCGCGTTGATCCGGGAGATCAGGCGCAGGGCCAGCAGGGAGTGGCCGCCCGCGTCGAAGAAGTCGTCGTGGATCCCGAGCCCGCTCCGCCCCAGCAGCTCGGCCCAGATCTCCAGCAGCCGCTGTTCCCGGGCGTCGCGGGGCGGCGCGGCGGGGCGGTCCCCGGCCGGGGCGGCGGTCGGGTCGGGCAGCCGCTTGCGGTCCAGCTTGCCGCTGTGCGTCAGCGGCATCGCGGCCAGCGGGGACCAGGCGGTGGGCACCATGTAGGCGGGCAGGGCGGCCCTCAGACGGGCGGCGAGCGAGGCCGGTTCCGGGGCGGCGCCGGGAGCCGGCACGTAGTAGGCGGCCAGCCGCTCCTCGCGCAGCAGCACCGCGCACTCCGCCACCGACGGATGGGCCGAGAGGACGGCCTCGATCTCGCCGAGCTCGATCCGGAAGCCGCGGAGTTTGATCTGCGCGTCGGTCCGGCCGCGGTACTCCAGCGCGCCGCCGGGCAGCCGCCGGACGAGGTCGCCGGTGCGGTAGAGCCGCCGGGTCACCCCTCGGCCGTCGGTGTGCCGGACGAAGCTCGCCCCGGTCAGATCGGGCCGCCGGTGGTAGCCCTCGGCGAGCTGGACGCCGCCGAGATACAGCTCGCCGGTCACGCCCTGCGGGACGGGCAGCCCGTGCCGGTCCAGGACGTGCAGTTCGGTGTTGGCGACCGGCCGGCCGATGGGCACGATGCCGGAGCCGTCGTCGACGCACGTCCAGTGGGTGACGTCGACGGCCGCCTCGGTCGGCCCGTACAGATTGTGCAGCTCGGCGGGGAACCGGGCCAGGAACCGTTCCTGAAGGTCGTACGGGAGCGCCTCGCCGCTGCAGACGACCCGGGTCAGACCCGTGCACCCGGCCGTGGCCGGGTCCT
>MUNB01000517.1 GCA_002154345.1 Streptomyces griseus
TCGAGCGGACCCGCCGGGCGGCCTCTCCGGCGGCGCGCTCCTCGGCGAACTCCTCGGTGAACTCCACGGGCTGGCCCGCCCGGCGGGTCCGCTCGACGAGGTCGTGGAGCCGGCCGGAGCCCGGGGAGCCGGCCGGTGCGCCATGGCCGGGGTCGAGGAGATCGAGCAGCTGACGCAGATCGCCGATGGCCGCGCGTCCCGTGGCCGTGACGGCGGTCAGGGCCTCTTCCAGCCGGTCGGGCGCGGCGGTCAGATAGCGGGCCGCCTCCGCCTGGACGACCATCGCCGTCACATGGTGGGTCACCACGTCGTGCAGTTCGCGGGCGATGCGGGTGCGCTCCGCCTCCCGGGTCTCCTCCGCCACCCGGCGCCGGTGCTCGGCCTGGGCGATCCGCGCGGAGCGGAGCCGCGAGCCGATCCACCACACCAGGGCGCACGCCAGGTAGAACATGACGAACTCGCTCGCGGGCTCGCCGGATCCGAGCCGCGCGAGGGCGACGGCGAGGGGGACATAGGCGAGGGAGAGCCCCAGGACCGTGGCGCGACGGTGTTCGTCCAGCCGCGATCCGGCGCCGAGGAGCGCGAAGGCGAAGGCCGTGCCCGCCAGCGAGTGGTATCCGCGCAGCTGGTCGACGGCGAAGCCCGCCGACACCAGGGCGAGGACGGTCACGGGCCATCTGCGGCAGACCGTCAGCGGGAGGCACTGGAGGGCGATGGCCACCACGGCGAGGAGATCGTAGGGGCGGTCGGGCACTCCGCCGACCTGGGTGCCGTGGGCGTGGAAGGCCGGTACGAACGCGGCCGCCAGCAGCAACGACCCCAGGGCGACGAACCAGTTGGTGACGTCGAACCGCTGCCACCGCCCGGCGGCCCAGCGCCGCCGGACCCGGGTCGGCATCCCCGTAACCGTCATCGGGCGAGCCTAGTCGTTCGCGGCGGAGGCGGCTTCCGCGGTGACCCGCCGGATGGCCGCGGTGGCGAGGTCGGGCCGGTCGACGTGGATGTAGTGGCCGCTGCCGGGGGCGGTGCTGAGCTTGCTGTTGCCGGAGAGCAGCCGCCACTTCTCCTGGCCCGCGGACCACATGCGCTCCAGGGCGGGCCCGTACTCGGGGACCTCCGCGTACTGGGACGCGTGCTGGAGGATCTCCACGGGGATGTCCCCGGCGGGGCGGACCTCGCCGTCCGGGATGACCAACTGCTCGGGGTTCTCGCCCTTGTTGACCGCGATGGCCTGGTCCCGCAGCTGCGCGGGCATGCCGGTGGCGGAGGCGGGGATCGTCCGGGAGATGTCGGCGGTCAGCGTCGGGACGGTGGCGTCCAGCAGCACGAGGCCCTTGATCCGGTCCGGGTGGGCGGGTGCGTAGCGGGCGGCGAGGTGACCGCCCAGCGAGTGGCCGGCCAGCACGACCGGGCGGTCGCCGGCGAGGCGGTCGAGCACCGAGGTGAGGAGCGCCGAGCTGTCGTCGATGCTCTGGGGCCCGTCCGGCTTGTCGCTCGCGCCCTCGCCGAGCCGGTCGTAGGAGCAGACCCGGGACTTCTCGCTCACGGCCTTGCCGAGCGGGGCCATGGTCTCCAGGCCGTCGCCGCCGCCGGCCATCAGCAGGACGAGGGGCCCGGGCCCGGAGGCGTCGCCCGTGCAGGAGACGTTGACCGAACGGCCGTCGATCCGGATCTTCTTGGTTCCGGTGAACGGGTCGCCGAGAGAGCCCTCGGAGCGGGTTCCCGGCGAATCCTTCTTGATGAACTCCTCGTAGCCGACCAGGCCCATGCCGCCCACCGTGCAGACGACGGCGATGGCGGCGAGGGCCTTGAAGAGGGTGCGGAACACGGGAAAGCCTCCAGGGAGCGGTGCGCGGATACGGCCGGGCCCGGGCCTGTCGTGACGACAGGCGCGGTGAGCCCCGGCTGATCGGAACGCTATGGAGATCGCGGCCCGAAAGCGTCACCCCCCGGTGGACACCTCGGTGTAGCTCCCGTGGGGGACGACCGCGCCGGATCCGCGCCCGGACACGGCGCAGCCGCCGCGCCCCGTGGGGGAGAGCGCGGCGGCTGCTGTGCGCGGGGCCGGGCCGCGGTGGTACGTGACCACCGCGGCCCGGCGTCCGGTCGGAGGCGGAGTGGTTACTCGACGACCTTGAGGAGCAGGTTCGCCGTGCCCTCGGTGGCGTTGCTGATGGCGTCCGGGGTGGCTCCCTCGGTCAGCGCCGTGGCGACGTCCTCCGGGGTGGCGTCCTGGTGGCCCGCCAGGTAGACGGCGGCAGCGCCGACGACGTGCGGGGTGGCCATGGACGTACCGGAGATGGTGTTGGTGCCGGTGTCGCTGTCGTTCCAGGTGGACGTGATGTCCGAGCCCGGGGCGTAGATGTCCACGATCGAGCCGTAGTTGGAGAACGAGGACTGCTCGTCGGCGTCCGTGGACGAGGCGACGGTGATCGCCTCGGGGACGCGGGCGGGCGAGCCCTGGCCGGCGTCGCTGGACTCGTTGCCGGCGGCCACACCGAAGGTGACGCCCGCGGCGATGGCCTTCTGGACGGCCTCGTCGAGAGCCGGGTCGGCTCCGCCGCCGAGGCTCATGTTGGCGACGGACGGGCCCTTCGCGTTGGCGGCGACCCAGTCGATGCCGGCGATGACCTGCTCGGTGGTGCCCGAGCCGTTGTCGTCCAGGACGCGGACGGCCACGATGTTCGCCTTCTTGGCGACGCCGTGCGCGGCCCCGGCTATGGTGCCCGCCACGTGGGTGCCGTGCCCGTTGCCGTCGTCGGCGTCGTCGTCGTTGTCCACGGCGTCGAAGCCCGAGGTGGCGCGGCCCTCGAAGTCCTCGTGGGTGACGCGGACACCGGTGTCGATGACGTACGCGGTGACGCCCTCGCCGCCGGCGTCCGGGTAGGTGTAGGCGTTGTCGCCCGCGGTCTCGGTCTGGTCGATGCGGTCCAGGCCCCACGACGGCGGGTTGTCCTGGGTGGCGTCGATGGTGAACTTCTTGTTCTGCACCACCTTGGCGACGGCCGGGTCGGCGGCGAGGCGCTTGGCCTCCGTCTCCGAAAGACCGCTGGCGGAGAAGCCGTTGATGCTGGAGGTGTAGTTGCGCTTGAGCTTGCCGCCGTACTCCTTGGCGAGCTTGGACTTGTCGGCCTTCTTCTCGTCCAGCAGGACGATGTAGCTGCCGGACACCGCGGTCGCGGCGTCCGCGCCGTAGACCGTGCCCATGGGAGCCGGTGCGGCGCCCGCGAACGAGGTACCGAGAAGGGTGACTCCGGCGGCGGCCGCCACGGCGGTGATCGCGGCGGTCAGCTTGATGCGACGGGTGCGCTGGTGCTTTGCCATGAAGAGGGCACTCCTCGTCATTCTTTGTGGGGGGATTGGCCCTCGGCCGGACGATCTCCGGGGGCTGGCTCGAAACCCTGACCGATTGACGAGCACAGTTCAAGGCCTTCATGGAGGTGTGACTTCCTCAACAAGGTTGCGTAAGGGGAAATCGGCCATGGCTGGTCACACGGGCCGCGGAGGGCCGACAGACGTCCGGCTCGCCCGGAACGACCGATTCCGAGCCGCTCCGGCAGAGCGCTCGAACTGTCCATATCGCCTGCTCAGAGCGGCCCTTGAGGGGTCGGGGGCCGGCCGCCCGGCCACCACCCGCACCTCACCGGGAGCCCCATGGGGCAGAAGTGACCATGCGTGAAGACACGTGAAGACCCGTGAAGGTGTGCGCGCGGGGCGTGAACACCCGGTTCCTGGTGTGAAATCGCCAGGGCGTGCGTGCAGATGCGCCGACCGCACCCGTCGTGACAGAGGCTTCACAGAGCCGAAACACAGCCGTCCCGCCCCGGAAAACCGCAGGTGCGGCACGTGGGGCGGGACGGAGAACGTCCGGATAGCAGTCGGCCGGTTCCGCTCAGCGCGACAGTTCGGCCTCGATGAGGTCGGCGGCCCGTGGGGTGCCGCCCTCCCGCGCCGTCTGTTCGCTCAGACGCTCGCACCGGGCGCCGACTTCGGGGTCGTCCACGAGGGCGAGCACGGCGGCGCGCAGGCTCGCGGCGTCGGCCTCCTCCATCGGCAGATGCCGGGCCACGCCGAGCGACTGGAGCATGTCGGCGTTGCCGAACTGGTCGACGGCCTGCGGGACGGCGACCATCGGGGTGCCGGTGACGAGACCTTCCTGGCTTCCGCCCGCGCCGGCGTGGGTGATGAAGGCGTCGGCCTGCTTGAGGACGGCCAGCTGCGGCACCCAGCTGCGCACCTCCACCCGGTCCGGTACGTCTCCGAGTTCGGCGGGGTCGACGTGCGCGCCGATCTGGAGCACCACATGCCAGCCGGGCAGGTCGCGGAAGGCTTCGACGCACGCGCGGTAGAAGGCGGGCTGCTTGGTGAACGAGGAGCCGAGCGACACCAGCAGCACCTTCTCCGCACCGGCCGGCCGGACCCACTCCCCCTGGTCCGCGCGGTCGCCCTGGCAGGCGCCGACGAAGGTGTACATCTCGCGGTTCACCCGGTCCGCGTTCGGCTGGAGCGCCTCGGGGATCAGGACGAGGCCGCGGCGCGGGCGGGCCACGAAGTCGTCGCTGGAGACATGGCCGAGGCCGTTCTCGGTGAGCCAGTCCGCGAAGCGCGCGTAGTACGCCTTGCCGCGCTCGGTCTGCTTCAGCTCGGCGGTCATGGGCTCGCCGACCTCCTTCTCGTACCCCTCCCAGGGGACCAGGTTGGGCCAGAGGGAGACGGCGGGGACGCCCCAGCGGTGGGCGAGGACCCGGGCGGGATAGGAGGTGATGTCGTGCAGGACGAGGTCGGGCTCGTCGCCCGCGAAGGCCTCGGCGAGCTGCGGCAGCGCCTGGATCGCGTCGTTCAGGAAGGGTTCGATGTTGTCGATCAGCTCGGTGCCCCAGGCCTCGGGGTCCTCGTCGGTCGGCAGGGTCGAGGTCCAGATCACGGGCTCGGCGCCGGTGGCGGCGACCTTCTCGGCGAAGGAGGCCGGGATGGCGTAGCTGACACGGTGTCCACGGTCGACGAGCTCGCGGATGACGTCGAGGCTCGGGTTCACATGTCCGTGGGCGGCGATGGAGAACATGGCGATGTGGGCACGCGGGGATTCCGTCATGCCGTGGACCCTAAACGAGACGAGACGTCTCGTGCAACCTCTTTCCGTGCCCGGATCCTCCGGTGCCGGGGTCAGCGTTGATAGCGGGCCAGCACCCGGTTCCCGTCCTCCACCAGCCGTTCGCTCAGCTCGTCGGCGTCGATCGCGCCGCTGTAGTACTCCTGGAGCGCGGGGGTCGCCACCTTGTCCTTCCACTCCGGATAGCCCCGCACCGACGGGGCCGGCGCCGGCCGCAGCCCCTTCGCGAGCGCGGTGCCGACGGCCCAGCCGTGCTCGGCCGTCCGCAGCGACGGATCGGCCAGCGCCTCGGCCCCGGTCGGCAGCATCCAGTCGCCGCGCGCCAGGCGCACCATGTTCGGCGGCCGCAGCAGGAAGTCGATGAACGCGACGGCCTCCTTCTTGTGCGGGCTGTCCTCGGCGACCGACAGCGTCTGCGGGCTGACGCCCTGGACCGCGCCGCCCGCGCCGGCCGGCATCGGCAGCACGGTCCAGCCGAACCCTTCGGGGGCCTGCTGGATGACCTGCTGGCGGTAGGAGAACCCGAGCGGGAGCATCGCGTACTTGCCGCCGAAGAACCCGGGCAGCGCGTCCGATCCGCCCATGCCCAGCGCGCTGCGGGCCGCGCTGCCGTCGGTGTTGACCTGGTCGTGGATGGTGCCGGTGACCACTCCGTCGCCCGGCTCGAAGCGCAGGACCGCCTTGTCCTCGTCGTCGCGGTGGAAGAGCCGGCCGCCGCCGGACAGGCCGAGGTTGAGGGTGACGGAGACCGGCTCCTTGAGCGGCCAGGCGATCCCGTACCGCCCCTCGCCCGTCAGCTCCTTCGTCACCCGCCGGAACTCCTCCCAGCTCCAGGGCCGCTCCGGGGTCGGCATGCGCGCGCCCGAGGCCTTCAGCAGCTTCGTGTTGGCGATCAGCACCCGGGGCTCCTGGAGGAAGGGCACCCCGTGGACGCCCTCGCCGAACGTGGTGGTGCGCCAGGACTGTTCGGGGATGTCGGCCTTGAGCCGGCCGGGCAGGAAGGGGCGCAGGTCGGCGAGGTAGCCCCCGTACGCGAAGTCGGCCAGGTCGTCGGAGGCGTCGTGGATGACGTCGGGGGCCTCGCCGCCCTCGAAGGAGGTGAGCAGCTGGTCGTGGACGCTGTCCCAGCTGCCCTGGACGTAGTCGACCTGGACGTCGGGGTGGGCCGCGTTCCACTCCTTCACCAGCTGCTTGTTGGCGTCGACGGACTCCTTCTGCCAGGCCAGCGACTGGAACCGGAGCCGGATCGTGCCGTCCGGGTCGCGCCCGTCGTCGCCGCCTCCGGAGCAGCCGGTGAGCAGCAGGGCCAGTACGGCGACGGCGGTGGCCGCCCGCCGGATCGGCGCGCGCATCAGTTCTTCACCGCCCCGGCCGTCATCCCGCCGGTGATCCGCCGCTGGATGAAGGCGAAGAGGACGAGGGAGGGCAGGGTGGCGAGGAAGGCGGCGGCGGCGAGCGGGCCGAGGTCGGCCACGCCCTCCGCGCCGAGGAAGTGGGTGAGGACGACCGGCAAGGTCTGCTTCTCCGGGGTCTTGAGCAGGACGAGCGCGAAGAAGAACTCGTTCCATGCGGTGATGAACGCGAACAGCGCGGTGGCGACGATGCCGGGGGCGAGCAGCGGGGCCACGACCGATACGAGGGTGCGCACCCGGCCCGCCCCGTCGACGGCGGCGGCCTCCTCCAGCTCGGTGGGTACGGCGCGCACGTATCCGGCGAGCATCCACAGCGCGAAGGGCAGCGACCAGACGACGTAGACGAGGATCAGGCCCCACAGGGTGTTGATCAGATGCAGGTTCTTCAGGATCAGGAAGAGCGGAATGATCACCAGGACGAAGGGGAACGCCTGGCTGACCACGACCCAGCCGGTCGCCGCCGTGGCGAGGCGGCCCCGGTGGCGGGCCATCACATAGGCCAGCGGCGTGGCGATCACGACGGCGATCACGGCCGCGCCGACGGCGGCGAGCAGGGAGTTGGCTGCGGCCTGGAGCAGCGGCTGCTCGTCGAAGGCCTGCCGGAAGTTGTCCAGGGTGGGCTGCTCGGGGATCCAGGTGGGGTGCAGCGAGCCCAGTTCGCGGGCGGGTTTGAAGGCGGTCGAGATCAGCCACACGAACGGGAACGCCAGGAAGACCAGATACGCCAGGAGGGCCGCGTACTGCCCGGTGCGGGCGGCCCGGCCGGTACGCAACCCGGTGGACTCCCGCCCGGAGGCCGCGCGTTTCGACGGCCCTCGCCTCATCGGTCCTCGGCGGATCGGTTCCCGGCTCGTAGGTTCTCGGCTCATCGGTCCTCGCCTCCCCTGAGTCGGCCGACGAGATGGACGGCGAGGACCACGGAGATCACCGCGACCATCACACAGCCCATCGCGGCGGCATAGCCGAACTGCCCGTACCGGAAGGCCTCCTCGTAGGCGAACAGCATCGGCAGCCGGGTCCGGCCGCCAGGTCCTCCGCTGGTCAGGACATAGACCAGGGCGAAGGAGTTGAAGTTCCAGATCAGGTTGAGCGCGGAGATGGCGAGCGCGATCGGCTTGATCGCGGGCCAGGTGACCGTACGGAACCGGCGCCAGGCGCCCGCCCCGTCCAGGGCCGCCGCCTCGTGGAGTTCGCGCGGGGTGTTCTGGAGTCCGGCGAGCAGGGCCACGGTGGTCTGGGGCATGCCCGCCCAGATGCCGACGAGGATGACGGCGGGCAGCGCG
>MUNB01000518.1 GCA_002154345.1 Streptomyces griseus
GGTGAGGATCGGGGCATGGACTATGTGATGCGTGTGGTGCGGGCCGATGAATGGCCGCAGGTCAGGCAGCTGCGGTTGGACGCCCTGAAGGATCCGGCGGCGCCGGTGGCGTTCCTGGAGTCGTACGAGGAGGCGGTGGTACGGCCGGACGTCTTCTGGCAGGAACGCGCTGCGGCCGCCCGAGGACGGGGGCGGCCGGGTCCGGCAGTTCGTCGCGGAGGCGCCGGACGGGGTGTGGGTGGGCACCGTCACCGTGCTCGTCGAGAGCCCGGAGGACGATGCGCGCTTCGGGGAGGCTTCGGCGGTGGATCAGGCGCACCTGGTCGGTGTGTTCGTCCGCCCCGAGGCACGGGGGACCGGCGTGACGGACGCGCTGTTCCGCGAGGCCGTCGCGTGGGCCTGGTCGCTGTCGGCGCCCCGGATGGAGCGGGTGCGCCTCTATGTGCACGAGAAGAACCCTCGGGCCGCCGCCTTCTACCGGCGGTTCGGATTCGAACCGTCCGGGCAGCGGATTCCGGCCCCGGGCGGCCGGGGTGAGCAGGAGTTGGAGTATGTCCTGGGGCGGGAGGCGTAACGGGAGG
>MUNB01000519.1 GCA_002154345.1 Streptomyces griseus
CCCGCGCGGGCCACCTCCGGGTCCACCCCCGTACCGATGACCACCATGGTCCGCTCGCGGGGCAGACGCACCGTCCGTACGGCCTCCCGGGCGGCCTCCAGGACCAGGAGCTGATGGCGTACGGTCCGCTCCTGGGCGTTGGTCCCGCCGAAACCGAAGGCGCTGACCGCCGCCCTGCGCGGCCCCGCCCACTCCTCCGGCGCGCCCAGCACCCGCAACGGCGTGCCCGCCAGCGCGTCCAGGGGCTGCTGTGCGCCGAGCGTCGCCGGCCGCACCCCCGCACGCATCGCACCGAGCACCTTCAGCAGCCCCGCCACACCCGCCGAGGCCAGCAGATGCCCGACGTTGGACTTCGCCGAACCGATGGGCACGTCCTCGGCCGCCCCGAAGACCCGGGCCATGCCGCGCGCCTCCACCGCGTCCCCGACCGGCGTCCCCGTCGCATGGCACTCGACGAGCGACACCGACTCCGGAGCGACGCCCGCCACGTCGTACGCCAGGCGCATGGCCCGCACCTGGCCCTCCTCCGACGGGCTGATCAGCCCGGAACCACGCCCGTCGTTGGACAGCCCCACACCGCGGATCACGCCGAGCACGGGCAGCTCCGCGGCACGGGCGTCGGACAGCCGCATCAGGGCGACGAACCCGGCGCCCTCGCCGTGCATCAGCCCGTCCGCGTCGCGGTGGAAGGGGCGGCTGCGTCCGGTGCGGCTCGTCGCGGACAGCCCGCAGAACCCCATGTGGAGGTAGAGAGGATCGGGGCGGCTGACCGCGCCCGCCACCATCAGGTCGGCCGTGCCGTCGTGCAGCCGGTCGCACGCCAGCTTGATCGCGTACAGCGAGGACGCGCAGGCGGCGTCGAGGGACCACGCCCCCGCGCCGAGGCCGAGCGCACGGGCCGCGAGCAGGGCGGGCAGCCCGGAGGAGAAGCGGTTGCGGGCGTCCGGGCGCGTACGGTGCCCGCCCGTCAGCAGGGCGTCGCGGAGCCGGGGCCGCTGTGCGGACAGCCAGACGTGTTCGGCGAAGGCCGCACCGGTGGGTGTGGGGTACGACAGATTCCCCAGCACCAGCCCCCCGCGCGGCAGCCGACCGGTGCGGCCCGCCTCGGTGAGCGCCTGCCGCACCCCGTGCAGCACCCAGTGGAAGAGCGGGTCCAGCGAGGCGATCCGCTCCGGGGCGAGGTCGAAGCCGCCCGGATCGAAGACGGAGTCGAACCCGTGGACGTAACCGCCGACATCGGTCCAGGTGCGGTCGAGGTGGTCGTCCACCGAACCCATCGCCCAGCGGCGCGGCAGCCGCCACCGGTCCGCCGGGGCGGCCGACAGGCTGACCCGGCCGGCGGCGATGTTCTCCCAGAACGTGTCCGGGTCCAGCGCGCCGGGCAGCACACAGCCCCGTCCGACGACGGCGATCGGTTCGACATGCATGGGGATCTCGCTTCACGGCGGGGCCGGGCCCG
>MUNB01000052.1 GCA_002154345.1 Streptomyces griseus
GGAACCGAACAGCTCCCCGACGACCTTCATCCCCTCCAGGAGGGTGTTGTTCACGATGTCGAGGGCGGGGGTGGTCTGGAGTGCCTCATCCAGGTCGGCTTCCAGGCCGTTCTTCTCACCGTCGATGATCCGCCGCTGGAGCCGTTCGTCCAGCGGGAGGGCCATCAGCTCCTCGGCCTTGCCCGCCTTCATCGACTTCATGTTGACGCCCTCGAACAGCTCCATCAGCCGCTGCAAGGGGTCATAGCCCTCCGCCCGGCGGTCGTAGATCAGATCGAGAGCGACCTTGACCTGCTCCTCCTCCAGCCGGGCGATCGGCAGAATCTTCGAAGCGTGCACGATCGCGGAATCCAGCCCCGCCTTCACACACTCGTCCAGGAACACGGAGTTCAGCACCACCCGGGCCGCCGGGTTCAGACCGAAGGAAATGTTGGAGAGGCCCAGCGTGGTCTGGACGTCGGGGTGGCGCTGCTTCAGCTCACGGATCGCCCCGATCGTCGCGATGCCATCACCACGCGACTCCTCCTGCCCCGTGCAGATCGTGAAGGTCAGGGTGTCGATGAGAATGTCCGACTCGCGGATACCCCAGTTCGTGGTCAGGTCCTCGATCAGCCGCTCCGCGATCGCGACCTTGTGCTCGACGGTGCGGGCCTGCCCCTCCTCATCGATCGTCAACGCGATCAACGCCGCACCGTGCTCAGCAGCCAGGGCACTGACCTGCGCGAAACGGGACTCGGGGCCGTCACCATCCTCGTAGTTCACCGAGTTCAGCACCGCCCGCCCACCCAGCTTCTCCAACCCAGCCCGCAGCACAGGAAGTTCGGTGGAGTCCAGCACGATCGGCAGCGTCGAAGCGGTCGCGAAGCGGCCGGCCAGCTCCGCCATGTCCGCAACACCGTCACGGCCCACGTAGTCGACGCAGAGGTCGAGCATGTGCGCGCCCTCACGGATCTGATCGCGAGCCATCTCCACACAGTCGTCCCACCGCGCCTCCAGCATCGCCTCACGGAACTTCTTCGAACCGTTCGCGTTCGTCCGCTCCCCGATCGCCAGATACGCGGTGTCCTGCCGGAACGGAATGTGCTGGTACAGCGAGGCGGCACCGGGCTCGGGGCGCGGGTCGCGCTCGGTCGGTGTGAGCTCGCGGGCGCGGTCGACGACGGCCTTCAGGTGCGCCGGCGTCGTACCGCAGCAGCCGCCGATGAGGGAGAGGCCGTAGTCCCGGACGAAGTGCTCCTGGGAGTCGGCGAGTCCGTCGGGGCCGAGCGGGAAGTGCGCACCGTCCTTGGTGAGGACCGGCAGGCCGGCGTTCGGCATGCACATCAACGGCGTACGCGAATGACGGGCGAGATAGCGCAAGTGCTCGCTCATCTCGTCCGGACCCGTCGAGCAGTTCAACCCGATCAGATCAATACCCAACGGCTCCAGAGCGGTCAGGGCCGCGCCGATCTCGGAGCCCAGCAGCATGACGCCGGTGGTCTCGAAGGCGAGGGAGCAGATCAGCGGCACCTGAACACCCAGCGCGTCCATCGCCCGGCGCGCCCCGATGATGCTCGACTTCGTCTGCAACAGATCCTGGGTGGTCTCCACGATCAGCGCGTCGGAGCCGCCCGCGAGGAGGCCCTCCGCGTTCTTCTGGTAACCGTCGCGCAGGATGTCGTACGTGATGTGGCCGAGCGAGGGCAGCTTGGTGCCGGGGCCGATCGAGCCGAGGACCCACCGCTGGCGGCCGTCCTTCGCACCGAACTCATCCGCGACCTCGCGGGCGATCCGGGCACCCGACTCGGACAGCTCGTAGATCCGGTCCGCGATCTCATACTCATTCGCCGCCGAATGGTTCGCACCAAACGTGTTCGTCTCCACACAGTCGACACCGACCGCGAAGTACTCCTCATGCACCGACCGCACGATGTCGGGCCGCGTGACGTTCAGGATCTCGTTGCAGCCTTCGAGATTCTCGAAATCCTCCAGTGTCGGGTCCTGTGCCTGGAGCATGGTGCCCATCGCCCCGTCGGCCACCACCACACGCGTGGCGAGTGCCTCTCGGAGCGCGTCTGCGCGGGTCACGACGAGTGGCCGGCGGCGGCGCGGAGTGCGTCCACGCGGTCGGTGCGCTCCCAGGTGAAGTCCGGCAGCTCACGGCCGAAGTGGCCGTACGCCGCGGTCTGGGCGTAGATCGGGCGCAGCAGGTCGAGGTCGCGGATGATCGCGGCCGGGCGGAGGTCGAAGACCTCGCCGATCGCGTGCTCGATCTTCTCCGTGTCGACCGCGGCGGTGCCGAAGGTCTCCACGAAGAGACCGACCGGCTCGGCCTTGCCGATCGCGTACGCGACCTGGACCTCGCAGCGCGCGGCGAGACCGGCGGCGACCACGTTCTTGGCGACCCAGCGCATCGCGTACGCCGCCGAGCGGTCGACCTTGGACGGGTCCTTGCCCGAGAACGCGCCGCCACCGTGGCGGGCCATGCCGCCGTACGTGTCGATGATGATCTTCCGGCCGGTCAGACCCGCGTCGCCCATCGGGCCGCCGATCTCGAAACGGCCGGTCGGGTTCACCAGCAGGCGGTAGCCCTCGGTGTCCAGCTTGATCCCGTCCTCGGCCAGTTGCGCGAGCACGTGCTCGACGACGTACTCGCGGATGTCGGGCGCGAGCAGCGAGTCCAGGTCGATGTCGCTCGCGTGCTGCGAGGAGACGACCACCGTGTCCAGCCGCACCGCCTTGTCACCGTCGTACTCGATGGTGACCTGCGTCTTGCCGTCCGGACGCAGATACGGGACGGTCCCGTCCTTGCGTACCTCGGACAGTCGGCGCGAGAGGCGGTGGGCGAGGTGGATCGGGAGCGGCATCAGCTCCGGCGTCTCGTCGCAGGCGTAGCCGAACATCAGGCCCTGGTCGCCGGCGCCCTGCTTGTCGAGCTCGTCGGCCTCTCCCCCGGCCGCCGCACCCTCGACCCGCTTCTCGTACGCGGTGTCGACGCCCTGCGCGATGTCCGGCGACTGCGCGCCGATCGACACCGAGACGCCACAGGAAGCACCGTCGAAGCCCTTCCGCGAGGAGTCGTAGCCGATGTCGAGGATCTTGTCGCGCACGAGCTGGGCGATCGGTGCGTACGCCTTGGTCGTGACCTCGCCGGCCACGTGCACCAGACCGGTGGTGATCAGCGTCTCGACGGCGACCCGGGACGACGGGTCCTCGCGCAGGAGCGCGTCCAGGATCGTGTCGCTGATCTGGTCGGCGATCTTGTCGGGATGGCCCTCGGTGACGGACTCCGAGGTGAAAAGGCGGCGAGACACGGTGAGCTCCTCCGGCTGGGCGGTGTCCTGTCGAACAGTCGGCCCGACCCTCACCGTCGCAACTGGAGTACGGCTCGGAAACCGCTACAGCGCGCACGTGGCGGACCGGGCTTCGAGGACCGTTCGAGTCGGCGGCGAACCCGGACCCGGACCATGCCCGTCATGAAGATTCTCTTTGTGGCGGGCGGCACGTCGGGTGTCATCTTCTCGCTGATCCCGCTGGCACAGGCGGCCAGGAACGCCGGACACGAGGTCGTGATGGCGGCCCCCGAGGACTGCATGCGCACGATCAACGGCGCCGGCGTTCCCGGCTTCCCGGTGACCTCCATGACGATGAAGGACTTCCTCCACGACCGACGAGGGGTCCTGCAGACGATTCCCGAGGACCTCCACGAGCGCTATCTCTTCAACGGGCGCTGCTTCGGACGGTACGCGGCGGCCTGCGTGGACGGCCTCATCTCGCTGATCGACAGCTGGCGGCCGGACGTGGTCGTCGGCGGTGTGCTGGCGTTCGCCGGTCCGCTGGCCGCCGCGTACGCCGGAGTTCCGTATGTGAAGCATGCCGTGGACATGGGAGAGCCGCGGACGATCGACCTCGCGGCGGCGGCGGAGCTCGGCCCCGAGCTGGAGGCGCTCGGCCTCTACGAGATGCCGGGCGCCGATCTGTTCATCGACACCTGCCCGCCGTCGCTCCGGCCGGCCGACGCTCCGCCCGCGCAGCTGATGCGCTATGTCCCGTACACGGCGCAGAAGCCGTTGGAGCCGTGGATGTTCACCCGGGGCGACCGGCCGCGGGTGCTGGTGAGCGCGGGCAGCCGGGTCACCAAGGACTCCGACTTCGAGATCCTCTCCGGTCTGGTGGAGAAGGTGGCCGCGCTGGACGTGGAACTGCTGGTCGCCGCGCCCGAGGCGGTGGCGGCGGAGCTGGGGCCGCTGCCGGAGAACGTACGGGCCGGATGGATACCGCTGGACGTGGTGGCCAGGACCTGCGACCTGACGGTCAGCCACGCCGGAGGCAACACCGTGCTCGGCAGCATGGCGGCCGGTGTGCCGCAGGTGCTGATCCCGTATCTGCCGTACGTGGTCGGCTACACCGAGCGGTTGAGCGCCTACGGCGCGGCCAGGATGGTCGATCCCGCGCAGGACTCGCCGAAGAACATCGCCGAGGCCTGCCGCGAGGTGCTGGAGGACGGGGCGTACCGGGAGCGGGCACGAGCGGTGTCGGCGGAGATGGCGCTGCTCCCGGCTCCGGCGCAGGTGGTCGGCGCGGTGGAGGAGCTGGTGGCGCGGAGGGCCTGAGTCCGCGGGGCCGCGAACGCCTCGGCTCCGGCACGGCCTCCGGAGGAGGTCCGGCCGGAGCCGAGGCGTGTTCCTGTTCCGTTCGGCCGTCGGCGGCTGTCCGCGGCCGGCCACGGCCGAGAGCGGCCGTGGCCGGCGCCGTGCTCAGCCGCCCAGACCCAGGCGGCCGACCGCCTCGGTGAACGTCTGTGCCGTCTCCGGCAGCGCGGCCACGGCGTCCCGGTAGCCGGCTCGCTCCGCGGCGAGCCGGTCCCGCTCCGGCTCGTCGTACAGGATCTGCTCCAGGCCGTCGACCAGGCCCCGCTCGTCGAGGAGTTCGGCGCGGCGCAGCGTGTCGGTGAACGGATTGGCCTCCAGCAGCGGCCGCAGCACCTCGTTCCAGCGCAGCGGCCACATCTGGAAGTCCGGCAGCGGTCCCGGATAGTCGGCGAGCCAGTCCCGGACCCGGTCGGTCGCACCGCCGGGAAACGCGGCGTCCAGGCGGTCGACGTCCGCCGGGCCGGTGACCGGATGGTTGTTGACGGCGAGCAGGCCCGGTACGTCCGCCAGCACCGCGCGCTCCAGCGCGTAGCTCGGCAGGTGGAAGGAGAACACCGCGTCGGACGCGCCGAGCAGCCGGTGGTAGTCGTCGGCGGTGTACTCCGGCCGGTGGTGGACGCGCTCGGCCGGCAGTCCCTCGGCGAAGCCGTCGAAGAGCGGTCCGGTCAGCAGGAAGTGGGTGTCCCGCGGCAGCCGTGACAGGTGGTGGGCGAGCAGGCGCGGCAGCCGGCCGGCGAGTTCCCGGGTCGGTGGGCCGGCGTGGACCTGCATCAGCTGCTGCCACGGCAGCGTCGGCACCATGAGCAGGCGGGCCGGGTCCGGCAGGCCGAGCGCGCGCCGGGTCGCGTCGCGGACGTCCGTGGTGAGCGGTTCGATGGTGCGGTTGGCGCGGTACGGGAGGCCGCGGCCGGACGCGGTGATCTGCGGCCGGTTCATCGGCACGGGCAGCAGCTGCACCGGCATCCGCAGCAGGTTGTCGTCGACCTCCATGGTGGTGCCGAGGATCTCGACGCGGCGGCTGGTGTTCTCCAGGTCGTACAGGTCGAGCGGAATGACCGGCAGTCCGAGGTCCTCGACGAACCACGGATCGGTCCGGTAGCCGACCTTGAAGGTCATCCAGTGGGCGAGGTAGTCGACGAGGACGACGGCGTCGGCCCGGAACTCCTTCACCACGCGCTGCACGGTCTCGCGGACGTCCGCGCCGAGCTCCGGCTCGACCAGGGTGTACGGCGTCGCCGCGGTGCGCAGCTGGTCCTCGTTGTACGGGTTGACGACGAAGTGGCTCTCGATGCCCGCGTCGGCGAGCTGTTCCGCCAGGTCGAGGCCGATGGTGACCTCGTGCAGCGTCTTGGCCAGGGCCGCGAGGAAGACAAGGCGCATCGGTCACTCCCCGCCGTGGGCCGCGACGGCCTTGCGGAGCGTCGCGGCGACCGTGCGGACGTCGTCGTCGGACAGGCCCGGGTGCAGCGGCAGGCAGAGCGTGCGGACGGCCGCGTGGTCGGAGGAGGGCAGGGCGCGCCCGTCGTGGCCGTAGGCAGCCACCTTGTGCAGCGGCGCGTAGCGGAAGGTCGTGTAGATGTCCGCGGCCAGCAGTTCGCTCGCGATGATGTCGCGGAGCTCGTCCTGCTCGAACTGCACCCAGTAGAAGTAGTACGTCGACTCCTGGCCGTCCGGCAGCGGAGGGGGCGTCAGTACACCGGGTGTGCCCGCCAGTTCGCGGTCGTACAGCTCGACGATCCGTCGGCGCGCGGCCAGGAACTCCGGCAGTCTGCGCAGCTGCACCCGGCCGATGGCGGCGGTCATGTCGTTGCCGATGACGCGGCGGCCGATCTCCGGCACGTCCAGCTCCCACCAGCGGTGCGAGACCTTGGCGTGGCCGATGCCGCTGGCCTGGACGAGGCCGTGGTAGGCCAGTCGGCGGGCGCGGACGGCGAGTTCGGCGTCGCGTACGTAGAGCATGCCGCCGTCGCCGGTGACCAGCACCTTCATGGCGTCGAAGCTCCACATGGCGAGGTCGCCGAAGCTGCCGACGGTCCGGCCGTCGACCCGCGATCCGGGCGAGCAGGCCGCGTCCTCCACCAGCGGCACCCCGCGGTCGCGGCAGAGGGCCGCGACGGCCTCGATGTCGCCCGGGTATCCGCCGTAGTGCAGGACGATCACGGCCTTGGTGCGGTCGGTGAGCGCGGCCTCGATGTGCGCGGCCGTGGCGTTGAGCGTGCGCGGGTCCACGTCGCAGAAGACCGGGCGCGCTCCGGTGGCCAGGATGGCGTTGGCGGCGGCCAGGAAGCTGAGCGAGGGCAGCACGACCTCGTCGCCCTCGCCGAGTCCGAGGCACTCCAGTGCCAGGAAGAGGCCGGCCGTACCGGAGTTGAGGAAGATCATGTGCTCGGGTTCCACGCCGACGTGCGCGGCGAACTCGGCCTCGAACGCCTTCGTGCGCGGCCCGTGACCGAGCCACTTGTCGGCGAACACCTCCGAGACGGCGGCCAGTTCCTCGTCACCGGTCTGTGGCTGGAATAGATGGATCACGGTGGTCCCCTCTGATGCGGACGGATGTGCGCAGGCTGGCCGAGGCGGCTTGACGCGGCTTCGAGGGGCGATGGAGAACGGCGGGTTGGAGGCCGCCTCCACCGGACTTCGAGAGGGGCTCAGCAGCGTGGGGCGGGACGGATTGTCGCTTGATTGGGGTGCCGGCATGACCACGTACGAATCCAAGACGGCTGACGAGGTCGGCGAGTACTTCGACGACCGCAGCTGGCTGTTCGGGCTGAGCGGCTTCAACCTGCACATCGGCTACTTCGACGACGAGAAGCCGGACACCGACCCGAAGGAGCGCCACACGGAGGTGATGATCGAGGCCGCCGAGCTCGGTGCGGGCTCGCGTCTCCTCGACGTCGGCTGCGGTTTCGGCCGCCCGGCCGTCGCGGCCGCCAAGACCACCGGCGCGCAGGTCCTGGGCATCAACGTCAGCGCCGAGCAGGTCCGCCAGGGCCAGAAGCTCGCCGAGGAGGCGGGCGTCTCCGAGCTGGTCTCCTTCGAGCAGGCCGACGGCATGGCGCTGCCGTATCCGGACGGTTCGTTCGACGCGGTGTGGGCCTCCGAGGCCATCATGTACATGTCCGACCGGCCGAAGGCGCTCCGCGAGATCGAGCGCGTCCTCGTCCCCGGCGGCCGGTTCGTGCTCTCGGACTACGCGGAGCGCGAGAACCTCTCCGACGAGCAGCGCACCGCGCTGAAGGAGGGCTTCACGGTCGAGGCGCTGCCGACCATCGAGGGATACCGCGGGCTGCTGCTGGACGCCGGTCTGGAGATCACCCGGTTCGAGGACGCCACCGCGCATCTGCACCGCTCGGCCGCGCGGATCCCGGAGGTCCTGGACGAGAAGTACGCGTACATCGCCGAGCGCGGCGGCAAGGAGTTCGCCGACGAGTTCAAGGAGATGCTCTCCAAGGTCGGCGTACTGGAGGGCGAAGTCCTCGGCTACGTCATCGCGGTCGGCCGCAAGGCGGCGGAGCCCCGGGCGTGAGCGCCGACCTCGCCGGCGGCAGCGGACCGCCCGCGACGAGACGGCCCTCCCGGCTGCCCACGCTGACCGGCATGCGGTTCGTGGCCTCGCTGATGGTGTTCGTGTGCCACGCGTTCACCTACGGCGTCTTCACCGACAAGGAGCTCGAACAGAATCTGATCACCTACGTGGCCAAGCTCGGCTTCGTCGGCGTCGGATTCTTCTTCGTCCTCAGCGGATTCGTCCTGACCTGGTCGGCCCGCGACTCCGGCCGGCCGCTGACCTTCTGGCGGCGGCGGGCCGCGAAGATCTTCCCGAACCACCTGGTGACGTGGGCCATCGGCCTGCTGCTCATGGTCTGGCTCGGGGGCTACGCGGCCACGGTGAGCAACACCGTGCCGTCCTTCTTCCTCGTCCAGGCGTGGTTCCCGTCCGAGGAGATCTTCTTCGGCACCAACGGGCCCAGCTGGTCGCTCGCCGCGGAGCTGCTGTTCTACCTGTCCTTCCCGTGGCTGGTGCGCTGGATCCGGGCCATTCCGGCCCGGCGGCTCTGGCTCTGCGCCGGCCTGCTGGTGGCCGCGACCGTGGTGGTGGCGCTCGCCTCCCAACTGCTGCCCACCGACCCGGACATGCCGTACTACCCGATCTCCTGGTACCAGTACTGGTTCGTCTACTGCCTTCCGGCCACCCGGATGCTGGAGTTCGCCCTCGGCATCGTGATGGCCAGGATCGTGATGACGGGCCGGTGGATTCCGCTCGGCCTCGGACCGGCGCTGCTCACGCTGATCCCCGGCTACGCGCTGACCGTCTGGCTGCCGGACGCCTACGGCATCGTCGCGCCGACGGTGCTGCCGCTGGCGCTGATCGTGGCGGCCGGAGCCGCCGCCGACGCCGAGGGCCGGCCGTCGATCTTCCGGAACCGCACCGCGGTCTTCTTCGGCGAGATCTCCTTCGCCTTCTACATGGTCCACATGCTGGTCATGTGGTACGGCCCGATGGGCCGGGTTCCGGGCCGGACCTGGGACACCTGGCCGGCCATCGGCATGATCGTGCTGGACTTCGCGCTCACGGTGCTCGCGGCCTGGATCCTCTACCGGCTGGTCGAGGTGCCGGCCGTCCGCAGGTTCTCCAACGCCCGTACGAAGAAGGGCCTTCCACCACCGGCGGCTCCGGCGGACGAGACGCCGCTCACGGCTCCGGCGGGACGGTGACGGCATGGACCTGGGTCTGAGCAACCGCACCGTCCTGGTCACCGGCGCGTCCGGCGGCATGGGCCGTGAGATCGCGGCCGCCTTCGGCGCGGAGGGCGCCGACGTGGTGATCGGCTACCGCTCGCGGCCGCAGGACGCGGACGCCACCGCCGAGCGGGTCGAGAAGGCGGGCGGCCGCGCGCTCACCGTCTCCTACGACCTGAGCGATCCGGCCTCCGCGCGCGCTCTGGTGGACAGCGCGCTCGCCTGGACCGGCCGGACCGACGTCCTGGTCAACAACGCGTTCCGTCCGTTCGGTTTCCGTCCGCCGGAGGACCGCTTCGAGGAGGTCGGCGACGACTGGCGGGACAAGGTCCGCGACAACGTCGAAGGCGCGATCGAACTGACGCGCCTCGTCGCTCCGTCGATGCGCGAGCACGGCTGGGGCCGGATCGTGCATCTGTCCTCCAGCCTGGTCACCGAAGGCGTGCTGGAGACCGACGCCGGACGGATCGGCTCCGAGTACTACGCGGCGGCCAAGGCGGCGCTGCACGGCTTCTCGCGGAGCACGGCCTTCGGTCTCGGCCGCGACGGAGACATCCTCTCCAATGTGGTGGTGCCGGGCCTGACCCGGACCTTCCGCAACGAGGAGCGGATGTCCGGCAGCTTCGGCGTCGCCGAGCGCTACGCGGCCCGCGCTCCGCTCGGCCGGCTGCTGGACGCGCCCGAAGTGGCGCGGGTGGTGGTGTTCCTGGCCTCGGCGGCGAACACCGCCGTCACCGGCCAGAGCATCGCGGTCACGGGCGGCGCCTGAGACGACGGCGGAACGGCTGAGGGCGGCTCCCGGAACAGGGAGCCGCCCTCAGCCGTGTTCACCGCACCGGCGACGACGTCACCAGGCGAGACCGCCGTTGACCTCCAGCACATGGCCGTTGACGTACGAGGCGGCGGCGGAGGCGAGATAGACGGCCGCGTCCGCCACCTCCTGGCCCTGGCCCATCCGGCCGAGCGAGACCTTCGGCGCGTACTGGCTCCACACGGCCTCGTTCTTCTTCAGCAACGTGCCCATGCCCTCGTCGATGAAGCCCGGCGAGAGGCAGTTGACGGTGATGCCGAGCGGCGCCAGCTCCAGCGCGACCACCCGGGTGAACATCTCCACCGCCGCCTTGGTCGAGCAGTACGAGGACGCGCCGCGCGTGGGCCGGCTGCCGAGAGCCGAGGACAGCGTGATGATCCGGCCGCCGCCGCTCTTCTCCAGGTGGGGCACGGCCTCCTTGACGCAGTGGAAGAGCCCGTTCACGTTCGTGTCCACCACGTCCGACCAGTCCTCGAAGGACAGCGCCGAGACCGGCCCCGGCCGGCTCAGGCCCGCGTTCGCCACGACGATGTCGACGCCGCCGAACCGGTCCGCCGCCACGCTCAGCAGCGACCGCACCGATGCCGGATCGCGGACGTCCGCCTGCTCGAAGACGGCCCGGTCGCCGAGGTGGGCGAGGCTCTCCACGGCTCCGTCGGCCCCGCGCGCGGCCGCCACCACCTGCGCCCCTTCGGCGACGAATGCCTCGGTGATCCTCAGTCCCAGACCTCTGGTACCTCCGGTGACCACGGCGACCTTGTCCTTGAGGTTCATTGCTTTCACCCTTCAGCCCCGCTCAGCATTCGGACGGCTTTTTGCCAGGAAGGCTGCCGGGGCACGGTCTCGGGCCGCTCAAGGACCGTTGGAAAAGCCATTTTCAAGCCAGTCTCCAGAACGTGGGCCTAGCTTCCGTCGTGCTGCCGGACGAGGCAGCACGAACGCTAGGAGAGACCTGTGATCCGCAAAACCGTCGCACGCCGGTTCCTCGCCGCCACCGCACTGGCGACCGCCGGAGTGATGGCCGCCTCCGGCAGCGCCGTCGCCGCACCCGCCACCGTCCCGTTCCTGTGCCGTGTGCCGGAGAACGGCGTGTGGACCGAGTACGGCAGCAACCGCGTCTTCGACGTCACCGCACCGGCCACGGTGCAGGCCGGCACGAAGTTCAAGGTGACCTACGCACAAGGCCCGTTCACCCTCAACCCGGCGTACCAGCAGGAGGTCAAGGACATAGCCGTCAAGATCAACCAGCCGGCCGGCGCGCACCTGGTCAGCCTGAAGCTGACCGGCGGCAGCAACCTCGGCAACTCCACCCGTTCCGTCGTCTCCGCCAACGGCAAGCTGACGCTGCGGGCCGGCGGTCCGTTCTACGGCGGAACCACCTTCGAACTGCCGGTCATCGAGGCCGTCTACACCGCTCCGGCCGGCGGCACGCTCGTCACCTCCGCCGGCGGCACCGGCTTCGGCGACACCGGCCTGAGCATGAAGCGTCTGGACACCAGCATCAACGAGTTCACCTCGGTCCAGTGCTATCCGGATCCGGCCACACCGGTTCAGCTGTCCAGCACCACCGTGCAGTGATCTCGTACCGCTGAACAACGCTCACCCCCGCGACGCCGGGCGGGAGAGACCTCGTCTCCCCACCCGGCGTCGAGCCGTTCTCGACCGGCGTCGTGCAGCGTGAAGAGCCCGCTCACGGCATCCGGCCCGTGCGCGAGCAGCGATGGCGAAGTCCCGGAAAGGCGGACCGGATGAGCGAGGCGTCCTCAGGTCAGATGGTGGACGGTCAGGTGCCCGACGGCCAGGTGCGCGGCACCGGCGTCGGCGCCGGGCTGTATGCGGAGATCCAGCAGTTCTACGCCCGCCAGGCGGGGCTGCTGGACGACGGCCGCGCCGTCGAATGGGCCCGGACCTTCACCGAGGACGGGGTGTTCCGCGACGCGAGCCGTCCGCAGGACGCGCTCGTCGGCCGGCGGGCGATCGGCACGCAGGCCGGTGCGCACCACGACCGGCGGGTGGCCGAGGGCGTCGACGTACGCCACTGGCTCGGCATGCTCGACCTGCGGGCCGAGGACGACGGCAGCCTGCGCGTGCGTTCCTACGCGCTGACGCCCAGCACCGGCCGCGACGGCTCCGGCCTGCGGATCTCCGCGAGCGTCGTCTGTCACGACCGCCTGGTCCGCGAGGACGGCCGCTGGTACGTCGCCGACCGCACGCTGCGCCGTGACGGTGTGGTGATTCCGGTCAACTAACCGGCCACCGCTTGACCTCAAGTGCGCTTGAGATTTTACGTTCTTCACGTGGCCCTCCCACGGGCCGCGACAGCGAAACCATTGATACAAAGGGGTGTTGAACATGAAGGCTGCCGCGTTCCACGCATTCGGGGGTCCCGAGGTCCTGGAGCTGGTGGAGGTCCCGATTCCCGAGGTCGGAGCCGGTGAGGTGCGCGTCCGGGTGAAGGCCGCGGGCTCCCAGCCCACCGACTGCGCCGTGCGCGGCGGCTGGAACCCGCCGGGCTTCACCATCACCTTCCCGCACATCACCGGCGGCGACTTCGCCGGCGTGGTGGACGCGGTCGGCGAGGGCGTCAGCGGCTTCGCTCCCGGCGACGAGGTCCTCGGTTACCGTACGCAGCTGACCTACGCGGAGTACGTGGTCGCTCCCGCCGACCAGATCGTGGCCAAGCCCGCCGCGCTCTCCTGGGAGGTCGCCGGCAGCCTCTCCGCCTCCGGCCAGACCGCGCACACCGCGATCGAGATCCTCGGTGTCGCCGCGGGCGAGACCGTGCTGATCAACGGCGCGGCCGGCGGGGTCGGCACCATCGCGGTACAGCTCGCGGTCGCGCGCGGCGCCAAGGTGATCGCCACCGGCCGCGAGGAGAACCACGCCTACCTGCGCGAGCTCGGCGCGATCCCGGTCGCCTACGGCGACGGCCTGATCGACCGGGTGCGCGAGGCCGCTCCGGAGGGTGTGGACGCGGCGCTGGACGCGGCGAGCGCCGACGGCCTGCGGGTCGCGGCCGAGCTGGTCAAGGACAAGGACCGGGTGGGCACGATCTTCGCCTACGAGGTCTACCAGGAGCTCGGCGTGCGGTGGATCGGCAGCCAGCGCTCCGCGCAGCGGCTCGCCGAGCTGGCCGGTCTGGTCGCCGACGGCAAGCTCAAGGTCCACGTGCGCAAGACCTTCCCGCTGGCCGAGGCCGCCGAGGCGCACCGCGAGCTGGAGACCGGCCACGGTCGCGGCAAGATCGTTCTGCTGACCGACTGATCCACGCCGGACGGGCCGAGGAGTACGCCGCACCACCGCGTCTCCTCGGCCCCGCACAGGCCGCACCACCCTTCCGCTCCGTCCCGTCCGCTCGTACTTTCCCGAAAGAGGAACCCCCACATGTCCCAGAACCCGCTCAAGATCGGCGTCCTCATCGGCAGCGTGCGCACCGGACGGTTCGCCGACAAGATCGCCCAGTGGTTCATCTCCGAGATCAGCCAGCGCGAGAACCTGGAGATCCACGTCATCGACCTGTCCGAGCCCGCTCTCGTCGAGGAGCTCAAGCTCAGCCTCGACGCCCTGGAGCCCGCGGACGGCGCGCCGTGCCTGGCCCAGCGCATCGGCGGACTCGACGGCTTCGTCATCATCACGCCGGAGTACAACCACGGCTACCCGGCCTCGCTGAAGCTGGCCATCGACTACGTCTACAACGAGTGGCGCGCCAAGCCGGTCGGCTTCGTCTCGTACGGCGGCATGGCGGGCGGGCACCGGGCCGTGGAGCAGCTGCGCCAGGTCTTCGCCGAGATGCACGCCGTGACGCTGCGTGACACCGTCAGCTTCCACATGGCCTGGGAGAAGTTCGACGAGAGCGGTCAGCCGCTCGACGCGGCCGGCGCCTCCAAGGCCTCCGCCGTCCTGCTGGACCAGCTCACGTGGTGGGGCCTGACCCTGCGCGAGGGCCGTGCCGCACGTCCTTACGAGGGCTGAGCCATGGCAGAGGAGCGAGTAGCGGCGGAGACGCCGGGCACGCCGGAGTTCCGGGCGGTGCGCATGGTCATCATCGGGCTGATGCTGGGCCTGATGCTGTCGTCGCTCGACTTCGTCATCGTCGCCGCCTCGATGCGGACGATCGCCGACGAGTTGCAGGGCCAGACGATGCAGGCCTGGGCCACCACGGCCTACATCGTCACCTCGACGATCGCCACGCCGCTGTTCGGCAAGCTGTCCGACCTCTACGGTCGCAAGAAGCTGTACATGCTGGCGATCGGCATCTTCCTGCTCGGCTCGCTGCTCTGCGGCCTGGCCGGGTCGATGTACCAGCTCGCGGGCTTCCGTGCGTTGCAGGGCATCGGCGGCGGCGGACTCATGGCACTCGCCTTCGCGATCATGGGCGACATCCTGACGCCCGAGCTGCGGGCCCGCTACCAGGTGTGGTTCTCCGCCGTCTCGGCCATCGCCGGTGTGGCCGGCGCTCCGGTCGGCGGCCTCTTCGCCGGTGCGGACACGCTGCTCGGCATCGACGGCTGGCGCTGGGCGTTCCTGATCAACCTTCCGATCGGGATCATCGCGCTGGTCGTGGTGCACCTGAAGTTCACGATGCCCGCCAAGCGGCGCGAGCAGCGGATCGACTACGTCGGCGCGGCCTGGCTCATCGTCTGTCTCGGGCCGTGGCTGGTCGTCTCGGAGGAGGGGCGGCACTGGGGCTGGGGATCGCCGCTCACGCTGTCGCTGCTGCTGACCGGTCTGGTCGGCCTGGTGCTCTTCCTGGCCACCGAACGGCGGATGGCGGACGCCGCCGTGATTCCGCTGCGGCTGTTCAGGAACCGGTTGTTCTCGGTGATCAACGGCGCCAACGTCATCATCGGCATCGGCGTGTTCGGATCCTTGATCTTCCTTCCCCTCTACCTCCAGCTGGTCAAGGGCCAGACTCCCGGCGAAGCCGGACTGATGCTGATCCTGCAGACCGCGGGCGTGCTCACCACCAGCCGGAGCCTGAGCAAGGTCATCAACCGTTCCGGCCGGTACCGGGCGTTCCTGCTGCTCGGCATGGGCGTGGTCTCCGGATCGCTGTTCGCCTTCGCCGCGCTGGACCAGGGTTCGCCGCTCTGGCTGGTCGGCGCGCTGATCTATCTGCTGGGCGCGGGCGTCGGCATCTGCTTCCCGGTCACGCTGCTGGCGCTGCAGAACAACGCCGCCAAGGAGGACATGGGCGTCTCCAGCGCCGCCTACTCCTTCTTCCGCGGCATCGGCGGCGCGGCCGGTACGGCGCTGTTCCTGTCGATGATGTTCTCGCTGGCCGACAGCCGGATCGCGGAGGCGCTGGCGAAGGTCGAGCGGAGCACGGAGTTCCGGGCCGCGCTGAACGATCCGGCGGTGCTGGCCGACGCGTCCAACCTGCCGATCGTGGAGACCGTGAAGGGGACCGGCGGGATCAACCTCGACGACACCTCCTTCCTGATCACCGCCGACCCGAGGCTCACGGCGCCGATCGTGAACGGCATCGCCGAGGCGATGAGCGCGGTCTTCCTGGCCGGCGGCTGTGTGATGCTGATCGGCTTCGGTCTCTCCTTCATGCTGCCCAGGCGGGCCCAGCAGAAGGAGGAACCGGCGGCGGACGCCGAGGAGCAGGAGTCGCAGCCGGCCGCCTCCTCCTGACCGGCCGGCACGGCACGCGGGCGGGGCCCCACGGACTTCGGTCCGTGGGGCCCCGCCCTTCGCCCGTGTACGCGTACGTACCAGTGCGGTGGCTCAGGCGGCCGGTGTCGGGACCGGGCGCGGCGTGACCCGGCGCAGTTCGAGGAAGGCGTCCTCGCGCACCAGCGCGGCGAAGCCGTCCCACAGCGCACCGGCCCGTTCTCCGGCCGGCGCCGAACGCAGCACCGGTCCGAACACGCCGACCCGGCCGCCGACCGAGACCACCGGCACGCCGATGACGTCGAGTTCCGCACCGTCGCGCGGAATGGACTCGTGCGCCGTACGCAGGTCCTCGTCCCACTCCGCCGAGCCCATGGACGCCACGAGGCCGGCCGGCAGTCCGCGCTCGGCCAGCGCATCGGCGACCACGTCGCGCGCCTGCTCCAGGAGCGAGGCCTGCACCTCGCGCTTGGCCTCCGCGGACAGCCCGCGCACCCGCTCGTGCAGCCCGTCGTAGAGACCGCCCGGCGCGTGGAAGCGGCGGGCCACCGCCTCGTACAGCGGGCCGACGCTCTGCGCGCCGTGCCCGGCCGCCGCCGCGGCGAGCACCCGTACCGGTCCCGGCGCCAGCTCCAGGAAGCGTGCGTGCTCCTTGTCCAGGCCCGGCGCTCCTTCCAGATAGCCGAGTCCCGTCGGACGGACGGACAGCGACAGCGGACGCACCGAGGCCGCCTCGCGGAGCCACTTGTACGTGATCCAGGTCCAGGCACAGACCGGATCGACCCAGAGGGTGACCTCCTCCGGGTCCGTGACACCGTGCGTGCGGTCGTCGGTCATCGTGTTCCTCCAGGGAATAGGTGGACCCGGGCGGGACCCGGATCCGGCTTGCGGCGCCTCCACGCCAGCACGCTACGACGGAGTCCCGCTCGAACCTCGCTCGAACGGACTCCGTCGTCCCGGCGGCAGCGGCGCTCAGACGGCCGCCGGCAGCTCCGAGCGACCGCCGCGCCCCGGTCCGGCCAGCGAGCCGGCCCGTTCGCGCGGACCGGCGTCCCGCAGCGACCCCGCGATCTCCATCACGTACTGCCCGTATCCGGACTTGCCCAGCCGCTCGCCGAGCCGGTGGCACGCCTCCGCGTCGATGAAGCCCATCCGCAGCGCCACCTCCTCCAGGCAGGCGATGCGCAGGCCCTGCCGGTGCTCCAGCGTCTGGATGTACTGACCGGCGTCCAGCAGCGAGTCGTGTGTGCCGGTGTCCAGCCAGGTGAAGCCGCGTCCCAGGTCCACCAGCCGCGCCCGGCCCCTGGCCAGGTACTCCTTGTTGACGTCGGTGATCTCCAGCTCGCCGCGGGCCGACGGCCGCAGACCGCGCGCGATGGAGATCACGTCGTTGTCGTAGAAGTACAGGCCGGTGATCGCGCGGTTGGAACGCGGCCGTGCCGGTTTCTCCTCGATCGAGACCAGCCGGCCGTGCTCGTCGGCCTCGCCGACGCCGTACCGCTCCGGATCGCGGACCGGATAGCCGAACAGCAGCGCGCCGTCGGTGTGCGGCATGTGCTCCTGGAGCAGCAGCGAGAAGCCCGGTCCGTGGAAGATGTTGTCGCCGAGCACCAGTGCGACGGACTCGTCGCCGATGTGGTCGGCCCCGATGGTGAACGCCTCGGCGAGACCGCCCGGCCGGGCCTGCTCGGCGTAGGACAGGCTGATGCCGAGCGGACTGCCGTCGCCGAGCACCCGGCGGAACTGCGGCAGGTCGCGCGGCGAGGAGATGACGAGGATGTCCCGGATGCCGGCCAGCATCAGCACGGACAGCGGATAGTAGATCATCGGTTTGTCGTAGACCGGCAGCAGCTGCTTGGAGACCCCCAGGGTGATGGGGTGCAGCCGGGTGCCGTGGCCTCCGGCCAGGATGATTCCCTTCACTGGCTTCTCATCTCACGTCGTCGGTCCGTGGACAGCCATGTGCCCCTTGTCCCCCGAGACTGATCGCCTCCGGTCGAACCCGGGTCGAGAGCGCGCCGCCGCGCCGTCCCCCGAGGTGTCGAGCCGTGCTCCATCGGTGCTGGATCACCTCCGGTCACGGTTGCGGTGTTGTCCGCCCGCACGGCCGCGTGCCCCGAGGAACAAGGAAGTGGTCCCCGATGACCGGTCGGCCCAGGTCCGCCACAGAGCTCGTCAGCGCGGCGCGGGACGCGGCCGCCGTGGCCGCCCGCCACGCCGAACGCGCCGACGCCGAGCGCTCGTTGCCGGGCGCGGTCGCCGAGGCCGTCGTCGACGCCGGTTTCGCACGGCACTTCGTGCCGGCCCGGCACGGCGGCCCGGCCGGCTCCACGAGCGACCTGCTGAGCGGCGTCTCGGCGCTCGCCGAAGGCTGCACCTCCGCCGCCTGGTGTGCGTCGGTGATCGCCGGCGCGGCCCGGACCGGCGCGTTCCTGCCCGCGGAGGGCCAGAGCGACCTGTGGTCCAAGGGCCCCGACACCGTGGTGGCCGGCGCGCTCATCCCGCGCGGCGCGGCCGTCCCGGTGCCCGGCGGCTGGCGGGTGACCGGCGCGTGGCCCTACACCAGCGCCGTCGGTTTCTCCGACTGGGCGCTGGTGTGCGCGCCCACACCGCTCGACGGCGCGGACGTCCCGTGGTTCTTCGCCGTACCGCGCCAGGACTTCCGCGTGGTGGACTCCTGGAATCCGGTCGGCATGCGCGGAACCGGCAGCAACACGCTCGTCGTCGACGACGTCTTCGTACCGGCGCACCGCGGCTTCGCCCGCGAGGACATGATCACCGGCCGCAGCGTCGGCTCCCCGGCCCGCTGCCACACCGCGCCGCTGCGCCTGCTCAGCGGAGTGCTCTTCGGTGCGCCCGCGCTCGGCGCGGCCCGCGCGGCCCTGCGCGCCTGGAGCGAGCACACCGTCTCCGGCGGCGGCGCGGCGAATCCGGCCGCCGCGGGCGTGCTGGCCCGGGCCACCATCGCCACCGACGCCGCGGCCCTGCTGCTGGAACGGACGGCCCGGGTGGCCGACGCCGCCGCACCGTCGGCGCTCGAACAGCTGCGGTCGCCGGCGGACTGCGCGTACGCCGTGGAGCAGCTGGTCGACGTCGCCGAACGGCTGCTGCGCACCGCGGGCAGCTCCGCGCAGCTGGCCGGGCATCCGCTCCAGCGCGTCTGGCGCGACCTCCACGGACTGGCCGGTCATGTCGCGCTGCGCTTCGACCCGGCCGGCGCCGGCTACGGCGGGCGGCTGCTGTCGGACACCACACCGCCGGACGCCACACCGCCGGACGCCACACCGCCGTCCGCCACGCCGCCGGACCCTCGCTGACCCGGACGGCCGTCCGCCACGGCAGCACGGCGCCTCGTCGAAGGCCACCGGCAGCCATCAGAAGACCTCCCGATCCCCCGGACCCCCGGCACCCCTTCAGGAAAGGCAGTCGCCATGAGCACGAGCCCTGTGAACCCGGTTACGACGGAGCCCTTCGTCTCCGCCGACCTGTACGCGCAGATCCAGCAGTTCTACGCCCGCCAGATGGGCCTGATCGACGACGGCCGGCCCGCCGACTGGGCCGAGACGTTCACCGAGGACGCCACGTTCCAGGAGGCGAGCCGGCTGGACGCTCCGCTCACGGGCCGCGCCGCGATCCGTGAGTCCTCCACCGCCCGGCAGGCCCGGCTCGACGCCGACAAGATCGACTTCCGGCACTGGCTGGCCATGCTCGACGTCCGTCCGCAGCCGGACGGCACGCTGCGCACCCGTACCTACGCGCTGGCCATGCGCACACCGCGCGGCGGCCCGCTCGACATCTTCGCCAGCGTCGTCTGCCACGACCACCTGGTCCCGGCCGGCGACGGCTGGCAGGTACAGGAGCGCGAGCTCCACCACGACGGCTCCGGCCGCGACTGAGGAGAGTCCCATGAAATTCGGCATCGTCTTCTTTCCCACCGTCGGCCCCGCCGACAAGTCCGGCCTCCAGTACTTCGACGAGGCGCTCCGTCTGGTCGACCTGGCCGAGGAACTCGGCTTCGACCACGTGAAGATGGTCGAGCACTACTTCTTCCCGTACGGCGGCTACAGCCCCGACCCGGTGACCTTCCTGGCCGCCGCGGCCGGACGGACCGAGCGGGTGCGGCTCGGCACCAGCGCGACCATCCCGGCCTTCCAGCACCCCGTCAAACTCGCCGGGAAGCTGGCCATGCTGGACAACATCTCCGGCGGCCGCGTCGACGCGGCGTTCGGCCGCGCCTTCCTGCCGGACGAGTTCAAGGCGTTCGGCGTGCCGATCGACGAGTCGAAGGACCGGTTCGTCGAGGGCGTCGGCGCGATCAAGCGGCTCTGGTCCGAGGAGGACGTGGTCGTCGACGGCCGCTTCCACCGGTTCGGACCGGTCACCCTGCTGCCGCGTCCGGTGCAGCAGCCGCACCCGCCGGTGTTCGTCACCACCGCGCGCAGCGCCGAGTCCTGCGCCGAGGCCGGCCGGGCCGGGCACAACCTCCAGTCGGTGCCGAACGTGATGTCCACCGAGGAGCTGCAGAACCGGCTCGGCGTCTACCGCGCCGAGTGGGCCGCCTCCGGACGCACGCCCGGAACCGAGCAGATCCACCTCAGCTATCCGTGCGTCATGGCCGAGGACGGCGAGGAGGCCCGCGCCAAGGGCCGGTACGACGACGAGCGCAACAGCACCGCGATCCGCGACGCCGTCGCCTCCTGGGCCGACACCCGGTCGGACGCCTACCCCGGCTACGAGAAGCTGGTCGAGGCCACCAAGACCTCGCACTTCGAGAAGAAGCTGGCGGAGAAGAAGCTGCTCATCGGCTCGCCCGAGCAGGTCCGGGACCAACTGGAGCAGATTTCCGCGTGGTTCGGCGACGACATCACCATCAGTCTCGGTGTGCACTCCGGGCATCTGTCGTTCGAGGACGCGGCCACCACCATGCGGCTGATGGCCGAACAGGTCATCCCGAAGCTGAAGGCGGGTCGCGCATGAGCACCGTCGACGCACCCGGCGCCGAGGCCGCGGGCGCCGCGCCGCGTACGGTCACCGTCATCGGGGCCGGCACGATCGGCCTCGGCTGGATCGCGCTGTTCCTCGGCCACGGTCTGCGGGTCCGGGTCAACAGCCGGCGCGAGGAGGCGCCGGCCGTCGTCGCCGAGGCCCTCGACCTGTTCGCGCCGTATCTGCCCGAAGGCGCCGCCGATCCGGCGGAGTTCGCCGCACGGCTGGAGTTCGAGCCGGACCTGGAACGCGCGGTCGCCGACGCCGACGTCATCGTCGAGAACGCGCCGGAGAACCTGGAGCTCAAGCAGGAGCTGTTCGAGCGGATCGGCAAGGCGGCCCCGGCCGGGGCGCTCATCCTCTCCTCCACCTCCACGCTCGACCCCGACGCCATGGGCGCGCGGATGGCGGACTCCTCGCGGCTGGTCGTCGGCCACCCCTTCAACCCGCCGCACGTGGTGCCGCTGGTGGAGGTCGTGGCCGGCGAGCGGACCGCACCGGAGGCGGTCGAGGAGGCGGTGGCGTTCTTCGAGTCCGTCAGCCGGGTGCCGATCGTGCTGCACCGGCCGATCCTGGCCTTCGCCGCCAACCGGCTCCAGTCGGCGCTGCTGCGCGAGTCGGTGCATCTGGTCCGCGAGGGCGTGGTGACGCTGGAGGAACTGGACCGGGTCGTCACGCACTCCATCGGGCTGCGCTGGGCCACCGTCGGACCGTTCCTGGCCTTCCACCTCGGCGGCGGCCAGGGCGGTCTGCGCAAGTGGCTCGGCACGCTCGGCTCGGGCCTGGAGCGCGGCTGGGAGGTGCTGGGCCGGCCGTCCATGGACCAGGCCACCATCGACTCGCTCATCGAGCAGGCGGAGGCCGCGTACGGTTCCCGGTCCTACGAGGAGTGGGTCCAGGTGCGGGACGCCAAGCAGACCGCGATCCTGCGCTCGCTCGCCGAGGTGGACCGGAACCAGGCGTAGCGGAACCCGGGACACCGGAACAGCCGAACAGAGAAACAGCGAAACAGCGAAACAGCGAAACAGCGAAAAACGGCCCGACGGGAAAGAGAAATCCCGTCGGGCCGTTGTCGAAAACCTCCTCCGTACACCGGGCGGAGGAGAAACCTCCCGGAGAGGGCGGAGAAATGCTGGTCGGGGAAGGGCGGAAGAAGGGCGCACAGCATCTGATTTCGCGACCGTGTACCGGTGCTTCACCGATGGCCTCAGGCGGACCGCGCGACCAGCGTACGGTGCGGCGCGCGCACGGCCGCCTCGCCCGGCTCCGGGTTCAGCAACCGCAGCTGGATGCGCTTGAGTTCCACCGACGGCTCCAGGCCCAGCTCGTCGGCGAGCAGCCGGCGCACGTTCTGGTAGGCCTGGAGCGCCTCCGCGCGGCGGCCGGTGGCGCCGAGAGCGGCGATCAGCCGGTTGTGGAACCACTCGTTGAGCGGGTAGTCGTTGATCAGCCGGCGCAGCTCCGCGATGGACTCCCGGTGCTGGCCGAGCCGGTCCTTGGCCTCGATGCGGATCTCGTAGGCCCGGATGCGCAGCTCCTCCAGATGCGCGAGGTGGCCGGTGAGCACGTCACCGGCCGGGAAGTTGGCCAGCGCCGGTCCGCGCCACAGCTCCAGCGCCTGTCCGACGGCCAGCAGCGCCATGGTCGGGTCCCCGTCGGCCAGCAGCAGCCGGGCGCGGTTGACCAGCCGCTCGAAGACCTGGACGTCGACCTCGTCCTCGTCCACCTGGATCGCGTAACCCGGCGGGCAGGTGACGATCAGGTGGCGGTCGGGGTCGGTCAGGCGCTCGTTCACGAACATCCGGCGCGCGTGGTAGACGTACGTCTGGAGCGTGGTGACGGCGCTGCGCGGCGGCCGCTCCCCCCACAGCTCCTGAATGAGCGACTCGGCCGTGATGATCTCGTTCGGCCGGGTGAGCAGAAGTGCCAGGGTCTGACAGACCTTCGGGGTTCCGGGACGGTGGACACGGCCGTCGTCGGTGACGATCTCGAAGGGTCCGATGAGATTGAATCGCACGGAAATTGCTCCTCGTCGAATTCGGGCTGATTTCTTGTGCCACGGCGCCTGTCGCAGAAATTCGGATGGAGTGCAGGTTCGCAGTCGAGTCTCCAAGCAGTGCATTCCGCATGCAACCATCGCCGCGTCAGGCCGATGTCAACTTTCGTCAGGTCTGTGCCGCGCGCGGTACCGGAGCCGCTGATTCCCGTGCCAGCAGGCATTCCTCCAGGAACGCCAGCGCCCGCAGGTGGTAGGTGCGCGCCGCCCGGCCGAGGCTGATGTTGTGTCCGGCGTCCGGCTGTCCGACCACCTCCGCGGGCACTCCGGCCAGCGGGGCGAGCAGCGCGCGCACGGCCTCCTCGTCGCTCCGCCACCACTGCTCCTGCTCGGCGAAGGTGAACCGGACCGGGACCCGGACCCGGGCCGCCAGAGCGGCGTACATCCGGGGCCAGAGCAGGGTCTCGCGCGCCTCCAGGTCCGGCACCGGCCGCACCAGCCGCTGCCCCTCCAGGAACGCGCCCGGCGGATACAGCCGCAGCGCGCCCCAGTGCCGTCGCCACGCTCCGCGGGCGCCGGACCCCGGGAGTTGTCCGGGGCCGACGGCGAGCATGCTGCCGAGGCCGGAGACGTCCAGACCGATCAGATCGGGCGGTGCGTGCTCGGCCGCGGCCGTGGACAGCGCCAGGCGGCCGCCGTTGGAGTGCGCGAGGAGGAAGAGTCCGGCGCCGTGGTCGTGGGAACGGCGGAAGGCGGCCAGCGCCGCGCCGAGCGTCCCGGTCTGGTCGGCCAGGTTCTGTCCCAGCGGCAGCCGCCGCGCCGACGCGCCGTAGCCGGGACGGTCCAACGACAGGACGGTGTAGCCGAGTTCGGCTCCCAGGGTCAGCAGCGACAGGCCGGGCCCGGCGCGGTTGTCGAAGTATCCGGCGCTCATGCCGCTGCCGTGCAGCGCCACCACCACCGCACGCGGCGGTCCGTGCGGGGGCTCCGCCAGCAGGCCCGAGATCGGAATGCCGTCGACGTCGAGCGTGACGGCCCGCGCCGTGGGCCCGCTCACCGGGCCGGCCCGGCCGGGCCGGTGACGACGCGGGCGTCCGCACGGATCCGGGCCAGCAGGTCCGCCTGCCGGAAGAGCACCGGGTCCGGTGGCGCGCCGGTACGCGCGGCCTCGGCGAACTCGGCGACGGAAGCCAGGACTTGGTCGTGGGCCGGCAGGTCGAGCTGTTCGGCGCCGGTGCCCCGCTCCCACCGGACCAGCGGCCGCGCTCCGGCCGGCGGGGTGAACGCGCGGTCCACCGTGAGCGCGCCCGCGCTGCCGAGGATCTCGTACCGCGACCGGTAGCCGTGGTCGAGTCCGAAGGTCAGCTGGACACCCGTACCGGCGGCGTCCCGGAGCAGCGCGACGCCGGCCGTGTCCACGGACCGGTGCGGCACACCGTGTGTCAGGACGGCGCCGACGAGCTCCAGGCCGTCGCCGAGGAAGTGCAGCGCGGCGCGGACCGGATAGACGCCGGTGTCGAACAGCGCGCCGCCGCCGAGCGCCGGATCGTAGCGGATGTCGTCGTCCGGCAGCCTCGGCACGGTGAACTCGGCGCGGAAGGACCGCACGTCACCGATGGCTCCGTCGGCCACCAGGTGTGCCACGGCGGCGTGCTGCGGATGGTGGACGAACATCACGTTCTCCCGCAGCGCCAGTCCCGACGCGGCGGCCAGCGCGGCCAGCCGTGCGGTGGCCGCCGGGTCGGTGGTCAGCGGCTTCTCGCCGAGCACATGCTTGCCGGCCTCCAGCGCCGCCCGTGCCCACCGCTCGTGCAGGGCCGCGGGCAGCGGCAGGTACACGGCGTCGATGTCGGTGCGGGCCAGCAGCTCGGCGTATCCGTGCACGGCCTCGCACTTCGCCTCCGCCGCCGTCTCGCGGGAGCGCAGGCGGTCCCGCGAGGCGACGGCGACGAGCTCCGTGCCGGGGCAGGCGCGGAAGGCCGGCAGCATCCGGCGGCGTGCGATGCCCGCGCAGCCGAGCACGCCGATGCGCAACGGTTCCATCAGAGCCGTACCGTCCCGGAGGTCAGGCAGGACAGCAGCGTGCGCGCCTGCACATTGAGGTAGTGGTTGTGCCGCACCAGCCGCGTGAGCTGGCGCGGAGTGACCCAGACGTAGCCCGGCGGGGGCGTCAGCGGCGCGTCCGACTCGTCGGCGTCGACGAAGAGGTAGCGGCTCTCCGCGTTCAGGAACCGGCCGCCCTCCTCCGAGTGCAGCGCCTCGTAGCGGATGCGCGACGGATCGGCGTTCAGCACCGCGTCCAGGAACGGCGGTCGCTCCGGCAGATGTGCGTAGTTCTCCGGTGTGTACTGCACGGTCGGCCCGAGCTCCACCGTGTCGGCGAACCCGCCCTCCACGCGCGCGTGCGCGAGCAGGTGCGCGACGCCGCCGATGCGCCGGGTCAGGAAGGCGGTCACCCCGGTGCCGCGCGGTTCGAACAGCGGCTGCGTCCAGCCGGTCACCTCGCGGCTTCCGGCGGCCACCGAGACGGCGACGACGCTGAAGTAGCGGCCGTCCTCGTGGTCGATGGACCGCTCGCCCCGCCGCCATCCGGGAATGCCGTCGAGCGGCACGCGTTCGGCCACCACGTCGTGGCCGGAGCGCTCGGAGGTGAACCAGGACAGCAGCGCGGTGTCGGAGTGCAGCGCGGTGTCCTCGGCGGCCCCGACGTCACCGACGTCACCGACGTCACCGGACGGAGCGCAGGCCAGCACCGTCCGCGCGTCCATGTTGATCACGTTGTCGCGGTGCAGCAGCTCGCCGACCTGGCCGAGGGTCAGCCAGCAGAAGTCCTCGTGCAACGGCACCTCGTCGACCGCTTCCACGATCATGTTGCGGTTGCTCTTGCGGTGGAACCAGGAGCCGTGCTCGGACTGGAGGACATCGGCCAGCACCCGGCCGCGCGTGCGGTCGGTGAAGTACTCCAGATACCGCACCGCGCCGCCGCGGTGCGTCTTGGTGTAGTTGCTGCGCGTGGCCTGGACGGTCGGCGAGAGCTGGAGCAGGTTGCGGTTGCCGGGCTCCATCTTGGCCTGCATCAGAAGGTGCAGTACGCCGTCGAACTCCTTGACGACGATGCCGAGGATGCCGACCTCCGGCTGCTTGATGATGGGCTGGTGCCATCGGTGGCCGGATCCGGTCTCCACCCGCAGCCCCTCGACGGTGAAGAACCGGCCGGTGCGGTGGACGAGGTTGCCGGTGCCCTCCTGGAAGGACCAGCCCTCCAGCTCCGCGAACGCGATGCGGTCGACCTGGAAGCGATGGGCGGCGCGGCGTCCGTCGAGCCAGCCGGCGACGTCCTCGGTACGCAGCTGAGCGCCTTCGGCGGCGGCCGCCGAGCGCGCGAAGCGGTCCGGCAGCCGCCGGTCGGACGACGCGCTCAGCCGGACCCCGGCGGCCGGATCCGCCGGTCCGCCCACGGCGGCGGTGAACGAGGCGGCCGCGCTCATGAGTTGGCCCCCACGAACTCCTTCACCGAGGCGATCACATAGTCGAGCATCTCCTCGGTCAGCGCCGGATAGACGCCGACCCAGAAGGTCTGCGCGGTGACGATGTCGCTGTTGGTCAGATCGCCGACGACGCGGAACTCCCGGTCGAGATAGGCCGGGTGGCGGGTCAGGTTCCCGGCGAACAGCCGCCGGGTGCCGATCTTGCGCTGCTCCAGGAAGTCCACCAGCGCGGCCCGGCTGAACGGCGCGTCCGGATCGACGGTCAGCGCGAAGCCGAACCAGCTCGGATCGCTGCGCTCGGTGGCCTCCGGCAGCACGAGGTGCGGCACGCCGTCCAGGCCCTCGCGCAGCCGCTTCCAGTTGCGGCGGCGCGCGTCGCAGAAGCGGTCCAGCTTGTCGAGCTGTGTCAGGCCGAGCGCGGCCTGGAGATCGGTGGCCTTCAAGTTGTAACCGATGTGGCTGAAGATGTACTTGTGGTCGTACCCCTCCGGGAGGGTGCCCATCTGGTAGTTGAACCGCTTGAGGCACTTGTTGGTCTCGCCCGGCTCGCACCAGCAGTCCCGGCCCCAGTCGCGCAGCGACTCCACGATCCGCGCCAGCGCCAGGTTCGAGGTGAGGACACAGCCGCCCTCGCCCATGGAGAGGTGGTGCGCCGGATAGAAGCTGACCGTGGTGATGTCGCCGAACGTGCCGGTGAGCCGGCCGTCGTAGGTGGAGCCGACCGCGTCGCAGTTGTCCTCGATCAGATAGAGGTCGTGGTCCGCGGCCAGCTGCGCGATCTCGGCCACCTCGAAGGGGTTGCCGAGCGCGTGCGCGATCATGATGGCCCGGGTCCGCGGTCCGATGGCCGCGGCGACCCGGGCCGCGGTGGTGTTGTACGTACCGAGCTCCACATCGACGAAGACCGGGACCAGGCCGTTCTGGATGATCGGATTGACCGTGGTCGGGAAGCCCGCCGCGACCGTGATCACCTCGTCGCCGGCCACCAGCCTGCGGTCCTCCAGCAGATGCGAGGTGAAGGCCGACAGCGCCAGCAGATTGGCGGAGGAGCCCGAGTTGGTCAGATGCGCCTTGCGCAGGCCGAGCGTGCGCGCGAAGCGCGACTCGAACTTGCGCGAGCTGGGACCGGCGGCGATCCGCATCTCCAGCGCCGCCTCGACGAGAGCCGTACGGTCCGCCTCGTCGAGCACCGCGCCGGCCGGCCAGATCTCCGTCGTCCCCGGCACGAACGGCCGGTCGTCCTGGAGGTCCTGGTGGTACTTGACGGTCTCGTCGAGGATCAGACCCTTGTGCGTGTTCATGACGCGATGCCTTCCTTGTCCTGTCCGGCGGACCGGGCGCTGCGGTCCTTGGCGGCCTTCCACCAGTTCGGGTTGGAGCGGTACCAGGCGACGACGTCGGCGAGACCGTCCTCGAAGGAGATGCGCGGTGCGTATCCGAGTTCCGTGCGGATCTTGGTCTCGTCCAGCGCGTACCGCAGGTCGTGGCCCTTGCGGTCGGCGACCCTCCGCACCCGCGAACGGTCGGCGTCGCACAGCGCGAGCAGCCGCTCGGTGACGGCCAGGTTGGTCTGCTCGTTGCCGCCGCCGATGTTGTAGACCTCGCCGGGGCGGCCGCCGTCCAGCACCAGCGCGATGGCCCGGCAGTGGTCGTCGACGTGCAGCCACTCACGGACGTTGAGCCCGTCGCCGTACAGCGGCACCGGCTCGCCTTCGAGCAGGTTGGTCACGAAGAGCGGAATCAGCTTCTCCGGGTGCTGGTACGGGCCGTAGTTGTTGGAGCAGCGCGTGACCGACACGTTCAGGCCGTGCGTACGGTGGTAGGCGCGGGCCATCAGGTCGGACGCGGCCTTGGAGGCGGCGTACGGGGAGTTCGGCAGCAGCGGCCACTCCTCCGTCCAGGCGCCTTCGGCGATCGAGCCGTACACCTCGTCGGTGGAGACGTGCACGATCCGCCGCACGCCGGCCGCCAGACAGGCGTCCAGCAGCGTCTGGGTGCCGAGCACATTGGTCCGGACGAACGCGGCCGCGGACCGCACCGACCGGTCCACGTGCGACTCGGCGGCGAAGTGCACCACCGCGTCGTGGCCCGGCAGCACGCGGCCGAGGAGCTCCGCGTCGCAGATGTCGCCGTGGACGAACTCCAGCCGCGGATGGTCCGGCGGCAGGTTGTCCCGGTTTCCGGCGTAGGTGAGCTTGTCGACCACGGTGACCCGGGTCGTTCCGTGGCCCGGATAGCCGCCGTCGAGCAGGGTGCGGACGAAGTGCGAGCCGATGAATCCGGCGCCGCCGGTGACCAGCAGTCTCATGCCGCCGCCCCGGTGCCGGTACGGACGGAAGTGCGCTGCCTCATGGAGTGCTCCTCGTACGGAGGGAAGAGAGGGACCGGAGACCCGCAGCATGCGGGGCCGGGGAAGAGGGGAGGACGAGGAAGGAACGAGGCCGGCTCAGGAGCGCCGCGCGGCGGCGGTGTTCTCGCGCCAGGTGCGGGGCCCCTGGAAGCCGCGGACCCGCTCCCGCCGACGCCAGCCGGCCGGCAGCGGACCCGAGGACGCCGTGCCGCCGCGCTCGGCCTCGGCCGCCGCCGCGCGGGCCAGGACGACGGCCGTCAGCGCGGCCAGCTCCTCGGCGTCCGGCTCTCCGCGCACCACCCGGATCACCTGGGCCGGATCGGGCGCACCGGTCGTGGACGTCGTGTCGGTCATGCTGATCACTGCTCCTTCGTTGTCCGCACCGGCGGGCGGTGCGCGGCGAGGCGCTGGGGGACCCGGTTCTCACTGCGGCGGATTGCCGTGCTTGCGCGCCGGCAGGTCGGCGTGTTTGGCGCGCAGCATCTCCAGCGACCGGATCAGCACCGAACGCGTCGCGCGGGGATCGACGACGTCGTCGATCAGCCCGCGCTCGGCCGCGTAGTACGGATGCATGAGCTGTTCCTTGTACTCCGCGATGCGCTGGGCGCGGACCGCGTCCGGGTCCTCCGCCGCGTTGATCTCGCGGCGGAACACCACGTTCGCCGCGCCCTCAGCGCCCATGACCGCGATCTCGTTGGTCGGCCAGGCCAGCGCCAGGTCCGCGCCGATCGAGCGGGAGTCCATCACGATGTACGCGCCGCCGTACGCCTTGCGCAGCACCAGCGAGATCCGCGGCACGGTCGCGTTGCAGTACGCGTACAGGAGCTTCGCGCCGCGCCGGATGATGCCGTTGTGCTCCTGGTCGACGCCCGGCAGGAAGCCCGGCACGTCGACCAGCGTCACCAGCGGGATGTTGAACGCGTCGCAGAACTGCACGAACCGCGCGCCCTTCTCGGACGCCTCGATGTCCAGCACACCGGCGAAGGCCGACGGATTGTTCGCGACGATGCCGACCACATGGCCGTCCAGCCGGGCCAGCGAGCAGACCAGGTTCGGCGCCCACGCGGAGTGCACCTCGAAGTGGTCGCCGTCGTCGACGATCTCCTCGATGACCGCGCGGATGTCGTACGCCTGGCCGGCCTGCACCGGAACGAGGTCCAGCAGCCGGTCGTTCAGCCGCTCGGCCGGATCGCCGGACTGTTCGACCGGGGCCAGCTCACGGTTGTTCGACGGCAGCAGCGACAGCAGATGGCGCACGTCCTCCAGGCACTCCTCCTCGGAGTCGTACGCGAAGTGCGAGACGCCGGACACGCCCGCGTGGACGTCCGCGCCGCCGAGGCCGTTCTGGGTGATCTCCTCGCCGGTGACGGCCTTCACCACGTCCGGTCCGGTGATGAACATCTGCGAGGTCTCCCGGACCATGAACACGAAGTCCGTCAACGCCGGGGAGTACGCGGCCCCGCCCGCACACGGGCCGAGCATCACGCTGATCTGCGGAATCACCCCGGAAGCCCGGGTGTTGCGCCGGAAGATGCCGCCGTATCCGGCGAGCGCGGTGACGCCTTCCTGGATCCGGGCTCCGGCGCCGTCGTTGAGCGAGACCAGCGGCGCGCCGGCCGCCTCCGCCAGGTCCATCACCTTGTGGATCTTCGCGGCGTGCGCCTCGCCGAGCGCACCGCCGAAGGCCCTAAAGTCGTGCGCGTAGACGAAGACGCTCCGGCCGTGCACGGTGCCCCAGCCGGTGACGACGCCGTCGCCGGCCGGCTTTTTCGCCTCCAGGCCGAAACCGGTCGCGCGGTGCCGCCGCAACCCTTCCACCTCGGTGAAGGAGCCCTTGTCGAGCAGCAGCCCGATCCGCTCGTACGCGGTCAGCTTGCCCTTGGCGTGCTGGCGTCGCGTGGCCTCGGCGTCTCCGGCGCGCGCGCTGTCCTTCATCGCGAGGAGCGCGTCGACGCGGCCGTGGACGGTGTCCGCCGTCCCGGCCCTGTCCTGTGCTGTGGGCATGGGTGTGCCTCCTGGTTCGACGTGTCGGTGTGCGGTACGGCGGTACGGCGGTACGGCGGAGCGGGCCCGGTCAGGCCGGGGCGGCAGGCGGCCGGCCGTCCGTCAGCCAGGCCCCGGGCAGGGTGCGCACCTCGGCGACGGCGGGCGGTGTGCCGCGCACGGCGGCCGACGCCGCGTGCGTGGCGACGCACGGGATGCCGACCATCGTCCAGTCGCCCGGATGCCGGTCCCGGTCCGCTCCCAGGTAGTCCTCGGCCGGCGAGCGGCTCAGCCCCGTCCCGAGACCCTTGAGGTAGGCCTCCTTGCGGGTCCAGATCCGGCCGAACAGCTTCCGCCGCGCTTCTCCCGCCGGAACCTCGTTCAGTTCCGCCTGTTCCTCCGGGTGCAGCGACCGGGAGCAGATGTCCACGGTCTCCGCGCCCGGCAGCCGCTCCACGTCGACGCCGATCGGCCGGTCGGCCACGCCGACCAGCGCCACTCCCGCGCTGTGCGAGAGCGAGAAGTGCAGCGGCGGTGGCGGCGGGGCGACGGCGGGTCTGCCGTGGCTCTCGCCGCAGCCGGGGCAGGCCTCGCGCATGAAGCGCACGTCCTGCGGCCGGCCGGCGGTGTAGGCCGCGATCAGCCGGCGGAGCGCCACATGCGCGGCGGCGTAGAGCAGTCCGTCGGACGGCCGGACGAAGGCGTCGGCACGGGCCCGTTCGCGCTCGTCCAGCTCGTCCCGGGCCAGGGCCCCGGCGGCGTCGCCCTCGGGCGGGTGGATCAGCCACAGGTCGATCCGGTCCGCCGCCACGGTGAAGGCGCTCGGCTCGTCCGGGCCGGGCTGCCGGATCTCGGTGGCGGTGGCCGGAAGCAGGATCGATCCGTTCATGAGGCCACCGCGGTCCCGTACTTGCCGGCGCCTTCCGGGCCGAACTGCCAGGCCAGGCAGTCGATCAGCTCCTGGGCGCTGTTGGCCAGCAGCAGCCTCTGGAGGTGGAGTTCGACGCCGAGCGCATCCTCCATGCGGTACTGCAGTTCCATACCGGAGATCGAGCCGATGCCCAGGCAGCCCATCGGCCGGCCGGTGGTGTCGACCCGGCTCGGGTGGACGGCGAGGACGCGGCCGAGCTGCTCGCGGACGTACCGCTCCAGGATCGCGGTGCGTTCGGCCAGGTCGACGGAGTGCAGGACGGCGATGTCCGGGACGGTCATCGTGATCGTGTCACCGTCCTCCGTCTCGTACGTACGGGACAGTTGAAGGGTCGTCATGAGAGCTCCGTGGTCGTGGTGTCGAAGGAGGTCCGGGCGTCCCGGACGGAAGCAGGCCGGTGACGGCCACCAGGGCGCCGGACGCCGCGACGGCGGTCACCAGCCACAGCGCCGGGCCGATGTCCGCTCCCGCGGTGACCAGCGCCGCCGCCGGAGCGGTCAGCAGGACCGGTCCCGACTGCACCCAGGTCTGGTAGAAGGCCGTCGCCGCCGGACGCAGCTCCTCCGGGACCGCGTCGACCGCCTGGAGGTGCAGCGCGGTGAAGGCCAGGAGGAACGCCAGGCCGAGCACCGCGGTCGCCGGCAACAGTCCGGCCGCGCCCGAGCCGGCCGCTCCGGCGTCGCGCGGCACGAGCAGACAGCCGACGACGGCGAGCACGGCTCCGGCGGCCGCCGACCGGTCCGGACCCAGCCGGACGGCGATCCGCGCCGACCACAGGGCGGTCAGCGCCGCCGGGGCCGCCGCGGGCAGGAACACCAGGGCCGTCCGCAACGGGGTCCAGCCGCGGTGGTGCACCTGCCAGGCGGTGACGAGCAGCAGGACGACGTACGCGCCGTTGAACGCGGCGGCCGTCAGCGCGGCGCGGCGCAGCGGCCGGCAGCGCCACAGCACACGCGGTCCGGCCGACGACCGCCCCGGGCGGCCCCGCGGACGGGCCCGCCGGCGGACCGGCGGATCGCGCGGGACGAGCCGGGCGGCGAGGACCAGCAGCAGCAGCGCCGCCGGCACCGGCAGGGCCGGCACGAGCCGCCAGTCCACTCCGGTCAGCAGGCCCGCCAGCAGCAGTCCGCCGCAGAATCCGGCGGTGCCGCACAGCGCGTACCCGGAGACCGCACGACGGCGGTCCGGCCCGTCCGGGACGGCGGCCAGGATGATGGCGAGCCCGGTCGGCGCGGTGAGCGCCGCGCAGCCGCCCTTGACCGCACGGCCGAGGATCAGCCAGCCGCCGGAGTCGGCGGCCGCGCTCGCCGCGGACGCCAGCGCGAACACCGCGAGCGCGACGAGCTGGACGCGCCGCCGGCCGAACCGCCGGCCCAGCGCGGCGGCCCAGGGCAGCACCGCGGCGAACCCGGCGGCGAACCCTCCGACCAGCCAGAACAGCACGGCCGGTGTCAGGTCCAGCGCGTCTCCGACGACCGGTGCGGACACCACGGCGGCGGAGACCTCCAGCGCGTCGACGAGCATCGTGGCCGCCAGCACGCAGACCAGCGGCCACGGCGTCCGCCGGACCGCCGGAGGGCCGACGGGGCCCGGCCCCATCAGCCGACCAGCGTGCCGCCGGTGGCGTCCACGAAGGACCCCGTGATCCAGCGGGCCTCGTCCGTGGCCAGGAACGCCACCACGTCGGCGATGTCCTCCGGCTCGCCGATCCGGTGGAACACGGACCGGGCGGCCATCTGGTCGACCGCCTCCGCGATCCGGAAGACCGGCTGGTCGTTGCGGGTGATGCCGGGGGCCACCGAGTTGACGGTGATGCCGCGCGGACCGAGGAGCTTGGCGAAGTGCAGGGCGAGCTGCTCCAGCGCGCCCTTGCTCATCGCGTACACGATCTCGTCCGGATTCGCGCACCGCGTCAGGCCGGACGAGATGTTGACGATGCGGCCGCCGTCCGGCATGTTCTCCAGCGCCCGCCGGATCAGGAAGTACGGCGCTCTGGCGTTGACGGCGAACAGCCGGTCGAAGCCCTCCGTCGTCCTGCTGAGCGGCTCCGTCCCGCTCATCACTCCGGCGTTGTTGACCAGGATGTTCAGATCGGTGGAGCCGGTGCGGTCGAGCAGGGCCGGCTCCAGGGCGCCGAACAACTCCTCGACGTCTCCGGGCACACCGAGCCTCGCGCCCACCGCGAAGGCCCGTCCGCCGTCCGACTCGATCGCGGCGACCACGTCGGCGGCCGCGTCCTTGTTCTCCGCGTAGTGGACCGCGACCAGCGCGCCGTCCGCCGCCAGCCGGATCGCGGTCGCCCGGCCCATGCCGCGGCTCGATCCGGTGACCAGGGCCGTACGGCCCGTCAGCCTGCCCATCGCCTCACCTCTTCTCCCTCGCACATCGCCGTCGCCGGCTCCGTGGTCGTCTCCGTGGTCGTGGTCGTGGTCGTGGTCGTGGATGCCGGTGCCGGTGCCTGCCGTCGCCGGACGGCCGTCCGGCCGGTCCGGCCAGCCGCCGATCCGCCGGGCCAGGTGGACGCGGACCCGCTCGTGGCCGGTCAGCTCCGCCAGCACCTGACGGACGCCGTCCACCTCCGGCCCGCCGAACAGCAGCAGCGCCTGCGCCCGTACGTCGTCCTGCACCTGCCGGCCGGCTCGGTGCCGCTCCTCGTGATAGCTGTCGAGCAGCGCGGCGGGGGCCCGGCCGCAGGCCACCGCCGCCAGCTTCCGGCCCAGGTCCCAGGCGTCCTGGAGGCCCAGGTTCAAGGACTGGCCGCCGATCGGCAGCTGCCGGTGGGCCGCGTCCCCGGCCAGCAGCAGACGGCCGATCCGGTACCGGTCGGCCTGGCGGCAGGCGTCGTCGAAGGAGTTCACCCACAGCGGCACGCCGCCCGCGATGTCCTCCCCGGCGACCCGCCGCCAGGCCGCCACCAGGTCCGCGAACCGCGCCGGACCGGGCAGCGGCTCAGCGCCGCGCTCGTGGACCATGACGCGGGTCACGCCGCCGGGAAGGGGAGCCGCGACCAGCAGGCCCCTTTCGGCCCGCTCGAAGCGCCGGGCCGCGATGGTCAGGCCCGCCACATCGGCCCGCAGCAGCTCCCGCCGTGCCGGGCCGCCGGTGAACGTGAACCCGCCGAGCCGGCCCACCGCGCCGCGCTCACCGTCACAGCCCACCAGCCAGCCGGCCCGGACCGTGCCGCGGACCGCACGGCCCGGACCGTGCCGTCGTACGTCCACGGTCACGTGGTCTGCGGCCCGCGTCAGCCCGATCACCTCGTGGCCGCGCCGGATCCGCACACCGAGCTCCCGTGCCCACCGCGCGAGCACCTCCTCCAGCCGCGTCTGCGGCACCTTCCACTGGCCCGGACGGGGAACGGGCAGCGTCAGGTCGAGGCCGATGCCGCCGAAGTGCCCGCGCGGCTCGCGCTCCACCGCGCCCAGCCGGTCCCGCACACCGCAGCCGTCGAGGATCTCCATGGTGCGGGCGTGCAGGGTGGAGGCGCGGGACTCGGTGGTGGGCGCGGTGAGCTGTTCGAGGACGACCACGTCCGCGCCGGACCGGCGCAGCAGCCCGGCGAGCAGCAGCCCGACCGGGCCCGCGCCGACCACGACGATCCGCGCGTCGTCGTCCTCCGGCACGGTCAGCCCCGCCGGCCCGCGGCACGCTCCTCGGCGAACCGCTTGGCGTGGTTCAGCGTGGCCGTGCTGTTGGTGGACAGCGCGGTGTGCACATACGCCTTGGCGTCCTCGACGGTGGCCTCCGGGCCGAGGACGCGGGCGATGTTGGCGGTGTTGATGGTGACCGTGTGCTGGGAGGAGGCCAGCACGCCCCGGTCGTCCTCGGCGAAGGTCCAGTAGCCGGTGTGCAGGGTCATCAGCGCCGGCAGCGTGGTCTGCTTGTAGGCGATCCGATGGTGCGGAAAGGTCACCCGGTACGACTTGGTGGTGTGGGTCGAGCCGTCCTTGGCCCGGGTGTCCATCTCCAGCTCCTGGAGGCCGGGAGTGTCCTCGCGCAGCCGTACGGTGGCGACGTGCGGCAGCCGCTCGTGCCACAGGTCGGCCTCGTTGACGAAGTCGTAGACGTCCTTCGCCGCACCGTCGACCCGCACCGTGTCCTCGAAGGAGAACGTCAGCCCCTCCTCGGCGTGCGCCTTCTCGACGTTGCCCTTCAGGGCCGCCAGTTCGGAGCGGGAGTTGCGGTCGACCGCCTGGTCGATCCACTCCAGGTGCGCCGGGTCGTCGTCGACCGCGCGGTAGTCGTGCAGCAGACGGATCCGTGACTCGGCGTCGCCGAGCGGCTCGATGATCCAGGCGCCGCCCATGGCGGCGACCGGCGGCGCCGGAACCTCCTGGCGGAAGGTGATCCGCAGGCCTTCCGGGTCCAGCGTGCGGCGCGAGGTCCAGTTCTTGGCCTCGTCGTTGGCCGTGGCCCAGATACGGATGCGCTCCTCGTCGCCGTTCTCCTCGACGTGGTCGACGTAGATGGTCGGCGGGAAGATCCGGGGCCAGTTGCGGACCTCGGCGATCAGACGGTAGACGGCGACGGCGGGAGCGGAGACCGTGATCTCGTGCTCCACCTCGCGCAGGCCGGGCTGCGACATGCTCGTACTCCTCGATGGTCGTGTCGGGTGGGTACCGGACCGCTTCGGCCCGGATCGGTACGGCTCAGAAGTTGCCGAGTCCGCCGCAGACGTTGAGCGCCTGCGAGGTGATGGAGGCCGCGGTGTCCGAGGCCAGGTAGCCGACGAGTCCGGCGACCTCGTCCGGCGTGGAGTAGCGGCCGAGCGGGATCTTCGCCTGGAACTTCTCCAGGATCGCGTCCTCGGTGGCGTCGTACGCCGCGGCGTACCCCTGCCGCACGCGCTGCGCCATCGGCGTCTCGACGTATCCGGGGCAGACGGCGTTGACGGTGATGCCGGTCGGCGCCAGCTCGTTGCCGAGCGCCTTGGTGAAGCCGACCACCCCGTGCTTGGACGCGGAGTACGGCGCACCGAGCACCACACCCTGCTTGCCGGCCGTGGAGGCGATGTTGATGATCCGGCCGCGGCTCTTGGACCGCAGGCCGCCGGTGTTCAGCGCCGAACGCGTGACGCGGAAGACCGAGTTGAGATTGGTGTCGATGACGTCGTGCCACAGCTCCGGGTCGATGTCCGCGGTGACGCCGCCGCCGGAGCGGCCCGCGTTGTTGACGACGACGTCGACGGTGCCGAAGCGGTCCACGGCGGCCTGGATCCAGGCCTCGACATCGGCGTCGCTGCGGACGTCCACGACCGCGCCATCGACGTCGAGGCCCTCGGCCACGAGCTCCTTGACGGTCGCCGCGACGTTCTCCGCGCTGCGCGCGCCGATGAACACACGGTGGCCCTGTGAGGCCAGCAGGCGCGCGACGGACAGTCCGATGCCGCTGGTGGCTCCGGTGACGACGGCGACGCGCTTGTCCTGATCCGACATGTTTCTGGTCTCCCAACAAGACGAGAAGAGTGGGCTGTTGCGCCTCGGCGGGGCCGTCGCGCACAGGTGCGGCGGCCCCGCCGGACAGAGGGATGGTGGTGCGGTGGTGCGAGAGGGGCTCAGGCCCCGACGAGGCCCTGGAACGCGGCGTTGATGGCGGCTATCAGCGAGCGCGGCGTACGGCTGTCGGCGAGCACGTCGTCGTCGAGCGTGATCCCGTACTCGCGCTCGATCCGGCCGCCGGTCTCCAGCAACGCCAGTGACTCGTAGCCGAGTTCCTCGAAATCGGTGTCGAGGATGTCGCCGTCGAGGTCGACGCCCTCGTCCGCACCGGCGCCTTCCAGAAGGATGCGCTTGAGGTCTTCGAGGGTGAACTCCTGCTTGGACACGGTCGATCCCTTCCTTGGCTCCCGTACGCCCGGACGGGCCACGGGTGAAATGAGGCGCCCGCGGACCGTCCGGGGGGGGAGACGGCCGCGGGCGCGGTCTTCGGGGTGGCGGGCCGGTCAGTCGACGGCCCGCAGCACGACGGCCGAGTTGAATCCGCCGTGCCCTCGCGCGAGTACCAGCGCGGTGCCGACCGAGGCGGTCCGGGGCCGTCCGACGACCAGGTCCAGCTCACGGGCCGTGGCGGACTCCGCGTCGGCGGTCGGCGGGATCAGGCCTTCGCGGATGGCGAGGACGGCGGTCACCACGTCCACCGGGGCGCCGCCCGCCTGGAGCCGGCCGATCATGGTCTTCGGCGCGGTGACCGGCACCGCGCGCGGTCCGAACACACCGGCCACGGCCGCCACTTCCACCGCGTCCGGCTCCGGTGAGCCGGCGGCGTCGGCGAAGACGACGTCCACCTCGGCCGGTGCGACGCCGGCGTCCGCCAGCGCCAGTTCGATGGCGCGCCGCAGACCGGGCTCGCGCCCGCTGCCGGGGCGCGGATCCAGCGTCGCGCTGTACCCGGCCAGTTCGGCGTGGGCGGTGGCCGCGCCGCGGACCAGGGCGCTGCGCTCGTCCTCCAGGATCAGCAGTGCGCCGCCCTCGCCGGGAACGTAGCCGCGCGCCGCCGGATGGAACGGCAGATAGGCGCGGTCGGGATCGTCGCTGGTCGACATCAGTCCGGTCGACAGCCGTGCCGTCCAGCCGAGCGGTGTCAGCGACGCCTCGAAGCCGCCCGCGGCGACCAGCCCGGTGCCGCGGCGGATGAGCCGCCGGGCCTGTCCGAGCGCGTCGAGGCCGCCGGCCTGGTCGCCGACGACCACGCCGTTCGGTCCGCGGCTGTCGCTGCGGATCGCGATCTGGCCGGTGTTGGCGGTCGGGAACCAGGCGAACGACTGGTAGGCGCTCACGTGGTTCGCGCCGAGGCTCCAGAGCTTGCGCAACTCCCGCTCGCCGAACTCGAAACCGCCGGAACCGGCCGCCGTGACCACGCCCATCCCGTTCGCGGGAAGGTCGCCCGGAGCCACCCCGGCGTCCCGGAACGCGCGGTCCGCGGCGACCAGGGCCAGTTGGGTCACCCGGTCGGTCTGCGCCACCAGCCGGCCCGGCAGATGGTCCGCGGCCGAGAATCCGCGGATCTCTCCCGCCAGCCGCGCCGGGTAGCCGGACGCGTCGAACCGGGTGACCGGTCCGATGGCGTTCTTGCCGACCCGTGTCGCCGCCCAGAAATCCTCCACGTCGACGCCGTGCGGTGTGGCCAGTCCCATGCCGGTGATCAACGTGCGGCCGCGGTCGCCGCCGCCCGGGGCGCTCACGCGGCGCTCCTGTCGGGACGGGCCAGCACCATCGCGCTCTGGAAGCCGCCGAATCCGCTGCCGATGGTGAGGACGGCATCGGTGCGCTGCGCGCGGGCCGTCAGCGGGACATAGTCGAGATCGCACTCGGGATCCGGGGTGTGCAGATTGGCGGTCGGAGGGATGACGTGGTGCCGCATGGCCAGTGCGCAGGCGGCGATCTCGATGGAGCCGATCGCCCCGAGCGAGTGCCCGACCATCGACTTGATCGCGCTGACCGGCACCCGGTGGGCGTGCTGTCCCAGAGCCGACTTGAGCGCGACCGTCTCGTGCCGGTCGTTCTGGCGGGTGCCGGAGCCGTGCGCGTTGACGTAGTCCACCGCCGACGCGTCGAGCCGGGCCTCGTCCAGCGCCGCCCGGATCGCGGCGGCCAGCTCCGCTCCGTCGGACCGCAGTCCGGTCATGTGGAAGGCGTTGCCGCGCGAGGCGTATCCGGCGATCTCCGCGTACACGTACGCGCCTCTGCGCCGTGCGTGCTCCGCCTCCTCCAGGACGAACACCGCCGCCCCCTCACCGAGGACGAAGCCCTTGCGTGACGCGTCGAAGGGGCGGGAGGCGGTGTCCGCCTCGTCGTTGAGGGACGTGGTGGCGCGGATCGCGTCGAAGGCCGCCATCGTGAGCGGGGTGATCGGCGCGTCCACCGCGCCGGTGACCATCACATCGGCGCTGCCGTCGCGGATCGCCTCCACCGCGTGGCCCACCGCGTCGATCCCGGCGGTGCAGCCGGTGGACACCACCGTCGCCGGTCCTTCCGCGCCGACGGCCCAGGCCACTTCGGTCGCGAAGGAGCTCGGCACGAACAGGTCGTACAGATGCGGGGTCGCGTACCGGTGGTCGACCAGCTCCAGCCGGCCGTCGTCGCTGACCACGCGGTACTCCGCGTCCAGGCCGCCGGCCGCGCCGATCGCGGTGCCGAGGCTGACTCCCGTACGGAACGGATCGAGCGCGGCGCCGTCGAGACCGCTGTCGGCGAAGGCCTCCCGTGCCGTCACCACGCCGAACTGCGCGGCCCGGTCCATCCGCCGGACCTCCTGCGGCGTCAGTCCGTGCGCCCGCGGGTCGAAGTCGATCTCGGCGGCGACCCTGGAGCGGTACGGAGACGGGTCGAAGAGGGTGATGCCGCGGGTGGCCGTCCGGCCGTCGCACATCAGCTCCCAGAAGCTGTCCGCACCGGTTCCGCCCGGTGCGCACACACCGATCCCCGTGATCACTGCCCGGCGTTCCACTGCTGCCGTCCTCCTTCCGGTCCGGTGCGGTGCCGTGCCGAGGTCACTCGCCTGCCGACCAGTCGTAGAAGCGCGTGGCCATCGCGTCGGCCGGCGTCCGCCAGGTCTCCGGGTCGTACGGCTCGATGAACGGCTTGAGTTCATGGCTGATCTGCACGAAGCGCGGATCGTTGCGGGAGTTCTGGATCCGGGTGCCGCCGTCGTCGGACGCGAAGTCCTGGAGGTGGAAGTACAGGCCGTTGAACATGAACAGCCGCCGGCGCAGCGTGCCCATCCGGTGCGGCATGTCCGTCCGGTCGAACTCGGTGAAGAGCTGGGCCACTTCGGTGCTCGACCGCTCGTCCATCCTGGCGACGATCAGGTTGCTGTGCTTCATGACGTCTCTCATCTCTCCGTCGGTGTACGCGTGGTCGCGTACCGGTGGTGGATCGCACGCACGCCCTCGGAAGGGGCGGCTGTCCGCGCGCTCAGGAAGAGCCGAACCAGCGTTCGAGCGCCATCGGCAGGTCGTGGTGACTGCCCGGAGCGGCCCAGGCCACATGCCCGTCCGGCCGGATCAGCAGCGCCGTGGTGCCGGCGAGGCCCTGGACCGCCGGCCCGTCCTGCGGCTCGGCGACCACGGTGTCCACCCGGGCCGCCCACGGCACGGCCCGCTGCCGCAGCCGGGCGTTGCCGGTCAGGTCGAGCAGGAGTCCGCGGCCGGTGCGGAGCAGTTCGGTGGTGGAGGTCTTGTGCTCGGCGCCGAGCAGTTCCAGGTGCGGCATGCGCCGGCCCAGCAGCGGATGGCCGCCGCCGCCGACGTCGTAACGGATCTCCTGGCCGCTCACCATGGCGGCCAGGTGCCGCGCGACCTCGTCGAAGCGGACGAGTTCGCCGAACACCTCGCGCAGCGGCTGCACTTCGGGTCCGCCGAGGAGCAGCAGGCCCTGGGCCCGCGTGTTCATCAGGAGGCGGCTGCCGACCGGGTGGCGTTCCTCGTGGTACGAGTCGAGCAGGCTCTCCGGCGCCCGGCCGGTCGCGACCGCGCCGAGCTTCCAGCCCAGGTTCATGGCGTCCTGGATGCCGGTGTTCATGCCCTGGCCGCCGGCCGGCAGATGGATGTGCGCGGCGTCGCCGGCCAGCAGCACCCGGCCGCGCCGGTACGTGGTGACCTGGCGCGTGGCGTCGCCGAAGCAGCTCACCCACACCGGTTCGGCGTGCGCGATCGACTCTCCGGTCAGCCGCTCCCAGGCCGCCGCGACCTCCGCGAACTCCGGCGGCGACTCACGTCTGCGCGGCGGGGTGCCGCGCTCGCACACCACGATCCTGGTGACGCCGCCCGGCAGGGGGCCCACCATCACCATGCCGCCGGACAGCGTCTGCCCCGTCATCCGGGGCGCCAGCTCGACGCCCTTGACGTCGGCGAGGAACATCTCCATGGTCGCGGCGGTGCCGGGGAAGTCGAAGCCGGCCGCGCCGCGGACCGTGCTGCGTCCGCCGTCGCATCCGACCAGCCACGGCGCGGTCAGCGTCGCCGGTCCGTCCGGACCGCGCAGGTCCACCTCGACACCGGCGCCGCCCTCACGCACGGCGAGCACCTCGTCACCGCGCCGGATGTCGGCGCCGAGCTCGACGGCCCACTCCTCCAGGCGGCTCTCGGTCTCGGACTGCGGCACCGACTTGGCCGCCCGGCCCGCACCGTCCAGGAGCGAGAAGTCGATCGGAAGACCGCCGAAGTGTCCGACGGTGCTGGTCTCGATGTCGCCGAAGCGCGACAGCAGGCCCCGCTGGTCGAGGATCTCCATCGTGCGGGTGGTGAAGCCCAGCCCCCGGGATTCGCCGCTGCGTCGCGCCAGCCGTTCCAGCACGGTCACCCGTGCGCCGGCGAGCCGGAGCTCGGCCGCCAGGGTCATTCCGGTGGGCCCGGCGCCCACGACGAGCACATCGGCGTTCCTCACGGCTCTCTCCTCCCGAACACACCGCACCGGATCCTGAACTCAAGGTTCTTCGGCCGCGTCCGCCGCTTCAACAGCGGCGGTTAAAGGCTTCCGTCAGGTTCCGCAAGCGCGTGTCCGGTGCGTCCGGGGCACGCAAGGTGTACGTCAAGGCGGTGCGAAGTCGGGAGCCGCGGGCGCGGCGGCGCGGGCCCGCCGGACGGCCCCGCCCGCGCCTCCCGTGCCC
>MUNB01000520.1:0-609 GCA_002154345.1 Streptomyces griseus
CTGGTCCGCCAGGGCCTGGAGCTCGGCCGCGGCCCGCTCGTCGTGGAGCGGCGGCTCGTCCGTCACCAGACGGGTGATCAGCTCCGTGGGCACCGTCTGGAACATGGTGTCCGAGCCGAGCTTGGTGTGGTCGGCCAGGACCACGACCTCCGCGGCGGCCTGCACCAAGGCCCGGTCGACGCTGGCCGAGAGCATGTTGGAGGTGGACAGGCCACGCTCCGCCGTGAGGCCGCTCCCGGAGAGGAAGGCCCGGGAGACCCGCAGCCCCTGGAGGGACTGCTCGGCCCCGCTGCCCACCAGCGCGTAGTTGCTCCCGCGCAGGGTGCCGCCGGTCATGACGACTTCGACCCGGTTGGCGTGGGCCAACGCCTGGGCCACCAACAGGGAGTTGGTGACGACGGTCAGACCGGGGACCCGCGCGAGCCGTCGGGCCAGCTCCTGCGTGGTCGTGCCGGCGCCGACCACGATGGCCTCGCCCTCGCCGACAAGACCCGCGGCCAGGTCGGCGATTGCTGTCTTCTCCGCGGTGGAGAGGTGGGATTTCTGCGGAAAGCCGGACTCCCGCGTAAAACCGCCCGGCAAGACCGCACCGCCGTGCCGGCGGTCGAG
>MUNB01000520.1:661-1216 GCA_002154345.1 Streptomyces griseus
GTGGTATAGGAGGCCCCTTTGTTGTTCGGCGGTGATCGTCAGGCGGTCACAGCGCCGTCCGGACTGCCGGGGGTTGCCGGGGAATGTCGGGTTTCCCGGGTGCTCAGCCCTCGCCCGTGAGCTTGCGGGTGTGCAACTGCCGGGCCACTTCGGCGATCGATCCGGACAGGGACGGGTACACGGTGAAAGCGTTTGCGATCTGCTCCACCGTCAGGTTGTTGTCGACCGCGATCGAGATGGGGTGGATCAGCTCGCTGGCGCGCGGCGCGACCACGCAGCCGCCGACCACGATCCCCGTACCGGGACGGCAGAAGATCTTGACGAAGCCGTCGCGGATGCCCTGCATCTTGGCGCGCGGATTGCGCAGCAGCGGCAGCTTGACGACCCGGGCCTCGATCTTGCCCGCGTCGACCTCGGCCTGGCTGTAGCCGACGGTGGCGATCTCCGGGTCGGTGAAGACGTTGGCGGAGACGGCCTTGAGGTTCAGCGGGGCGACCGCGTCGCCGAGGAAGTGGTACATCGCGATCCGGCCCTGCATAGCGGCGACCGAGGCCA
>MUNB01000521.1 GCA_002154345.1 Streptomyces griseus
GCCCCACCCCACCAGGGAGCAGCAGCATGTACGCAGTCACCCTCGCCCACCCCCAGCTCGACGACCGGCGGTTCTTCTGCCCGACGCCCGGCGCGCTGCGAGACGTCGTGTGGGGTGCCGCCCGCGCCCACGGCCAGCCGATCACCGCCGAAGGCGGACGCGACAGCGAGATGATCGCGGAGGTCGGGGACCTCCGCTCGCGCGCCGACATCGACGGCATCGGCACCCTGGCGGTCTTCGACTTCACCGTCACCGTGGAGCCCGTGGGCACCGGGACCGAGTTCGACTGCGNNGACGCCGAGCTGGAGGAGTCCGGCGGGTGCGGCGCCTGCGGCCTGGAGGCCGGGCAGATGTGCGTGGGCTGTGGACGCTGCAACTGCCACCGGCACGACGGCTGCGTGCGGCCGGCGGAGGGTGCCACGGTCCCGGCCCCGGTGGTCGAGCCGTACTGCGCGAGCGAGCACTGCACCAAGTTCCTGGAGTGCGGGCCCGACTCGAAGTGCTGCGAGATCACGTGCGGCTGCTGCCCCAGGGTCTCCGCCGACGACAACTGCCACCTGATGCCCGAGAACTCCGACGGTGACCGGCACTGCCACGAGCACAGCTAGGCGACACCCGGCGCCCAGTTGGGCCCCGCTCTCCCTGGTGGAGGGCGGGGCTTCCTGCTGTCCGGGGACGGGTGGCGGGGCCCTGCCCAGGGGAGGACCAGACCATGCGTCACTTTGCCAACTCTTTACTTATCCAGGTAAGGAAACACGGTTAACCAAAGTTGGTTAAGGAAATGATGGGGGTGTAACCACCCACCACCCCCGAAGGGCCCGGACATGAGCACACCGGACACCACCACCCACCCCACCAGGTGCCTCAAGTGCCGCCGAGTCCTCCGCCGTCCCAGCCCGGACGGATTGGGGCCCAAGTGCAGGCGGATGATCCGCCGGGCCGCCCGGCTCGCGCCCCCGCCCGCATACAAGCCGGAACAGGTCGCCAAGGCCGTCGAACTCATCGAGTTCGGCGGCCTCGTTCCTCTCCGCGCGAACCGCGTCTTCCTCGCCGTGTCCGAGGACGGCACCGAGGTCTACCGCACCGCGGCCACCGGCCAGTGCAACTGCCCGGCCGGCCTCCGAGCCCGCTACCTCTGCTACCACGGCGCGGCCGCGCAGCTCCTCGCCTTCGCCACCGCCGCCTAAACCCCCCACCGACAGGACCACCATGAACCACTACGTGAAGGCCGCCGTACGCGCTCAGCGCCTCTCCGCCGTCCTCCTCGACGCGGCCAAGAGCCACCCCCGAGGCCACGCCGAGGGCCGCGCCCTCCGCGCGGCTGCCCGCCACCTCCTCGGCGCGGGCAACGCCCTCGCCACCAGCGCCCTCTCCGGCAACACCGACCGGGCCACCGACCGCGCGTTCCTCCTCGCCCGACGCCAGCTCGCCTTCGATACCAGCGTCGACAGCGCGGTCATCGACCACGTCACCGCGCCCGTCACCGGCATCACCCCACGCCTCGAACCCCTCTCCTCCCTCGACCAGGACCACGTGCGCCGCCACCGGCGCCAGCTCGCCCAGCTCCTCGACCTGGCCCCCCGCTTCGACGACCGGGACGACGACGTGGCCACCGCCGCGTTCACCGCCCTGATCCGCCTGTACCGCGACCGGGCCCGCCTGGTCGACGACATCCACAACGGGCGCACCGCCCAGCCCACCGCCACCTTCCGCACCGCCGACGGACGACGGTCCGGGGAGCACCAGCCGGGCTTCCTCACCGTGCTCATCGGCGGCCAGGTCGCCGCCGAGCTCGCCGTCCCCCTCGACATCGCAGCCGGCGAGATCTGGCGGCTGATCGCCGACACCCAGCCCCTCACGGAGGTATCCGCATGACCAGCCACTTCGACACCTTCCCGTTCCCCCGGGCGACCCTGCGGGAGTACCCCGCCCCCGCCTGCGGCACCGGCGGCCCCACCTTCCACGTGTTCGTCGGCGGGTGGCGCGTCGGAGGGAACTACCGGACCCGGGCCGGTGCCCTGCGCGCGGCGGAGCGCGGCAGCAAGAAGACCCGGCCGCGCCGGAACTGGTCGACCGCCCAGGCCCTCGGCCTCCGCGACGTCCAGTGCGACGCCACCGCCGTGCACACCGCCCCGGACGGCAGCCGGGCGTTCGTCCTCCTCGACGGGATCGGCGACACCGAGACCGTGAGGACCTGGACCCGCACCGCGGCCCGCCGCCTGGCCCGCGCCGCGTCCCGCAGGGGCGACGCCGAGGCCGGTCTCCGCCACGTCTACGAGGGCTACGCCACCCACCCCGACCGCCAGGACCGGCACCGCAGGCGGTACATGCCGGGCGCTGCGGCGGTCGTCGCCGTGACCGCCCCCGGCCGCCCCATGACGGTCGCCTGGTGCGGGGACTCCCGGGCCTACCTCCTCACCCGGGGCATCGTCCGGCGCCTCACCGACGACCACAACCTTCACCGGGTGTACCCCCCGAGCGCGACCTACCCCCAGGGCGGGAGCCGGGACGCGATCACCTCGTACCTCGGCTCCGTCGCCGACGACGACGCCCGCCGGGCCTCGCACCGCCACCCGGCGATCGAGTCGGTAACCGTCCCGCTGGACGGCCAGCCGCGTCGGCTGCTCCTCGCCTCGGACGGCGCGTACCAGCCGCACCACGACGCCGGGCACGACCTGTACGCCGAGCTTGACGACGACCCCCGGGCCGCCACGCTCCAGGCGTTCGTGGACCTCGCGGTCGCGACCTCGACCGCAGCCAGCCCGGAGGACCCGTACGCGGACAACGCGACCGCGCTCCTCGCCGACCTCTGACCCCCGCGTGTCCGGACACTGTCCGGACAGTGTCCGGACACGCCCCCACCTGCACCAACGCCCGTACGCGGACACCGGCCGGACAACCACCCGGACGGTGTCCGGACAACCACCCGGACAGTGTCCGGACAGCGAGAGGACCACGAGATGACCGTCACCGAACTCCAGCCGACCGGCCCCCAGGGCACCGTGCACGTCCGCATCGGGACCTTCCGCACGGCCTACCACCCCGACCTCACGTGCCTCGCGCTGAACAGCAGGCCGGAAACGTACCGCGGCCAGGAGGCCCTGACGGAGGCCGAGGCGCAGGCGCGCGGGCTGACCCGGTGCCGCAAGTGCTCGCCGCGCCCGGCGCAGCCCGCCGAGGACTTCACCCACCGCCCGCTGTACGACGTGCCCAACGACTACCAGCAGGCCGCCCGCCCGTTCACCGTGGCGGTCGCCGGGCCCGGCCGGGCCGAAGGTGACCCGGTCGAACTGTTTCTGGTCGAGGACTACAACTCGGCGCGCGCCTGGGCCAAGGTCCTGGCCTGGTACATGGTCGAGAACGAGACGCCCGACGCGATCGTGGTCGGCAGCGAGTCCTTCGACGGCGCCCCCGACAAGGCCCACGGCTTCGTCCACGACCTGCGCGGCGAGTACGCCCGGCAGGAAGCGCTCGACGACCTCGCGGACCAGGCGGCCGAGCAGGTCGACGCCTTCCGCGAGTCCACCGAGGACCTGGCCGACCACTCGGAGGCGTACGAGACCGCGCTCACCGAGGCCGCCTACTCGGCGTGGCCGCTCGTCCTCCAGGTCGCCGCGAACGACGGTTCCTGACCACCCCGGGGCGGGTGTCCGGACACTGTCCGGACACCCGCCCGGACAGTGTCCGGACAGCGCCCTGACCTGCGTTTTCCTTGTCCGGACACCGGTACCCCAGCGGAACCTAAGCGTTAGTCATAGTGACCAACCCAACACCCCACTTCGGAGGCCCACGTGAGCGCCAGCACCCCACCCCGGACCCCGACCGTGGCCATCGCCCGGGTCCTCCGCAGCCTGGGCCTCACCCAGGGCAGCGACTTCCGCGTCACCGGCGACTACAGCAACGGCGAGCGCACCGGCACGTACGTCCTCGTCCTCAGCGGGAAGGCCCGCGACCTGATCGCGGCCCAGGCCGACGAGATCGAGCGCCTGTCGGCCGAGACCCCGTACCCCTTCCGCGTCTCGCTCCGCTACCTCGGCGGCCCCCGCCCGATGCCCTCCGTCGCGAACTACGGCTCGCGCATCCGCGAC
>MUNB01000522.1:0-7329 GCA_002154345.1 Streptomyces griseus
GCGGTCGACTCGCACACCGAGGGTATGCCGACCCGGGTGATCACCGGCGGGGTGGGCGTACTGCCGGGCACGACCATGGCCGAGCGGCGGCAGCGGTTCATGGCCGAACGGGACGGGCTGCGCACCCTGTTGATGTGCGAGCCGCGCGGGCACGCGTCCATGTCCGGCGCGATCCTCCAGCCTCCGACCCGGCCGGACGCCGACTTCGGCGTGCTGTTCATCGAGGTCTCCGGCTGCCTGCCCATGTGCGGCCACGGCACCATCGGCGTGGCGACGGTCCTGGTGGAGACGGGCATGGTCGAGGCGGTCGAACCGGAGACCCTGATCCGCCTCGACACACCCGCCGGTCTCGTCACCGCGCGGGTCGCCGTGCGCGACGGCCGCGCCGAGTCCGTCACCCTGGAGAACGTCGCCTCCTACAGCCACGCGCTGGACCAGGTGGTCGAGGTGGCGGGTTTCGGCGCGGTCCGTTACGACATGGCGTACGGCGGCAACTTCTACGCCGTCGTGCGCACCGGCGACCTCGGTATCCCCTTCGACCGGTCGGAGAAGGGGCGGCTGCTCGACGCGGGCCTGGCCGTCATGGCGGCGATCAACGAACAGAACCCGGTGGTCCATCCGGAGAACCCGGCCATCGACGTCTGCCACCACGTCTATCTGGAGGCCCCCGGCTCGACCGCCGAGCACTCGCGGCACGCCATGGCGATCCACCCCGGATGGTTCGACCGCTCGCCCTGCGGTACGGGAACCAGCGCGCGGATGGCCCAACTGCACGCGCGGGGACTGCTGAAGGCCGGGCAGGACTTCGTCAACGAGTCCTTCATCGGCTCCCGCTTCACCGGCCGCATCCTGGGCGAAGGCACGGTCGGCGACCGGCCCGCCGTCCTGCCCTCGGTCACCGGCCGCGCCTGGATCACCGGAACCGCGCAGTATCTGCTCGACCCGACGGACCCCTACCCGACAGGTTTCACCGTATGAGCCTTCACCGTACGAGCGTTCACTCTTGCGCCGGACCGACCCTGACCGGCACCGCGTACGCCACCGGAGCCGGCCGCTTCACCGTCGATCCCGACGACGCCCTCGTACCCGACGACGCCCTCGTACCCGACGACGCCCTCGTACCCGACGACGCCCTCGTACCCGCCGGGTCCGGCCTGCGATGACGGTGTCGCTCGACGCGGCGGACGTGTTCGCGCTCGGTCCGGTGGCCGCCGTCGCCGCGGTCCGGGACGCTCTGGCCGGAGGGCTCGACCCGGACGGTGACGTACCGCGGGCGGTGGTGCCGCTGGCGCACGGTCAGGGGCTGCTCATGCCCTCCGAGCACGGCGGCTGGTACGGAGTGAAGGTCGCCACCGTCGCACCCGGCAACACCGCGCGCGGGCTGCGGCGGATCAACGCCACCTATCTGCTGCACGACAGCGCGACCCTGACGCCGGTGGCCCTGCTGGACGGGGTGGCGCTGACGACCCTGCGCACCCCCGCCGTCTCGGTCGCGGTGGGCCTGGAGCGGCTGCGCGCGCTCGCGGCCGGGTGCGGGGGCGAGGGCCGGGGGTTGCGGCTGGTGGTGTTCGGCGCGGGCCCCCAGGGGGAGGGGCACGTCGCCACCGTACGGGCCCATGTGCCGGTGGCCGATGTCGCGGTCGTCACCCGGCGCGGAGGACCCGTTCCGGGCTGGGCGGACCGGCATCTGGCGGCGGACGACGGGGGAGTGGCGGACCTGGTGCGGCGGGCGGAGGCCGTCGTCACGGCGACGTCCGCGCGTAGGCCGGTGGTCGACGGGCGGCTGGTGCGCGACGACGCGGTGGTCCTGGCGGTCGGCTCGCACGAGCCGGACGTACGGGAGCTCGACAGCGTGCTGATGGGGCGTGCCACCGTTGTGGTGGAGAGCCGTGAGATCGCCCTCCGGGAGGCGGGCGACGTCGTCCTGGCGATCCGCGAGGGCACGCTCGCCCCGGACGGCCTGGTCACCCCGGCGGACCTGTCCGGGGCACGGGCCGCCGCCCCGGCCGACCGCCCGCTGGTCGTGAAGACCTGCGGGGCGGGCTGGCAGGACCTGGTGGTCGCGGTCGCGGCCTACCGGCGGAAGACGGGGACGGTGGGGAAGCGCGGCTGAGGCGCGCGCCGGTGTATCGGCCTCAACACGGACCGCCCCCACCGGACTTCCACGTCAGCGCGCGCCGAGCCTGCGGGTCGGGGCGGCGCGTTCGGCTTCCCGCTTCCGGGCCGCCCACAGGGTCCGCACATGCGCGAGATGGCCGCGCATGTGCTCCTCGGCCGCCTCCGCGTCCCCCGCGATCATGATGTCCAGGAGCGCCGTGTGCTCCCGCGCCGAACTCACCAGCGACCCTTCCTCGGACAGGTCGGTGAGCCCGTAGAGCCGGGAGCGCTTGCGCAGGTCGGCCACGGTCTCGACGAGGCGGGCGTTCCCGGCGAGGGCGAGCAGTTCGAGATGGAAGCGGCGGTCGGACTCCAGATAGGCGATCAGGTCGCCGCCCTGCGCGGCCGTCACGATCTCCTCGGCCACCGGGCGCAGCGCCTCCAACTGCTCGCGGGAGGCGGTGCGGGTCACGCGGCCGATGGTGGGGATCTCGATGAGCGCACGGATCTCGGTGTACTCGTCCAGGTCGCGCTCGGAGAGTTCGGTGACCCGGAAGCCCTTGTTGCGCACCGCCTCGACCAGACCCTCGCGGGCCAGGTCGAGCATGGCCTCGCGGACGGGCGTCGCCGAGACGCCGTACTCGGCGGCGAGGGTGGGCGCGGAGTAGATCACGCCGGGCTGAAGCTCACCCGCTATCAGCGCGGCCCGCAGTGCGTTGGCCACCTGGTCGCGCAGATGCTCCTGCACCGAGATGAGTTTGCGGGACTTCAGCTCACTCATGCGTTCCCCTTCACGATTTGTCACCGCACCATACAATGTCACGTTGCGCGGCGAGGCGGCACCCTCCGGAGGGCGGTCGAGGGGCGCGGAGACCGGTGCGCGGTCCGGGCCCGAGGGGACACGTTTCGGTAACGGGGTGACGTACATCTTGGCTGTGCAATTTCACATTACTATGTTACGGGTCACACGCTATGGACGCGGGCGGCCGCTCGGCCGCCCGGATCGCCGCCGAGCCCAGCGGCCCGGCCCACCTCACCCTTTCTCCGGCACCTCCCGGCCCGGTCAGGCCCGTTCCGCTCCGCCGCGTCCCCCTTCCCGTACGAGGAGTGCACCCATGTCCCGTCGCACCCGCACGCTGTCCGCGACCCTGAGCGCCTCGCTCGCCCTGGCCCTGCTGGGCGCCTGCTCCGCACAGGGAGGTGACGACCGCGGCCCGGACGAGCGGCAGCCCGGGGTGGCGACCGGCACCGTCATCGGCGGCACCCCGAAGCGCGGCGGCACCCTGACCGTGCTGTCCAACCAGGACTTCGCCCACCTGGACCCGGCCCGCAACTGGGTCATGCCGACCATGGACTTCGGCACCCGGCTGATCTACCGCACCCTGACCACCTTCCGGGCCGCGCCCGGTAAGCGGGGCAGCGAGATCGTCCCCGACCTCGCGACCGACCTCGGCAGATCCTCCGACGGCGGCCGCACCTGGACCTTCACCCTGAAGCCGGGACTCGTCTACGAGGACGGCACCCCGGTCCGCGCCCGCGACATCAAGTACAACGTCGAGCGCTCCTTCGCCCCGGACCTCGCGGGCGGCCCCGACTACGCCCAGCGCTATCTGGCCGGCGCCGAGGGGTACGCCGGTCCGCTGGACGGCGAGCACCTCGACTCGGTCCGTACCCCCGACGACCGGACCATCGTCTTCGCGCTGCGCAGGCCCGTCGCCGAGTTCTCCTACACGGTCACGCTGCCGACCTTCTCTCCCGTGCCCGAGTCCCGGGAGAAGGGCGTCCAGTACGACCTGCGGCCCTTCTCCTCCGGGCCGTACCGCATCGAGAGCTACGCACGCGGCAAGAAGCTGGTGCTGGTCCGCAACCCCCACTGGGACGCGGCGACCGACCCGGTGCGCAAGGCGTACCCCGACCGCATCGTGGTGATCCAGGGGCTCAAGGGCGGCCAGATCGACGACCGGATCATCGAGAGTGCGGGCGCCGACGCCTCCGCCGTGGAGTGGTCCGACCTCCAGCCCGCCAGCGTCGCCAAGGTGCTGCCGAAGCCCGCGATCCGGCAGCGGCTCTCCGCCGAGCGCACCGGCTGCACCGACATGCTCGCGCTGAACACCTCCCGGGCGCCCTTCGACGACCCGAAGCTCCGTCAGGCGATGCAGTACGCCGTGGACAAGGAGGCGCAGGTGACCGCCAACGGCGGACCGGCCCTCAACGACGTCGCCACCGGCTATCTGCCCCCGTCGCTGACGGGCGGCCGGCCCGCCGAACCGGTCCACGACGGACCGGCCACCGGCGATGTGAAGAAGGCCGAGAAACTGCTCGCCGAGGCGGGCAGGGCCGACGGGTTCGACACGACGATCACCGTGTCCACCGGCGACAAGACCCGCGCCGAGGCGCTCCAGCAGAGCCTGGCCCGGGTGGGCATACGGCTGCGCATCGAGACCGTCGACCCCTCGGTCTACTACGACACCATCGGCGACACCGCGGGCGCCCCCGACATGGCCATCAGCGGCTGGTGCCCGGACTACCCGTCCGCCGCCACCTTCCTGCCGTTCGTCTTCGACGGCCGCACCATCAAGCCCAAGGGCAACCAGGGCAACGTCTCCCAGTTCCGCGACAAGACCGTGGAGCGGCGCATGGACGAGATCGCCGCGATGCCCGACGCGACCGCCGCCAACACCGCGTGGACCGCGCTCGACCAGGAGATCCAGCGCTCCTCCCCGGCCGTCCCGCTGCTCTGGGAGCGCAAGCCGCTGCTGGTGGGCGACAACATCGCCGGGGCCTTCGGACACCCGTCCTGGACCGGCCAGTTCGACTTCGCGGTGATCGGGCTGAAGGACCCGTCCCGGAGCAGGGGCTGAAGGGACCGGAGACACCGAAGGGACTGAGGGACCGAAGGAACGAGGACGCATCGCCATGACTCCCGTCACCCAGCAGACCGCCGGACCGCCCACGGGACCGGGCGCCGGGCCGCCCGTGAACCCCGCCGCCGACGGACCCGGCTCCCCGGCCCTGCCCGCCGCCCCCTGGCGGGCCACCTGGCGCCGCCTGTGGGGCGACCGGGGCAGCCGGACCGCCCTGATCGCCGCCGCCCTGCTCATCCTGGTCGCCCTCACCGCGCCCCTGCTCAGCCGGCTGGGCGGCTGGACGCCCACCGCCTTCGACGCCGACGCCATCGACCCCTACCTCGGCGGCCTGCCCCGCGGAACCCTCGGCGGCATCAGCGCCGAACACTGGCTCGGCGTCGAACCGGTCACCGGCCGCGACCTGTTCGCCCGCGTCGTCCACGGCGCCCAGGTCTCCCTGCTGATCGCCTTCGCCGCCACCGCGATCGTCGTCGTCACCGGCACCGCCGCCGGTATCGCGGCCGGCTACTTCGGCGGCCGGGTCGACACCGTACTGAGCCGGCTGATGGACCTCACCATGTCCTTCCCCTCGCTCATCTTCATGATCGCGATGATGTCGGTGGCCCAGGACGTCAACCGGGTCCTGCTGATGACCGTCGTCATCGGCGTCTTCGGCTGGCCCGGCATCGCCCGCGTGGTGCGCGCCGAAGCCCTCTCGCTGCGCCACCGCGAGTACGTCGAGGCCGCGCGCGCCTGCGGCAGCGGGCCCTGGCGCATCCTCACCCGGCAGGTGCTGCCCAACATCTCCGGGCCCGTCATCGCGTACACCACCCTGCTGATCCCCGGAATGATCAGCACCGAGGCGGCGCTCAGCTTCCTCGGGGTGGGCGTGCGCCCGCCCACCCCCTCCTGGGGCCAGATGATCGCCGAGGCCGTCGCGTACTACGAGACGGATCCCCTGTACTTCATCGTCCCCAGCGTCTTCCTCTTCGTCGCCGTCCTCGCCTTCACCGTCCTCGGCGACGCGCTGCGCGACATCCTCGACCCCCAGGGAGGACGCCCGTGATCTCCTACCTGGTCCGCAGGATCCTCGGCGTGACCGGCGTCCTGCTCGCCATCTGCGCCGTCACCTTCGTCATCTTCTACCTGCTGCCCGCCGACCCGGCCGCGGCGGCCTGCGGCAAGACGTGCAGCCCCGAACGCCTGGCGGAAGTACGCCACTTCATGGGCCTCGACCAGCCCGTGTGGCGGCAGTTCGGCGACTACCTCGTCGGGATCTTCGCCGGCCGCGAACTGGGCAGCGGCCCTCATGCCCTGCAGTGCGGCTTCCCCTGCCTCGGCTACTCCTACGAGAACGCCCTGCCGGTGTGGGACCTGCTGATGGACCGGCTGCCCGTCTCGGTGTCGCTGGCCTTCGGCGCGGCCTGCCTGTGGCTGGTGCTCGGGCTGACCGCCGGGGTGACCGCCGCCCTGCGCAAGGGCGGCCTCCTCGACCGCACCCTGATGGTCGGCGCGGTGGCCACCGCTTCGCTGCCCGTCTACTTCACCGCGATGATGCTGCTCTACGGCCTGGTCCGGCTGACCGGGCTGCTGCCCTACCCCGCCTACGTCCCGCTCACCGACGACCCCCTGGCCTGGGCGTCCAATCTGCTGCTGCCCTGGATCGCGCTGGCCCTGCTCTACGCCGCGATGTACGCCCGGCAGAGCCGCAGTTCGATGATCGAGACCATGGCGCAGCCCTACATCCGGACCGCCCGCGCCAAGGGCCTTCCCGCCCGGACCGTCGTGGTCAAACACGGACTGCGCTCCGCGATGATGCCGGTGCTCACGCTCTTCGGCATGGACCTCGGCGCCCTGCTCGCCGGAGCGGTCATCACGGAGTCCATCTTCGGCATCCCCGGCGTCGGCCGCCTCTTCTACGACGCCCTGCAACGCTCCGACCAGCCCGTCGTGCTCGGCGTGACCCTGCTCGCGGCCTTCTTCATCGTGGCGGCCAACGTCGTCATCGACCTCCTGTACGCCGTCGTCGACCCGAGGGTGAGGAACTGACGTGCCGTCCACCACCGAACCGGACCGGCTCCTCGAACCGGACCGGCCCCTGCTGCGCGTCCACGACCTGCGGGTCGCCTTCGACACCCCCGCGGGCACCGTCCAGGCGGTCGACGGGGTCTCCTTCACCGTGGAGGCCGGCCGCACCCTGGGGCTGGTCGGCGAGTCCGGCTCCGGCAAGTCGGTCACCTCCCTCGCCGTGATGGGCCTGCACCGCCGGGCCCGGGTCAGCGGATCGGTCACCCTTGCCGGACAGGAGCTCCTCGGCCTGACCGACCGCCGGTTCGGCCGGCTGCGCGGGCGCCGGATGGCCATGGTCTTCCAGGACCCGCTGTCC
>MUNB01000522.1:7367-7698 GCA_002154345.1 Streptomyces griseus
CGCCGACGAACCGACCACCGCACTCGACGTCACCGTCCAGGCGCAGATCCTCGAACTCATCGCCCGGCTCCAGCAGGAACGCGGACTGGGCGTGCTGATGATCACCCACGACCTGGGCGTGGTGGCCCGCGTCGCCCACGAGGTGCTCGTGATGTACGGCGGGCGCGGCGCCGAACAGGCCCCGGTGGACGACCTGTTCCGCAGCCCGGCCCACCCCTACACCCGGGGCCTCCTGGACTCGCTGCCCCGCCTGGACGACCCGGACGACGCCCCGCTGCGCGCCATCCCCGGCTCCCCGCCGTCCCCCGCCGCACCACGGGCCGGCTGCCCC
>MUNB01000523.1 GCA_002154345.1 Streptomyces griseus
TGACCGCCGCCGCCCCGGCCGCCCGTACGGGTGTCGCTCGCCGACACCCGTACCCGGACCGGCCACCGACCGTCCCGCGCCACCGAACCTCCTGAACCTCCGCCTCCCGCCTCCCCGCGCCGAGGCCCACCGAGGACTCCGAGGAAACGTCATGACCCCACAAAAGGACAACGGCAACGCCACCCCCCACGACCCCGACGCCTCCGACGAGGCGTCGGGCGACCGGCGGCGGATCAGCCGCAAAGGTCTCCTGAAGGCCGCGCTCGTCGCGAGCGCCGCACCCCTGCTCGCCGGAGGAGGCGTCGCCCTCGCCCGCGACGCCGCCTCCACCGGGAACGGGCCCCTGGCCCCGACCCCGGAGTGCGACGACGGCGACGACACGACGCCGCCGCAGATGGAGGGGCCGTACTTCAAGCCCAACTCGCCGCGCCGCACCAGCCTGGTGACCCCGGGCACGCCCGGCGTACCGCTCACCGTGAGCGGCTATGTCTTCGGCCGGGCCTGCCGGCCCATCTCCGGGGCGCTGCTCGACTTCTGGCAGGCGGACACCAACGGGGCGTACGACATGGCCCAGTTCGCCTTCCGCGGTCACCAGTTCACCGGAACGGACGGGTCGTTCAGCCTCACCACGATCGTGCCGGCCTCTACCCGGGCCGGACGCGCCACATCCATGTGAAGGCGCAGGCGCCCGGCGGCCGCATCCTCACCACCCAGCTCTACTTCCCGGACGAGCCGCGCAACAACACCGACGCCCTGTTCGACCCGGAGCTGCTGATGAACGTCCGCAGCGTCGGGAACGGGCGCCAGGGCACCTTCGACTTCGTCCTGGACGTCGCCCAGACGCCCGGCCCGACCGATCCGCCCACCGATCCGCCCACCGAGCCGGGGACCAGCTGGGCCTCCGGCACCTCCTACCGCGCGGGCGACCGCGTGACCTACGGCGGGGTCGCCTACCGCTGTCTGCAGGCACACCAGGCCGTCTCGGGCTGGGAGCCGCCGAACGTCCCCGCGTTGTGGGAACGCGGGTAGACGAGGAACAGCGAGCGCGCACCACCGCCCGCGCCCCGTTCACGCCGTCCGGCGCGTGAACGGGGCGCTTTTCCGTGCCGGAAAGTTTTCCCGGACCGTCCGAAACATTTGCCCGGACCCGTCGCGTCATACAGGTGGAAGGGCGGAACGGATGGGTGGACGGGGGAGGGTATGAGGACGTCGCGCACCGAGGAGTACCGGGTGTTCGCGGCCGGCCGGGCCGGCCATCTGTTCCGCTCGGCCTGCCTGTTGACCAGTGGCGATGTGCATCTCGCCGAGGATCTGGTGCAGGAGACGCTGAGCCGGATGTACGTGCTGTGGGGCCGGGCCCGCCGGATCGACAACCCGGCGGCGTACGCGCAGACCGTGCTCGTGCGGACCTTTCTGACCCACCGGCGACGGCGCTCCGCGAGCGAACGCCCGCTGGCCGAACTGCCCGACGGCGCTCCGGTGGACCCCGACGACCCGGCGCTGCGGATGACGCTGCTCCAGGCTCTCTCCCAACTGGCGCCCAAGGACCGCGCGGTCGTGGTGCTGCGGTACTGGGAGGACCGGAGTATCGAGGAGACCGCCGCCGCCCTCCAGGTCAGCCCGGCTGCCGTACGGACCCGCTGTGTGCGGGCGCTCGGGCGGCTGCGGGGCCAACTGGGCGGCAGCATCGCGGAGTTCGCCGCCCGCTGACCTCGGCCGCCTGCCCGACCGGCCCCCGCGGGCCGTCAACTGTCGAATACCCCCGAATACTCCGAACGAGAAGTGGTGGTTCCCCATGCCCAGTGAAGACGAGCTGCCGTTCGAGGACAGCCTCGGTACGGAGCTCCGCCGTGCCGGAGAAGCCTTCGAGCTGTCCGGCCGTGCCGCCCTGGTGGACGGCGCGCTGGAAGAGGGCCGGCGCACCGTGCGTCGCCGCCGGACCGCCGCCGTGGCCGGAAGCGTGCTGACCCTCGCGCTCATCGGCGGCGGTCCGGCGG
>MUNB01000524.1 GCA_002154345.1 Streptomyces griseus
GCATGAGCGCACAGCGGCTCCCGGTGACGCCCGTAGGACTGCCTCTGGCCATTGTCGGCCGGGACCGGGCCGCCCGCGCGCGATGGCGAAGTGACCGCGCGGAGCGAGATCGGGCCGTGCGGCCCGGCGGGCGGTCGGGCCCTTTGCGCTGGGGGCGGGAAGGCGTCCGCCCCGAGCACCTGGTGCTGGGGGCGGACGCCTGCGGGGATCACACGGCCGGGCGGTCGTCCGCATGGTGGGGGCGGGCCGTGGTGGCTCAGATGGTCGCCGTGTCGATCACGAAGCGGTAGCGGACGTCGCTCGCGAGAACCCGCTCGTACGCCTCGTTGACCTGGCTCGCGCCGATCACCTCGATCTCGGCGCCGAGCCCGTGCACGGCGCAGAAGTCCAGCATCTCCTGGGTCTCCGCGATACCGCCGATCGCCGAACCCGCGATCGACCGGTTGCCCATGATCAGCGAGAAGAGGTTCAGCGAGACCGGCTCCTCGGGAGCGCCCACGTTGACGAGGGTGCCGTCCGTGCGCAGGAGGCCGAGGTAGGCGCCGAAGTCCAGCGGGGCCGAGACCGTGGAGAGGATGACGTCGAAGGTTCCGGCCAGCTCCTCGAAGGTCTTGGGGTCGCTGGTCGCGTAGTAGTGGTCGGCGCCCAGCTTGAGCCCGTCGTCCTTCTTCCGCAGGGACTGGGAGAGGACCGTGACCTCGGCGCCGAGCGCGTGCGCGATCTTGACGGCCATGTGGCCGAGACCGCCGAGGCCGACGACGGCGACCTTCTTGCCGGGGCCCGCGCCCCAGCGCTTCAGCGGCGAGTACGTGGTGATGCCGGCGCACAGGAGCGGCGCGGCGTCGTCGAGGGCGATGCCCTCGGGGATGGTGACGGCGAACTTCTCGGTCACGACGATGTGCGTCGAGTAGCCGCCGTAGGTGGGCTCGCCGCTGCGGTCGAGAGCGTTGTACGTCTGGGTGTTGCCCTCGGCGCAGTGCTGCTCGCGGCCCATCAGGCAGGCGTCGCACGTTCCGCAGGAGTCGACCATGCAGCCGACGCCGACGCGGTCGCCGACCTTGAACCGGGTGACCCCGGAGCCGGTCTCGGCGACGATGCCGGCGATCTCGTGGCCGGGCACCATCGGGAAGATGCCCTCGCCCCAGCCGTCGCGGGCCTGGTGGATGTCGGAGTGGCAGATGCCGGCGAACTTGATGTCGATCAGGATGTCGAACTCGCCCACCGGACGACGCTCGATCGTGGTGCGCTCCAGCGGGGCCTTGGCACGGGGAGCGGCGTAGGCGGCAACGGTGGTCATGCCGGAGGTTCTCCTCTGGGTGATGCGGTAGGAACGTGTCCCAGCCTCACTCCGGGTCCGACGTTTACCCAGCCCACCGCTTTGCCTACGTCCGGTGGTCCTACTACTGACGGGGACAGGCTCGGCCGCCTACGACCACTGATCGCAGGAATAATGGAACCCATGGACGATCAGCCGGAGGCCGCCGCGCCGGAGCCGCTGGACCGGCGTGCCGAGCTCAGTGAGTTCCTGCGCACCCGCAGGGCCAAGCTTCAGCCGCAGGACGTGGGACTGCCGGAGTTCGGCCGGGCCCGTCGGGTGCCCGGGCTGCGCCGGGAGGAGCTGGCGCAGCTTGCCGGGGTGTCCGTGGCGTACTACACGCGTCTGGAGCAGGGCAACGGGCGCAATGTGTCGGCCGAGGTGCTCGACGCGATCGCCCGCGCGCTGCGGCTCACCGACGCCGAGCACGCGCATCTGAACCATCTGGCGAGGCCGGCCCGGCACAAGAAGAAGCGCCGCCCGGCGAAGGTGCAGCGGGTGCGGACCGGGCTGCTGTATCTCCTGGACAACATGGAGGGCATTCCCGCGTACGTGGCCGGGGCGCGGTCCGACATCCTCGCCTGGAATCCGATGGCGGCGGCGGTGTTCGGCGACTGGGCCGCACTGCCGCCGGCCGAGCGGAACTGGGCGCGCCTGGTGTTCCTCTCGCCCGCCTACCGGGACCTGTTCCTGAACTGGGACTCCAAGGCCTCGGACATGGTCAGTTATCTCCGGCTGTACGCGGGCTGCCACCCCGACGATCCGCAGCTGTCGGCACTGGTGGGCGAACTCTCGCTGAAGAGCGAGGAGTTCCGGCGGCTGTGGGCGACGCACAACGTCAAGGAGAAGGGCCACGGCATCAAGCTGATCCGGCATCCGCTCGTCGGCGACCTGACCCTGTCGTACGAGACGCTGAACCTCCCGGACGACGAGGACCAGCAGCTGGTGACCTACCACGCGGAGCCGGGGTCGGAGTCGGCCCAGGCCCTGCGTCTGCTGGCGAGCTGGGGCGCCGACGCGGGCCGGGCGGATGTGATCAGCGGGGCGGGGCGGGGTCCGGACGACGAGCGATGAGGACGAACTCCCGGCCCGGCCGGTCGGGTGCGTCCCGCACCTCGCGCACGACGAAGCCCTGGGCGGTCAGGTCCGCCTCGGCCTCCTGACGCTCGCGGAACCGCAGCGTGGAGTCGGAGGTGAGGACCTGGCCGTCGGCCGCGAAGACGTACGTCCAGCGGAACGACACGAGCGGCCCGGCGACCTCGGTCACCTCGACCCAGCTCTCGACGGGGCCGAGGCCGGCGATCTCGGTGACACGGTGCGAGCGCTCCCGGTTCCACTCCTCCCAGGCGCGCCGGGCCGGGTTCCGCGTCTCGAGGACCAGATGCCCGCCCGGCCGCAGCGCCTCGTAGGCGCCGCGCAGCGTCGCCCGCCAGTCGCGCGGACCGGTGATCTCCTGCGCCACGTTGGCCGTCATGGTGACCAGGTCGACCCGCAACGGCGGAAGAGCCGAAGCGTCACCGCTGATCCAGCGGACCCGGTCACCGCCCGGCTTGGCGCGCGCGACGTCGACCGAGGCCCGGGCGGGGTCGACGCCGACGACCTCGAACCCGCGGTCCGCCAGCAGCAGGGCGAACACACCGGTGCCGCAGCCGATGTCCAGCACCCGCCGTGCACCGAACTCCTCGGCGATGCGGACATACGGGTCCAGGTCGCCTCGGTCGGGGTCGAGCGCGTCGTAGAGAGCGGCCAGTCGGGGATCCACGAACATCTCGTCAGCCATGCTGCGGAAGGTACAGAAGGTTCAGGGTGGCGGAGCAGCGGCGCTCGCCGGGCGGACGACCGGTCAGTTCAGTCGGCTTCGGCCACCGCCGCCGACGCCACCTCCCCGGACGCCACTCCTGCCGCCGCCTCCGCCTCATCGGTCGCGCCCGCCGCTGGCGCGGGAATCCGGGGCGACGACGTCGCACCCGTGCCGGCCGGGTCCAGGAGCGGCAGGGTCTCCGCGGCGGCGAGGCGGGGCAGCAGCAACTGCCAGAAGCCGGTGAGCGTGTACGGGGACAGCCACCCGGGATCGTGCCGGCCGAGCACCTCGAATCCGGCCGTCGCGGCGACCGTGGCGGCGGCCGCGTCCTCGCGGGAGACGTCGTCGGCGAGTGTTCCGGCGGCGGCCGCGTCGTCCAGCAGTTCCCGCACACGGTGGTGCCACTGCACTCTCAGGTCCGGGGCGGCGGTTCCCGCGGCGTCGCAGCTCAGCCGGAATCCGGCCCGGCTCACCGGGTCCTCGCGCAGCCGTTCCGCGAGAGCGTGCGAGCTGTCGACGAGCGCCTGCAGGGCGGTGTCCGTCCTGCGCCGGATCGCGCCGGACATCTCGCGCAGCTCCCGGGACGCCTCCACCACCACGGCATCCGCTACCGCGGCCTTGTTCTCGAAGTGGAAGTGCAGCGCGCCCGTGCTGACGCCCGCGCCGGAACTGATCAGCGCCAGCCGCGCCTGCGCGTAGCCGTGCTGCTCGAAGACGACGGCGGCGGATCGGATCAGCGACCGGCGGGTCCGGGTGGCCCGCTCCTGTTTGGTCACCGGGGCCTCCGTTCGAAGAATCGGCGGCCGGGCAGGGGGGCGGAAAAGGCGGCTGCCCCGGTGGAGGGCTCCCCGCCGGGGCAGTGGGACGGCTTCATGGAGTTATCAAACCAACTTACCGGTTTCATTTCCAGCGAACGGAAGAACACGGTGGAGGCTTCGGGATCCCTTTCCGGCCACTCCTTCCCTTCAGGGCCGTCAAACCGGACCGAAAGGGAAAAGAAAAAGGGCGGATCATCGCACTTATTGGAGATCTGTCACGCCGTATTACGCCGAGAACGCGTCCGCGTGATCGGCCGACCAGATCCGGAACGGCCGGGCCGGTCGCCCTGTCAATTCCTCGACTGTGGGCACCACCGCCGCCTTCGCGCCCGCCCGCTGCCGCTCCGCGCTCTCCAGGAAGGCCTCCGCGACGGGCCGCGGGTACCTCGCCAGCAGGGCCGTGCGCGCGGCGTCCACGCCCAGTTCCTCGAAGCGCAACGGCCGCTCCAGCACCCTGGAGAGCTCGGCCGTCTGCTCCCGCGCGGTGATCGCCTCCGGGCCCGACACGGCGTACGCCCTGCCCTCGTGACCCGTACCGGTGAGTGCGGTGACGGCCACCGCCGCGACGTCGCGCGGGTCGACGCACGCGACCGGCGCGTCGCCGTACAGCGCGCGCACCACTCCGGCCGACCGGATGCCGGGCGCCCAGGACAGCGTGTTGGACATGAACGTCCTGGGGCGGACGAACGTCCAGGCGACCCCCGACTCCCGCACGGCCTGTTCGTTCTCCCGCTGACGCCGGGTGATGAAGTCGTCGGCCCCCGGCTCCTCCACCGCCATCATGGACAGCTTGACCAGGTGGCGGACGCCCGCCGCTGCCGCCGCCGCGGCGACCCACTCGTCGTGGGGCTCCGTGGGGCTCTTCGTCACCAGGAACACCGAGCTGACGCCCCGCATGGCCCGGTCGAGGGCAAAGCGGTCCCCGTACTCGCCCTCGACGACCTCGACCCCGCTCCCCCGTACCGTCAGCCGCTCGGGACTGCGTGCGAGAATCCGCACCGGGCCTGCCGCCGCCAGCTGTCCGGCGACCTCACGGCCCACCGCTCCGGTCGCACCCGTCACGAGAATCACTCGGAAACCTCTCAGCCGTTGGCCCGCGGGCCGGACAGAACGGTGGAGAACACCAGTTCGCCGTCCTGATGGCCTGTCACCTGGACCGTCACCGTATCCTCGGCCGCCCCCGGCCGGACCACCGCCCCGATCGAGCACGGGCTGTCGAACTCGGCGTACCGGTGGAACCGGCTGCGCGCCTCCGCCGGAACGATTCCGCCGGGTCCCACCGCCAGGCAGGCCGCCTGACGGGCCGCCTCCAGCAGCAGCATGCCCGGGACATGGTCGTTGGGCCGCTGGAACAGGGTCGGATGCCGGGTGTCCACGCGCAGTTCCCACACACCGTCCCGGCCGGCCTCCGAGAGCACCACGTCCTCGGCCCTGGTGCGGCCCGCCCCGGCGGTGGAGACCGGCGTAGCCCGCGGTATCGATATCCCCTCGGCGGGTGTGTCACCGCGCATCCGCCGGTACACCTTGGGGTTCGTGAAGCGGGTCGCGCCCGTCCCCGTCGCGGCCAGTTCCCCGTCGCGGTGGACCGCCCACCCCACGCGCCCCTGTACGGGCAGTCCGCCCCGCCACTTCAGGTCGGAGCAGAACACCTCCACGTCGATCTCGGCGGGCGCGCCGCCGACG
>MUNB01000525.1 GCA_002154345.1 Streptomyces griseus
GTGGGCGGGACGGTGGCGGTCATGGTGGTGCCCTTCGCTCGGGAGCGGTGCCGTGCGGGGCGGTGCGGGCGGTGCGCGTGCGAACAGCGGCAGGGGGACGGTGAAGGGAAGGCCGGGCGAGGCCGAGCGGTCAGCCGGACAAGGCGGTCAGGCGGTCAGGCGGTCAGGGCCGGGATGATCTCGGCTCCGTACGCGTCGATGGTCTTCTCGCGGGCGTCGTGCATGTTGTACAGCGCGAACTGGTCGACCCCCATGTCCCGCAGCGCCTGGAGCTTCTCGATGTGCGCCTCGGCGGGGCCCAGCAGGCAGAACCGGTCGACGATCTCGTCCGGGACGAAGGCGGTGTCCGGATTGCCGGTGCGGCCGTGGTGGCTGTAGTCGTAGCCGGAGCGGCCGGCGATGTACGCGGTCAGGGCCTCGGGGACCAGACCGGAGTGTTCGCCGTAGCGGGCGACCAGGTCGGCGACGTGGTTGCCGACCATCCCGCCGAACCAGCGGCACTGCTCCCGGGCGTGGTCGAGGTCGTCGCCGACGTAGGCGGGGGCCGCGACGCAGATGGTGACGGAGTCCGGGTCCCGACCGGCATCGGACGCCGCGTCCCGTACCGCCTTGATCATCCACTCGGTGAGGAAGGGGTCGGCGAGCTGGAGGATGAAGCCGTCGGCCTTCTGCCCGGCCAGCGCCAGGGCCTTGGGCCCGTACGCCGCCATCCACACCGGCAGCCGCCCGTCCTTCACCCACGGCAGTTGCAGCGGCTGCCCGTCGACCGTCGCCTCCCGGCCCTCGGCGAGGTCCCGGATGACGTCGATGGCCTCGCCGAGCCGGGCCAGGGTGTTGGGCCTGCGGCCCGCGACGCGCATCGCGGAGTCGCCGCGTCCGATGCCGCAGACGGTGCGGTTGCCGTACATGTCGTTGAGGGTGGCGAAGGTGGAGGCGGTGACCTCCCAGGTGCGGGTGCCCGGGTTGGTGACCATCGGGCCCACGATCAGCTTCTCCGTGTGCTCCAGGATGCGGCTGTAGATGACGAACGGTTCCTGCCAGAGCACCGCCGAGTCGAAGGTCCAGCCGTAGCGGAACCCGTTGCGTTCGGCGCGCCGCATCAGGCCGACGACGGCGGAGGCGGGCGGGTCCGTCTGGAGGACGAGGCCGAAGTCCATGGCGGGATCTCCTAGTCGAGGTACTGACAGGTGGCGCGGGGGGTGTACATGCCGTGTCCGGCGCGGCCGGTGAACTTCCGTCCATCGATGACGAGTTCGCCGCGCGAGAGCACGGTCTCGACCTGGCCGGTGATGCGCTTGCCCTCGTACGCCGAGTAGTCGACGTTCATGTGGTGCGTCTCGGCGGAGAGGGTCTGTTCGGCGGCCGGGTCGTAGATGACGATGTCGGCGTCGGCTCCCGGGGCGATGGTGCCCTTCTTCGGGTAGAGGCCGAACATCCGGGCCGGGGAGGCGCAGGCGATCTCGATCCAGCGGCGGCGGGTGATGTGGCCGTCCACGACGGCCTGGTGCAGCAGGTCCATGCGGTGCTCGACCCCGGGCATGCCGTTGGGGATCTTGGAGAAGTCGCCGCGGCCCATCTCCTTCTGGCCCGAGAAGCAGAAGGGGCAGTGGTCGGTGGAGACGACCTGGAGTTCGTTGTTCCGCAGGCCCCGCCACAGGGCTTCCTGGTGCTCCTTGGGCCGCAGCGGGGTGGAGCAGACGTACTTCGCGCCCTCGAAGTCAGGCTCGGCGAGGTTGTCGGTGGAGAGGAAGAGGTACTGCGGGCAGGTCTCGCCGAAGACCGGGAGGCCCTTGTGGCGGGCGGCGGCGATCTCCGCCACGGCCTCGTCGGCGGAGACGTGGACGACGTAGAGAGGCGATCCGGCGACCCGGGCGAGCTGGACGGCGCGGTGGGTGGCCTCGGCCTCCAGGGCGACCTTGCGGACGTCGCCGTGGTAGCGGGGGTCGGTGTGCCCGGCGGCGAGCGCCTGCTCGACCAGGACGTCGATGGCGATGCCGTTCTCGGCGTGCATCATGATCAGCCCGCCGTTTCCGGCGGCCTTCTGCATGGCGCGCAGGATCTGGCCGTCGTCGCTGTAGAAGACGCCGGGGTAGGCCATGAACAGCTTGAAGGAGGTGACGCCCTCAGCAACGAGGAGGTCCATCTCCTTGAGCGAGGACGGGTTCACGTCCGCGAGGATCATGTGGAAGGCGTAGTCGATGGCGCAGTTGCCGTCGGCCTTGGCGTACCAGGCGTCGAGCCCTTCGCGCAGGGAGCTGCCCACGCTCTGGATGGCGAAGTCGACGATGGTGGTGGTGCCGCCCCAGGCGGCGGCCCGGGTGCCGGTCTCGAAGGTGTCGGCGGCGTACGTCCCGCCGAACGGCATCTCCATGTGGGTGTGCCCGTCGACGCCGCCCGGGATGACATACCTGCCCGTCGCGTCGATCCTCCGGTCGGCGTTCCAGCTCTCGGCGGCGTCGGTTCCGTGGGCGGCGAGGGCGACGATCCGGCCGCCTTCGACGAGCACGTCGGCGTGGATCTCGTCGGTCGCGGTGATGACCAGACCACCGTGGATGACGGTACGGCTCATGGGTCCCTCCTCAACTCGGGGCGGTTCACCGGCCCTTGGGCGTACGGCCGGGGCGGCCCCGTGCGGTTCGTATACGTACGGGGCCGCCGGGCGCGGGTCAGCCCGCCGCGTGCAGGGCGTCCGCGAGGATCGCCGCGCCCTCCTCGGCCTCGGCGACGGTCAGGGTCAGCGGCGGGGCGATGCGGAGCACGCTGGTGTTGTGGCCGCCGCCCTTGCCGATGAGCAGCCCGCCCGCGCGGGCCGCTTCGAGGACGGCCGCGGCGGCGTCCGGGTCGGCCTCGTCGGTGCCGGGTTTCACCAGCTCGATGCCGATCATCAGGCCCCGGCCGCGCACCTCGTGTACGGCGGGCGAACCGGCGGCGACCGAGCGCAGCCGTTCGATGAGCAGCCCGCCGACGCGCCGCGCGTTGCCCTGGAGGTCGTGTTCCAGGACGTAGGAGAGGTTGGCGAGCGAGGCGGCCATGGTGATCGGTGAACCGCCGAAGGTGGAGATGGAGTTGGCGTCGAGGCAGTTCATCACCTCGGCGCGCGCCACCACTCCGCCGACCGACATGCCGTTGCCGATGCCCTTGGCGAAGGTGAGGATGTCCGGCGGCCCGTTCTCGGCGTGCGCCTGCCAGCCCCAGAAGTGCTCGCCGGTACGGCCCCAGCCGGTCTGCACCTCGTCGGAGATCCACAGCACCCCGTGCCGGTCCAGGACTTCGCGGAACGCGGCGAACAGCCCGTCGGGCGGCGAGGTGAACCCGCCGACGCCCTGGATGGGTTCGGCGATCAGGGCCGCCGGGTTGCGGGTGTGTCCGAGCAGGTCCTCCAGGTCGGCGACGCATGCCCGGATGAACGCCTCGTCGCTCAGCTCGGCGTACGGGCCGCGGGTGCGGACGCCGCCGTGGACGTACAGGGTCTGGAGCGGCGACAGACTCGTGGGCGACCAGGCCTGGTTGCCGGTGATCGAGACCGTCGAGAAGGACCGGCCGTGGTAGCTGTTGCGCATCGCGAGGATCTGGTTGGACCTGCGGTACGCGGTGGCGAGCAGCAGCGCGGTGTCGTTGGCCTCGGTGCCGGAGGTGGTGAAGAAGACCCGGGCGTCGGGGATGCCGGAGAGGGTGGCGATCCGCTCGGCCATCTCCACCATGGGGCGGTTGAGGTAGAGGGTGGAGGAGTGGATGATCCGCCCGGCCTGTTCGGCGACCGCCTTGGTGACCTCGGGCAGCGCGTGGGCGGTCATCGTGGTGAGGATGCCGCCGAAGAAGTCCAGGTAGCGGTTGCCGTCCGCGTCCCAGACATGCCGGCCCTCGCCGTGGGTGAGTTCGATGGGGTGGCGGTAGTAGAGGGCCAGCCACTCGGGGCTGACGGCGAGGTGGCGCTCGTACAGTCCGGTCACGGCTCCACCAGCCCGTCGTACGCGTCGGGCCGTCGGTCCCGGTAGAAGGCCCACTGCTGCCGGACCTCCTCGATCAGGTCGAAGTCGAGGTCGCGTACGACGAGTTCCTCCTCCTTGTCGCTGGCGACCTCCCCGACGAACTGGCCGCGCGGGTCGACGAAGTAGCTGGTGCCGTAGAAGTCGTTGTCGCCGTACTCCTCGCGGCCGACGCGGTTGATCGCGGCGACGAAGTACTCGTTGGCGACGGCGGAGGCCGGCTGTTCCAGCTGCCAGAGGTGGCTGGAGAGCCCACGCGAGGTGGCCGACGGGTTGTACACCAACTGAGCTCCGCCCAGTCCGAGTTGACGCCATCCCTCGGGGAAGTGCCGGTCGTAGCAGATGTACACGCCGACCTTGCCGACGGCGGTGTCGAAGACCGGCCAGCCGGCGTTGCCGGGCTTGAAGTAGTACTTCTCCCAGAACCCCTTGACCTGCGGGATGTGGTGCTTGCGGTACTTGCCGAGATACGAGCCGTCGGCGTCGATCACGGCCGCGGTGTTGTAGTAGAACCCGGACTGCTCGATCTCGAAGACCGGGACGACGATCACCATGCCGGTCTCGCGGGCCAGGTCCTGCATCCGCTTCACGGTCGGCCCGTCCGGGACGGGCTCGGCCCAGCGGTAGTGCTCGGGCTCCTGGACCTGGCAGAAGTAGGGGGCGTTGAACACCTCCTGGAAGCCGATGATCTTCGCCCCCTGCCGGGCGGCCTCGCGCGCGTGTTCCTCGTGCTTGGCAAGCATGGATTCGGTGTCGCCGGTCCAGGTCGCCTGGACGAGTGCGGCGCGTACGACGTGGGACATGAGCTGCTCCTTCGACGCGGCGTCAGAGAGCCTGCACGCGTTCTCTACGCACGTAGATCGGTGCATGGATGGAGAACGTAAGCCCCTCCGTCCGGCGGGGCAAGACCATCGCCGTGAACCGGCTGAGTCGATCATGTTTCGCACCCGAGCGGTCCACAACGGACACCGTACCGATCCGGCGGCGCCGCACCCGGGAGCTCAGACCCCCGGCACGCCCGCGACCCTCAGCGCGTGCACCAGGTCCCACTCCCGCTCGACGGAGACCTCGCGGGCCGCCGCCAGCAGGAGCGGCAGCAGCCGGGTGCCGTCTCCGGCCAGTGCGGCGGACTCCTGCGGTGTGCGTACGCGGACGAAGGCGCCGAGCAGGTCCCGCGCCTCCCGTTCCCGGCCCTCGTCGTCCAGGGCGAGCACGGAAGCGGCGACCTCGGCGGCGGGCCGGGCCACGCCCTGGCGCAGCAGCAGCCCGCAGTCCGCCTCGCGCCCGGCGGCGGCCAGCGCGCCGGCGGCCGCGGCGAACCCGGCGGGCGGCAGCGAGGACACCTCCCAGAGCAGGGTCGTCCAGTCGGCGGCGAGCCCGGCGCGGTACAGGGCGACCGCGAGCACCGGCAGCCGGGGCGCGGGCCAGGCCGCGACCTCGCAGAGCACCACGTGCGCCTCACCGCTGCGGCCCTCGGCGCGCAGCCGGACCAGTTGGGCCACGGCCCCGGCGACGGCCTGCCCGGCGGCCGGATCCGGCAGGGCGTCCCCGTACGGCCCGGGCCGGAGGCTGCCGTACCGCTCGCG
>MUNB01000526.1:0-337 GCA_002154345.1 Streptomyces griseus
CACCCGCCGGCCCGGTGCCTCCTGTACGGGACGGATTCCCGTCCGGCCCGGTCACCGAATCCTCCGTCGGACCCGCGCCGCGCGTCCAGCCCCCCGAGGGTGCGCCCGGTGGATCATGGCCGGGTCCGGCCCGCCGGAGCCGGGCCTCTCCGACCGGGCGCCGAACCGCTGATATCGCCTGGTGAAACCGCTGGACGGCGACCCGTACGGACGTGCGAGACTCCGTCCATGCTGGGTGTCACCGACCTTCCGACCTATCTCGCCGGCCTGGCGCTGATCGTTCTCCTGCCGGGCCCGAATTCGCTGTACGTGCTCTCCGTCGCGGCCCGACGCGGCG
>MUNB01000526.1:352-4222 GCA_002154345.1 Streptomyces griseus
GAGGCCGCGGCCTCCATGGAGCGGCCCTACCGCCGGGCGCTGGTGGTCAGTCTGATCAACCCGAAGGCGATCCTGTTCCTGATCTCCTTCTTCGTCCAGTTCGTCGACCCGGGCTACGCCTACCCGGCCCTGTCCTTCCTGGTGCTGGGCACACTGCTCCAGCTCGCCAGCTTCGCGTACCTCTCGGTGCTGATCTTCGGCGGCACGCGTCTCGCCGCTGCTTTCCGCCGGCGCAAGCGGCTGTCGGCGGGGGCCACTTCGGCGGCGGGCGTCCTGTTCCTCGGGTTCGCCGCCAAGCTCTCGCTCAGCAGCGTGTAGAGCGGGTAGCCGGAGGGACGGCCCGTTACGTGGGTGGCTTCAGGCGGACGTGAGGCCCAGGCCCAGAGGCTCGGCGTACGCGGCCAGCCCGGCCGGGGCCTCGCCCGCCCAGCCGACGCAGCCGTCCGGCCGGACGAGGAAGAGCCCCGGCCCGTACGCCTGCGGGGGGCCGGTCCCCGGTACGTACGCACCGACGCGCCCGCCACCGCGGGAAGCGATCTCCTCGTCCCAGGCGTTCGATCCGGCCGACGACTCCCGCACGGGAGACCAGTGGCTCGACGTCGAAAACCCCGAGCAGATCGACGCCGTGCTGCTGATCCCCAACGACCAGTCCTCCGACCGGCGCACCTGCGCAGCGGACGGCGAGGACGGTGGCGGCACGCACCCTCCGGAATCGCCCAGCAGAGGCGACCAGCTGTAGCGAGGCGGGGCGAGGGCCGGTTCCGGGCGGCGGGGGCGCGTCTAACCACGTGCCCGGTCATCCGGCGGACGCGCAGAGTTCACCCGCTGTCGTGGCAGGTGTCACCCGATCCTTCCGCCGTCTCACTACGTTGTCGGGACCATGATCGAAGGTGAGGGCGCGCGTGCCGAAACTGTCCGTTGTCGTACCGTTCCACAATGTCGCGGCCTACGCCCCGACCACGCTGGCCGGCCTGGCCCGCAACGCGGACCCGGACATCGAGTTCCTGCTGGTCGATGACGCGTCCACCGACGGCACGCAGGACATCGTCGACCACTGGGCCGAGCGGCTGCCGCGCGCCCGGGTGATCAGACACGGTACGAACGTCGGCATCGCGGCCGCCCGCAACAGCGGCATCGACGCCGCCGAGGGCGACTACCTCACCTTCCTCGACGGCGACGACTGGTACGCCCCCGGCCATCTCGTGCAGATGCTGCGCGCCGCCCAGGACCTCGACTGCGACTTCGCCCGCACCGACCACGTCCAGTCCACCGGCACCACCCGCGTCGTGCGGCGCGCCCCCGCGCCGCTCCGCGACACCGTGCTCGACCCCCGCGACGGCATCGGGGTGCCCGAGCGCGAGACCATGGTCGACTACCCGTTCGTCTGGGCCGGGATCTACCACCGGCGGCTGTTCGCGGACGGCGCCCAGCGCTTCGCCACCGAACTGCGCACCGCCGAGGACCGGTTGTGGATCTGGCAGCTCCATCTGCGCGCCCGCACCTACGCGGCGCTCGGGCTGTACGGCATCTTCTACCGGCGCGGGGTCACCACCTCCCTGACCCAGATCAAGGACGCCCGTCAGCTCGACTTCTTCGCCTCCTACGACACGCTGCTCGACGAGCTGCGCGCCGACCGGGACGCGGACGTCCTGCTGCCGAAGGCCGTCCGTACCTACTGCGCGATGATCGCCTTCCACAACGAGAAGGCCGACGACTACGAGCCCGCCACCGCCCGTCGGCTGCGCGCCGAGTCCACCGCCGCGCTGGGCCGGATGCCGCAGGACGTGCTCGACCGCACCCTCACGATGATCGACGACAGGCGCGGCACGCTGCTCAGCCGTCTGCGCACCAAGCAGACCAAGCAGAAGGCCGCCTGACGATGACCGCACCCAGATCTTCCAGGTCTCCACGCTGTACGGCGCGGCCACCCTCGCCGCCGCGCTCGACGCCGGACAGTTCGGCCGGGCCACCGACAGCCACCGCATCCTGCTGGTCTCCAACAACGCGGCCGTCCCCGAAACCGCCCTCCGGCTGGAGGAGATGCGCGGTTACGGCCCCCTCGCCGCCCGCTTCGACGCCGTCGTCGACTGGAACGAGGCGATCAGCCCGCACCACCCCAGCGGCTGGGGCCCCCGCTCCGAGGAGACCGTCCTGTGGCAGCGGGCCTTCCGCCTCGCCTGGGACATCGCCCCCGACGCCCCCGTCGACCTGGCCGTCGAGTCCATCCAGGTCAACCCGGCCCGCGCACTCGCCGCGATCTTCTCCGAGAGCGCCGTGCACGTCTACGCCGACGGCCTGATGAGCTACGGACCCACCCGCAACCGGCTGCCCCAGTCCATCGCCTGCCGCATCCGGCGCGTCCTCCACCTCGACCTGGTCACCGGAGTGCGCCCGCTCCTGCTCGCCGAGGCCGGCGTCGAGCCCGAACTCGTCCCCGACGACGACTTCCGCGCCGTCCTCTCCGAGATCGCCGCCGCGGCCGAGGGCGACAAGGGGCTCGCCGCCGCCGAGGCCGCCGCCCCCACCGCGATGCTGCTCGGCCAGTACCTCGCCGCCCTCACCATCCTCACCCCGGAGGAGGAAGAGGACCTGCACATCCGGATGCTGCGCGGAGCCGCCCGCGCCGGGCACACCTCCATCCTCTTCAAGCCCCACCCCACCGCCCCGGCCCGCTACTCCCGCGCCCTGGACGAGGCCGCCGCCGAACTCGGCGTACGGCTCACCACGCTGGACGGCCCGCTGCTCGCCGAGACGCTGTACGAGCGGTGCGCGCCCACCCTCGTCGTCGGCTGCTTCTCCACCGCGATGTTCACCGCCGCCGCCTACTACGGCATCCCCGTCGCCCGCGTCGGCACCCGGCTGGTCCTCGACCGCATCACCCCGTACGAGAACAGCAACCGCATCCCGCTGACGATCACCGACCACCTCGTGCCCGACCTGGACGCGCTGCACGGCCCGGACGGCGCGGACGCGCAGGGCGCCGGGGGCGTTCCCCGTCTGCCGCGCACCGCGCCGGACAGCCTCGCCCCGCTGCTGCGGACCGTCGGCTACTGCATGCAGGCCAAGCTCCACCCCGGGCTGCGCCCCGACGCCGAGGCATGGCTGCGGGAGCACCTCGACCCCACCACCCAGCACTACTTCAAGCGCCGCCGCCTGCAGAGCCTCACCCTGCCCGGCGGCGGCCCCCGGGGAGCGGCGGTCCGGCTGCGCCGCACCGTACGGCGCACCCGCAGCACCCTGGGCCTCTGACCAGGGGCCGGGGCGACGAACCCCGGCACCGGCGTCCGACTCACAGAACGGCGGAACGAGCATGGGCCAGACCCTCACCGGGCTGCTCACGTCAGTACGGGCGATAGCGGGGCGGCCGGGGTCGCCCGCCCCGGGACGAACCGGCGGCGGACCGGACCCGGCGCTTCTGGCCGCCCTGCGGCACTGCGGCGACCACCTCGCCGCCCTCGCCGCCTCCGGGCCCCTCACCGACGCCCGCCGCACCCGGCTCATCGCGTCGATCGGCGCCCTGACCACCGCGTGCTCCACCCCGGGCGCCGACGCGTTCGACGCGCTGCTGCGGACCGGGCAGCAGGCCCTGGACAGCGGGGGCGAAGCCGGGGCCCGCCTCGCGCTGGCCCTCGCCCACGAGGCCACCGCCCTGCGCGGCCGTTCCAAGGGCGCCTGGCGGCTGCGCGGCAACGCCCTGGACGCGCTCGGCCTGCGCGAGGAGGCGATCACGGCGTACGAACGTCACCTGGCGCTCCAGCAGAACGCCGCCGCCTCGCGCGACGTCGAACGCCGCATCGCCACCCTCCGCGCCGCGGGCGACCGCATCGACGAGGCGCTGGCGCTGGTCGGGGACGGGACCGGGGACGGGAC
>MUNB01000527.1 GCA_002154345.1 Streptomyces griseus
GGTCCGGCGCGGCCCGGCGCGATGGATCTCGCGTTCGCCACCGCGCGCCGGGCCGCGCCGGACCTGATCATCGCCAACGACCCGGACGCGGACCGCTGCGCCGTCGCCGTGCCCGACACCGCCGCGGAGGGCGGCTGGCGGATGCTGCGCGGCGACGAGGTGGGCGCGCTGCTCGCCGCGCACCTGGTGGAGCGGGGCGCGAGCGGGGTGTTCGCCGAGTCGATCGTGTCGTCCTCGCTGCTCGGCCGGATCGCCGAGAAGGCGGGCCTCGGCTACGAGGAGACGCTGACGGGCTTCAAGTGGATCGCCCGGGTGGACGGTCTGCGGTACGGGTACGAGGAGGCGCTCGGTTACTGCGTCGACCCCGAGTGCGTCCGCGACAAGGACGGCATCACCGCCGCTCTGCTCGTCGCCGAGCTCGCCTCCGTGCTCAAGGAGCAGGGCCGTACGCTGCTGGACCTGCTGGACGACCTGGCCCTGGCCCACGGCCTGCACGCCACCGACCAGCTCTCGGTGCGGGTGGAGGACCTGTCGGTCATCGCGGACGCCATGGCCCGGCTCCGTGAGCAGCCGCCGACCGCGCTGGCCGGACTCGCCGTCACCTCGGCCGAGGACCTGTCGCAGGGCACGGACCGGCTGCCGCCCACCGACGGGCTGCGCTACCACCTGGAGGGCGCCCGGGTGATCGTCCGCCCGAGCGGCACCGAGCCGAAGCTGAAGTGCTACCTGGAGGTCGTCGTCCCGGTGGCGGACGCGGCCGGGCTGCCCGCCGCGCGGGCCCGGGGCGCGGAGCTGCTGGCCGGGATCAAGCGGGACCTCGCGGCGGCGGCGGGGATCTGACGGACCGCTTTCACGCCGAAGGGCCGGAACACCCGGGAGGTGTGCCGGCCCTTCGGCGTTCGACGGCGTCGGCCTCAGCCGGTCGCCCCCAGCACCACCAGCAGGACGGCGCCCGCGACGGCCGGGGCGATCACCTCGTACGCCCAGCGCACCGAGCCCCGGTCCGCGCCCTCGGGGGTCGTGTCACCGGCCCGCTCGGCGATGTCCCGCAGGTCGCGGACGGTCTGGTCGGCGGAGGCGGTGCGCGCGGCGGTGTCACGGACGTCGGCGCTGACCGACGTACGGCCGTAGGGGTCGTCGTGGGCCGCGCGGGCCGCGCTGCGCGCCGCGCGCTTGCGGGCGCGCAGCGAGACGGGGATCGCCCACAGCTGGTACTTCGTGCCGTCCTGGGCGAGCAGCTCGGAGGAGTACGAGGCGCGTACGTCGGCGACCTCGGTCCAGGGGAGCCGGATCGTCCGGAACGGGTTGCGGATCCGGATGCGCTCGTCGTTCGCGAAGACGGCGGGCCGCAGCGTGAACGCCACGACCAGCGGCACCACGAGGAGCAGCGCGGCCGCCGCGAGCCACGGCGTCCGGCCCTCGCCCCGGATCATGGCGTCCCCGGCCATCCAGGCGATCAGCAGAAGCAGCAGCGACCCGCAGACCAGTGCGGCCACGGAACGGTAGGTCCGGTCGCCGTGGAGCGGCTCTGCGGGAGGTGTGGGGCTCGTCATGGGGCCGATTCTGCCTGACGGGCGTCCGCCTCGGCGGAGCGCCCGCCCGCGCTCGCGTCCCCGGGGCGGATCGCACGGATGGCCCGGCCCCCTGTACAGGTCGCTACGCGCGTAGATATGCTCATGTGGTGACCATGCCCACCACTGCTCCCGCATTTTCCGACGCGACGGCGTCCGACAGTGCGCTGCGCCGCTTCCTGTTCGGGCTGCCCGGCGTCGACGCCGTCGGCCTCGAAGCGCGCGCCGCCTCCCTCGGAACCCGTTCGATCAAGACGACGGCCAAGGCGTACGCCATCGATCTCGCCATCTCGATGATCGACCTGACGACGCTGGAAGGCGCGGACACCCCGGGCAAGGTCCGGGCTCTCGCCGCCAAGGCCGTCAACCCCGACCCGACCGACCGCACGACCCCGCGCACCGCCGCGGTCTGCGTCTACCCCGACATGGCGGCCACCGCCGCCGCCGCGCTGGCCGGTTCCGGTGTGAAGGTGGCGTCCGTGGCGACCGCCTTCCCGGCGGGCCGCGCCGCGCTGGACGTCAAGCTCGCGGACGTCCGCGACGCCGTGGCGGCCGGGGCCGACGAGATCGACATGGTGATCGACCGGGGGGCGTTCCTCTCCGGCCGGTTCCTGAAGGTCTACGAGGAGATCCTCGCCGTGAAGGCGGAGTGCGGGTCCGCCCGGCTCAAGGTGATCTTCGAGACCGGTGAGCTGTCCACGTACGACAACATCCGCCGGGCCTCCTGGATCGGGATGCTGGCGGGCGCGGACTTCATCAAGACCTCGACCGGCAAGGTGGCCACCAACGCCACCCCGGCCAACACGCTCCTCATGCTGGAGGCCGTGCGCGACTTCCGGGCGGCCACCGGCGTACAGATCGGTGTGAAGCCGGCCGGCGGCATCCGCACCACCAAGGACGCGGTGAAGTTCCTGGTCCTGGTGAACGAGACGGCGGGCGAGGACTGGCTGGACCCGCACTGGTTCCGGTTCGGCGCGTCCAGCCTGCTCAACGACCTGCTGATGCAGCGCCAGAAGCTCAGCACCGGCCGTTACTCCGGCCCCGATTACGTGACGGTGGACTGATAGCCATGGCATCCGCATTCGAGTACGCACCGGCGCCGGAGTCCCGTTCCGTCGTCGACATCGCCCCGTCGTACGGGCTGTTCATCGACGGCGAGTTCACCGAGGCCGCCGACGGCAAGGTCTTCAAGACCGTCTCGCCGAGCAGCGAGGAAGTCCTCTCCGAGGTCGCCCGGGCGGGCGCGGCGGACGTGGACCGGGCCGTGAAGGCGGCACGGAAGGCGTTCGAGAAGTGGTCGGAGCTGCCCGGCTCCGAGCGCGCGAAGTACCTGTTCCGGATCGCCCGGATCATCCAGGAGCGCAGCCGCGAGCTGGCCGTTCTGGAGACCCTGGACAACGGCAAGCCGATCAAGGAGACCCGCGACGCGGACCTCCCGCTGGTCGCCGCGCACTTCTTCTACTACGCGGGCTGGGCCGACAAGCTGGACCACGCGGGGTACGGGGCGAACCCCCGTCCGCTGGGCGTGGCCGGCCAGGTCATCCCGTGGAACTTCCCGCTGCTGATGCTCGCGTGGAAGATCGCCCCGGCGCTGGCCACCGGCAACACGGTGGTGCTGAAGCCCGCCGAGACGACGCCGCTGAGCGCGCTGTTCTTCGCGGACATCTGCCGCCAGGCCGGGCTGCCGAAGGGTGTCGTCAACATCCTCACGGGGTACGGGGACGCGGGCGAGGCCCTCGTCACGCACAGGGACGTCGACAAGGTCGCCTTCACCGGTTCGACCGCCGTCGGCAAGGCCATCGCGCGCTCCGTCGCGGGCACGGACAAGAAGGTCACGCTGGAGCTGGGCGGCAAGGGCGCGAACATCGTGTTCGACGACGCCCCGATCGACCAGGCCGTCGAGGGCATCGTCACCGGCATCTTCTTCAACCAGGGCCAGGTCTGCTGCGCGGGCTCCCGGCTGCTGGTCCAGGAGTCGGTCCAGGACGAGGTGCTGGACGCGCTGAAGCGCCGGCTCTCCACGCTGCGCCTGGGCGACCCGCTGGACAAGAACACCGACATCGGCGCGATCAACTCCGCCGAGCAGCTGGCCCGGATCACCTCCCTGGTGGAGACCGGCGAGGCGGAGGGCGCGGAGCGCTGGAGCGCGCCGTGCGAACTGCCCTCGTCGGGCTACTGGTTCGCGCCGACGCTCTTCACCAACGTCACCCAGGCCCACACGGTGGCCCGTGACGAGATCTTCGGCCCGGTGCTCTCGGTGCTCTCGTTCCGCACCCCGGACGAGGCGGTCGCCAAGGCCAACAACAGTCAGTACGGGCTCTCGGCCGGCATCTGGACGGAGAAGGGCTCCCGCATCCTCGCGGTGGCGAACAAGCTCCGCGCGGGCGTCGTCTGGGCCAACACGTTCAACAAGTTCGACCCGACGTCGCCGTTCGGCGGCTACAAGGAGTCGGGCTTCGGCCGCGAGGGCGGTCGCCACGGCCTGGAGGCGTACCTCGATGTCTGATCAGAACCGTCTGAGCGTCTTCAAGACCTACAAGCTGTACGTCGGGGGCAAGTTCCCCCGCTCCGAGAGCGGCCGGGTGTACGAGGTGACGGACTCCAAGGGCCAGTGGCTGGCCAACGCGCCGAAGTCGTCGCGCAAGGACGCGCGCGACGCGGTCGTGGCCGCGCGCAAGGCGTTCGGCGGCTGGTCGGGCGCGACCGCGTACAACCGGGGTCAGGTCCTCTACCGCGTCGCGGAGATGCTGGAGGGCCGGAAGGACCAGTTCGTCCGAGAGGTGGCCGCGTCCGAGGGACTGTCGAAGTCCAAGGCGGCGGCCGTGGTGGACGCCGCGATCGACCGCTGGGTCTGGTACGCGGGCTGGACCGACAAGATCGGCCAGATCGCGGGCGGGGCCAACCCGGTCGCGGGCCCGTTCTTCAACCTCTCCACCCCGGAGCCGACGGGCGTCGTCGCGGTCCTCGCACCGCAGAAGTCGTCGTTCCTGGGGCTGGTCTCGGTGATCGCCCCGGTCATCGCGACCGGCAACACGGCGGTCGTCATCGCCTCGGCGGACGCCCCGCTGCCGGCGCTGTCGCTGGGCGAGGTGCTGGCCACCTCGGACGTGCCCGGCGGCGTGGTCAACATCCTGTCGGGCGTCACGGCGGAGCTCGCGGCCCCGCTCGCCGCCCACCAGGACGTCAACGCGATCGACCTGACCGGCGCGGACACCGCGCTGGCGAAGGAGCTGGAGATCGCGGCGGCGGACAACCTGAAGCGCGTTCTCCGTCCACAGCCTGTGGACGCGGACGAGGCCTCGGACTCCACAGACTGGCAGGCCTCCCCCGGCACGCACCGCCTGACGGCGTTCCTGGAGACGAAGACGGTCTGGCACCCGACGGGCGCACTGGGGGCCGCGGGCTCCTCGTACTGAGGAAGGACCGCGCCACAGGCACCCGAGCGGGGCCGCCCTCCACCCCGGGCGGCCCCGTTCGCCGTGTCCGTGCGCGCGTCCGCGTGGGTCAGCCGGTGACGAGCTTGGTCACCGACCCCACCACGGGCAGGTCGCTCAGCGCGCCGCCGCTGGTGATCGGGTCGGTGACGATCGCCGTGGTCACCGGCTTGAAGTCGGCGATCTGCGTGCCCACGGCGTTGTCCAGCGGGTCCACGCCGGTGTTGGCAAGCGGGTCCAGCTGGAGGTCGGTGATCGGGGCGACGCTGCTGGCCAGCGAGGTCCCGAGCGCGCTGGTCACCGCGGGCCCGGCCGTCTCGCCGACCGCCTGGAGGGCCGAGACGCCCTGCTCCGGGACCTCGGCCGCGGCGGGCAGCTGGACGGCCTGCGCGGCGCCCGCACCGGCCCCCAGGGCGGCCCCCAGCGCGGTGAAGGTCAGACCGGCGCGCAGCAGGGCGCGACGTTCGGGCTTACGTGCATGAAGTGCCATGTTTTCCACCTGATCGAACCTGGTCGGGTAATCGTCCGTACGCGCAGAGTAGTTGAGGTGTGATGCTGGATACCAACAGGAGGCCCGAGGGGTCCCCTGCGCGGGTCAATGCCTCACACTTCTGTTCTGTGAGTTCCCAACCGATCCCGACCCGCGTCGTGCTGCTCGCGGGCCCCTCCGGCTCCGGCAAGTCCGTGCTGGCCGCCCGCACCGGCCTTCCGGTGCTGCGCCTCGACGACTTCTACAAGGAGACGGGGGACCCGACGCTGCCGCGGGTGTCCGGCTCCACGGACATCGACTGGGACTCCGTCGCGTCCTGGGACGCGGAGGCGGCGGTGGCCGCCATCGCCGAGCTGTGCCGGTGCGGCCGTACGGACGTTCCGGTGTACGACATCGCCACCAGCTCCCGCACGGGCCACGAGACCTTCCACATCGAGCGGTCGCCGCTGTTCGTGGCGGAGGGCATCTTCGCGGCGGACATCGTGCGGCGCTGCCAGGAGCTGGGGCTGCTGGCGGACGCGCTGTGCCTGCGCGGGCGGCCGTCCACGACGTTCCGCCGCCGGCTGGTGCGCGATCTGCGCGAGGGCCGCAAGTCGGTGCCGTTCCTGCTGCGGCGCGGCTGGCGGCTGATGCGGGCCGAGCGGCGCATCGTGGCCCGGCAGACGGCTCTGGGGGCGTATCCCTGCGGCAAGGAGGAGGCGTTGGGGCGGTTCGCCGCGGCGGCGGCGGGGCGGTGCCGGCGGGGGGCTCCCGCGGCACGGACGTCGTAACCGGGGCTCCGCCCCGGATCCCGCTCCTCAAACGCCGGAGGGGCTGGACGGCAGACGCCGGAGGGGTTGAAGTGCGGCCCCATGCACGGTGGGGTCGTACAGGCCCCCAGCCCGTACGACCCCACCGTGC
>MUNB01000528.1 GCA_002154345.1 Streptomyces griseus
GGCCTTGACCCCCCGGGGGGCCGGGCCGCGCTTCACGTGTCGAGCGGCTCAACTGGCTCAGTACGGTCGCCAGTTGCACGCCCCAGGAGCCGAGTACGGCGACGAGCGAGCGCAGGGCCGGAGCCACTCCGCTGACCAGGTAGCTGGTCGCGCCCAGCAGTTCGCCCACCGACAGCGCACCGCTGTCCAGGAGCCGTGAGGCCGACAACAGCAGGACCAGCAGCGGGAGATGACTGCCCAGCGACACCAGCAGGGTGTTGGCCGACGCGGTCCGGGCAACCGCCCTGGCCGCGTCCCGGTGGTCGGTGATCCGGGCGGACAGCTCGTCGGCCACCCGGTCCCGGGCGCCGCACGCGACGACGTCCCGGATGCCGTCGAAGGTCTCGCCCGCGACGCCCGTGAGGCGCTCCTCCGCCCGCAGTTGGCGGCGCTGGCGGCGGGCGAGGACGCGGAGGCGAGGGACGCAGAGGAGCAGGGTGAGCAGGACCGGGGGCAGGGTGAGCGCCGCCACCGGGGCGGACAGGGCGGCCAGGCCCACGAACGCCATCAGCAGGGAGACGCCCAGCTGCCGGGCCGAGCGCAGCAGGGCGGACACCAGCGACCGCACGGTCTCGACCTGGACCGTCAGCCGGGCCACGCCCGCGCCCGCCGTGTCCCGGGCCCCCGCCGCCGCGCGCTGCACGGCCCCCGCTGCCACCGCCGTCACCAGGTCGTCCCGCAGCGGTTCCACGATCCGCCCCAGCCACGGTGTCAGGGTCCGGGTCATCAGGGCGCGGAAGACCATCGCGGCCCCGAGCAGGCCGATCCAGAAGAAGCCTTCGGCGGGCCGTTCCGCGAGGAAGCCCCGGTCCAGGGCGGCGGCGACGAGCAGCCCTGAGGCGAGGGCCGGAACCGCCTCCAGCAGCGACCATCCCGCCACCGCGACCGCCGCCCCACGGTGCCGGCGCAGGAGCCCGGCGAACAGGTGCCGGTCGATGGGGCGCGGGGCTGCCTCGCTCATACCGGCTCCTGGGCGTGCGGGTTCGTGTGCGGGGGCGTGTCCCGGCCGGTCCACGCTTCGGCTCCGGACCCCGTATCGCGGTCCGGGGCGGTCTCCGGGCCGGTGCTCGCCGCGAACAGGGCCCGGTAGTCGTCGAGTTGCCACAGATCCGCGTGCGGGCCCAGGGCGCGGACCCGGCCGTCCTCCAGCCAGGCCACCAGGTCGGCCCGCGCGGCGGTCGACACCCGGTGGGCGATCAGCACCCGGGTGCGGCCCGACCAGGCCGAGGCGAGCGCGGAGCCGACCCGTGCCTCCGTGGCGGTGTCCAGGCTCGACAGCGCGTCGTCCAGGACGACCACCGCCGGATCGTGGACCAACGCCCGGGCGAGCCCCAGGCGTTGGACCTCTCCGCCGGAGAGCGGTGCCTCCGTGAGCGGGGTGTCGTAGCCATGGGGGAGGCGGGCGATGAAGTCGTCCGCCCGGGCGGACGCGGCAGCCGCCGTCACCTCCTCGTGGGAGGCGTCCGGGCGGGCGAAGGCGATCATCCCGGCCACCGTCGTGCCCAGCAGCGCGGGCCGCTCGAAGGCGTAGCCGACGGCGGCGCGCAGGGCCTGGGGGCTCAGCTCCCGCAGCGGTACGCCGTCGATGGCGACCAGGCCCCCGTCGGGCTCCCGCAGTCGCCCGATCAGCGCCGCCAGGGTGCTCTTGCCCGCCCCGGACCGGCCGACCACCGCGAGCGCCGTGCCCGCCGGGACGACGAGGTCCACGGCGTCCAGGACGGTCCGGGCGCCCGAACGGACCGTCACCCCCGACAGGGTCACCGTGCCGGAGCCGCCCGCCGGGCGCGCGCGGGTGCCGGGGGCCGGGACCGGCTGGTCGACGACCTCGGCGACCCGGCGCGCACCGGCGGCCGACATGCCGAGCGCGAAGAGGGCGTCGAGCTGGTCCAGCGCGGCCATCGCGAGCGCCGTGTAGCCGACGACCGCGGCGAGTTCGCCCGCACTGATGTCACCGCGGAGCAGGGCGAGACCTCCGGCACAGAGCACCAGCACCTCCACGGCCGGGATCAGCAGGCCCACCTGCCACCCGGTGTCCCGCTGGAGCGCCCAGACGCGGTGCCCGGTGCGGGACAGTTCCGGGAGAGGATCCAGGACCCGGCGGGTCTCGGCCGCCGCCGTGCCGCTCGCGCCGATGGTCCGGGCCCCGCCGAGCGCCTCCAGGAGCAGGGCGGAGATCCTTCCCTGGGTCTCCTGGTACCGGAGGAACAGCCCCGAGCCGCGGTTCATGAACATCCGGGCGATGAGCGCCAACGGCGGTACGCCCAGCGAGAAGCAGAGCCCGATCCGCCAGTCGAGCAGCCACAGCGCGACCACCCCGCCGAGCGAGGTGAGCACCGCCGTCGAAGCGGTGACCAGCGTGACACCGGCCGACCCGGCCTGCGCGCACCCCGCGGAGAGCCGCCCCGCGAGGTCCCCGGCGGGAAAGTCCGCCGTCCCCGGCACCCCGGCGTCCAGGGCGCGCCGGGCCAGGGACCGGCGGAGGGCGGCCACCGTGCCGGAGCCGTACCCCCCGTTGGCGAGGGTCTGAAGGGCACCGGTGGTGACGACGAGGGCGAGGAGTGCGGCGCACACGAGGACGGGACCGGTGACGGACCGCCGGGCGACGACCGCGTCCAGGGCCCGCGCCATGGCCCAGGGGAACGCCAGCGTGCCGGCCGACCCCAGGACGGCTGTGGCGGAGGCGAGGACGAACCAGCCACGCGTCCGGGCGGTCGCGTCCCACACCAGTCGCCGGGGAGACGTCATCGAACTCCTTCCGGCCGTCCGTGGCTCCCGCCCGGGGGCGGGCGGGCACGGGTGACGGGCACGGATCGCGGTGAGTCGTGCGTACGGGAGACACGGCGTGCGCCGGACGGGCCCGGGAGGGGCCCGTCCGGCGCACGGCTGCTACTGCTGCTCGATGCTGGTGATGGAGCAGGTCCAGGTACACGTCCGGGTGCAGCCGGCCAGCGCGACGGACTCCTCGCCCTCCAGGGTCTGCAGCTCGTCGACGTCGACGGTCATGGTGTTGTCGATCATGGTGGTGTCCTTTCGTCGTGAGTGATGTGCCCGAACACCGCCGGGGACCGGCGGTGTCGCACGGCCGCGTCGGCGACCGTGAGTTCAGAGGGAGCGAGGGTGCGGCGGCGGTCCGGGGCCCGGGCCGTCAGGAAGCTCACCAGCCGGTCGGTGAGTCCGGCGCCGCCCCGCTCCTGGAGCGGATGGTGGCCCGCTCCCGGGATGTCGAGGCAGTCGTGGGGTGCGAGTGCGCGCTGCGGGCCGCCCGCCCGCGCCAGGGCCTGGCGCAGCCGACGCGTCTCGTCCACCGGCACGACGGGGTCGTCACAGCCGTGCAGGGCGAGCAGCGGTACGCGGATGCGGTGGGCGAGGCGTTCGACGTCCCGGGGGCCGAGGTCGTCGTCCGGCGGCTCGCCCAGGCCGTGCCGGTCGATCAGGGCGCGCACGGCGGGCGACGACCGCTCGCGCAGTCCGCGCGCGGACAGGAACGGGGCGATCACCGCGCAGCGTGCCCAGGCGTACGGGTCGGCGCACACCGCCAGCAGCGCGAGGAAGCCCCCGTAGCTGGTGCCGAGGAGCACGGGCGGTTCGGCGTCCGGCGGGCGCTGCTCCGTGAGCGTACGGACCAGGGAGCGGATGTCCGCGAGGTCGGGCACGCCCCAGGCGCCGTGGATCGCCTCCGCGTGGGCCCGGCCGTAGCCGGTGCTGCCGCGCTGGTTGGGGGCCACCACCGCCGCCCCGGCGTCCGACAGCCGCGCGAGCACCGGGTCGTGGCCGAGCGTCCAGTGGTCCTCCGGGCCGCCGTGCAGCGCGACGACGACGGTGGGCGCGGTGCGCCGGTCGCCCAGGACGACGGCCTCGAACCGCCCGGACGGGGTGGCGAACCACTCGGTCGCGGCGTGGGAAGTCCCTTCTGTGTCAGGGGTGTTGGAGGGCGCTCCGAGGCTGCTGGACGGGACGTCGTACGAGGCGGGGTCGGGGTGCGCGGCGGTGTCCGGGACGGTGACCAGGTCGGCGGGGCGGTCCGGGGTCGCGTACACGACGCGCAGCCCGCCCGTGCTCCAGCCGGCGACGGGGTGGAACGCGCCCGGCGGCAGCGCGGCGGGCCGGGGCCGGTCCGCCCCCACGTCGTACAGGAAGAGGCGGGCCCGCGCGCCCCGGGTGACCCGCAGCGCCACCCGCTCACCCGCCGGGTCGGCGGCCAGCGGAAGGACCGCGCCGTCCAGGGAGTTGAGCCGGTCCGGGAAGCTGAGCCGGGTCCGGTCGCCGAGGGCGGCGTGGGCGATGCGCAGCCGCCCGTCGCCGGGGTCGCTCGCCGTCAGCAGCAGCCCCGAGGCCGGTGCCGAGAGCAGCAGCCGGTGGATGCGGCCGTTCGCCGGCGACGGGAGAGCGTGCCACGTCCCGTCGCGCAGGTCGAGGGAGACCGGGCGGTATCCGTCCGGACCTTCGAGGTCCGTGGCGTAGCGGCGGCCCGTGCCGTCCAGCGGCAGGAGGGCGGTCACCCGGCCCGGCAGGATCACGGGATCGCTCAGCCGCAGTGGCGTGGAACGGACCCGCCGGACGCGGGTACGGCCGTCGTGGGTGGTCTCCACCGCCAGCGCGAGCGTGCCGGGCGGCCCGCCGGGCACCAGGCGCAGGCCCCGCGCCTCGACGGCCAACTCCTCGGGCGGGGCCGGGTCCTTGAGCCCGGGCCCGGCCGGGGACGGGCCCCTGAGTTCGCGCTCGGCCGAGTACGGCACCCGGGGCCCGGCGAGCGAAGTCCCGGTGGCCGTGGCCGCGGCCGAGGCGGGCGCGGGGCGGGACAGCAGGAGCAGGTGGCGACCGGAGCCCGCCGCGCCGCGCAGTCGCAGCAGCCCGCCGTCCTCGGTCGGCAGCACCTGGGTGGCGGTGGTCTCCGCCGGGGCGCCCTCCCGGTAGCGGGGCGGGCCACCGGCGTACGGAGGGTGCGTGCCGTCGAGGTCCCACCACCCCGGGGCCAGCGCGCCGTCGGCCGTGGCCACCAGACAGGCGGCGAACCGGGACCGTGCCGAGAAGCGGAAGCTGATGCGCTCCGGCCGCCGGGTCATCGCACCCCCACCGCGGTACGCGGGTGCCGGTCGGCGGGCGCGAAGAGTTCCGGGGTGTCCGGCATCCAGAGCCGCGGGCCCCCGTCCCGCAGGCGCAGCAGCATGCCGACCGTTCCGGCGACACCGGTCTGGTAGCCGCCCGTGACCGCCTCCAGCGACTCGTCGGGCACCACCAGCAGGCCGTCGCGCCGGACGGCACGGGTGTGGATGCACGCGGCCAGCTCCCCGGCCCGGTCGCGGTACCGGGGGTCGTCGAGCGCGGCGGACATGTCGAGCAGGAACTCCGCGTTCCCGGCGAGTCCGTGGCAGGCGGCGGGGGAGGAGAGCCACATGGCCTCCCGCACTCCGGCCGCCGCCTGTACGGCCGCCTCCCGGTGGCGTTCGTCGCCGGTCCGGGCCCAGAGCCGGACCAGGAACGTGCCGATGCCCGAGGAGCCGCTGCACCAGTGCGTCTGCCCCACCGGTCCGTCGGCGTCCCGGTCCCCGGCCGGCCAGACCGCCCGGCCGTGCTCGAACCGGGCCAGGTTCACCAGGGTGTCGCCCGCCCGGCCGGCCGCCCAGAGGAGCCCCTCGTGTTCCGCTGCCACCCCGGCGGCCAGCAGGAACGCGCCGATCCCCGCGATGCCGTGGGCGAACCCGTAGTGGCGGGCTCCGGCGAGGTTCGAGTCGAAGGCGGCCGGGACGGGCCAGATCACCCCGGCGGGGTGATCCTCGGCCGCCGCGATGATCGCGTCGGCGCAGGCGACCGCCCGGTCGCGGAAGACCGGATCACCCGTCGTCCGCCAGAAGTGCAGCTGGGTCATGCCGGCCCCCGCCGCCCCGTGGCAGATGTCCCGGTTGGGCCAGTCGACGGGGACCGCGCGCGCCAGTGCGGACGCCTCGGCGGCGACGTCCTCGTCGCCCAGCAGCAGGGCCGCGTCGAGCAGCGCCCAGGCCGTGCCGGAGCGGCCGAAGTGCAGCCCGGGCAGGAGCGTTCCGTCGGGTGTCCGGCCGGTGGGAAGACCGGCGAGACGCCGCCGTGTCCACTCCGTCAGCTCCGCCACCCCGCGCCGGACGTCGGGCCCCGCGCCCGCCGCCGCGGCCCGGGTGAGCACGGCGAGGACGCCGGCCGAGCCGTACTGGACGTTCAGCGGGTCGGTGGTCGCGCCGAACGCGCTGACGTCCCAGAGGTGTCCGCCGCTGCCGGGACGGGTGCGGAGCAGGTACGCGATGCCATCGGCGATCAGCCGCTCGCGCTCCTCGCCGGACAGGGCCGGAACGCCGCTCCCACCGGTGGCGCCCGGGCCCGTCACCCGGGTTCCGCCGGTCTCTCCGCTCCCTCCGCCGGTGGGCCGGTGGCCGGTTCCGGGCAGCTCCGCGAGAGCCTTCCGTACCCGGGGCGGCTCCCAGCGTTCCTCGGGGAGCGGGGCGCAGAGGGCGAGGAGCAGGGGAAGAAGCGGTGCGGCCCAGGCGTGATCGGCGACCGCCGCCGTGATCAGGGCCTGCGTACGGTCGCCGATCGGGCGGTCGTCGGGGACCAGGAGCATGTCGACACCCGTCGCCAGGTGGAGCAGCACCGCGCCGAGGCCGTAGAGATCGCCCGCGTACGTGGGAGCCGTGAAGTCGTAGTCCCGCAGCGAGGACACCTCGGGGCCGACATAGCCGGGGGTGTACCCGCGGCGGACCGGGACGCCCTCGGGGGCCAGGTACTCGACGTCGATGAGCCGGACCCGGCCTTCCGGCGTGACCATCAGGTTGTTCGGCGAGAGGTCGCGCAGCACCCGCCCGGTGCCGTGGACGGCCGCCACGATGTCCACGATCTGGCGGCCGAGGGCCAGGAACTCCGCGAGGTCCCGCACCGGGTGCTCCACCAGCCGGTCGCGCAGCGTCCGCCCCGGCACGAACTCCTGGGCCAGGAACAGGTTGCCGCCCTGGGCGAACAACTCGATCGCGGCCGGAGTGAAGCCCAGCGGGGCCAGCGCCTCCAGCATCTCGGCCTCGTGGCGCAGGGTGTCCTGGAGGTCGGTGCCGTCCATACGGACGCCCACGTGCGCCCGCGCCTCCTTCACCACGACCTGACGTCCGGTGGTCTCGTCGGTCGCGAGATACACCCCGCCCTTGAAGGCGTGCCGGATCGCCTTGGCGACCACGTAACGGCCGTTGAGGCGAACGGACTTCCTCCCCGGTGTCCGCGTCGGTGTCCGCTTCCGCGGTCCGGTCGGCTCCTTCTCCTGCTCCTTCTCCTGCTCTTGCGACGGGCCCGGCGTGGTCTCCGGAGAAGCCGTCGGCTCCGGGGAAGCCGCCGGTTCCGGGAACGGCGGCGGCGCCCACGCGGGGGTGGTGACCCAGGCCTGACGCCGGTCCTTCTCCAGCCCGCCGCCGGGGTTGCGCAGCCGTACGTCCGTGTCCCCGTCGTTCGTCGTCGTCCGCACCCCGCCGAACACCCCGTAGCGGTAGTGGACGAGGCTGCCCGGGGCGTACGGCCGGTCCGAGAGGATGCGGGGGCCGCGCAGTCCCAGCGTCGCCGCGTGCAGCCGCCGGGCCAGCCGGCGGAACAGCTCCGGGTCGTCGGGGTAGACCGTGATGAACTTGCCGCCGCCACCGCGGTCGGCGCGCCCGCCCGTCAGCAGGGCGACCCGGTCCAGGGCCCCCGCGAACTTGAACGAGGCCCGTTCCTCCACCAGGACGTCGGCCGCCACCGCCAGGACCAGGGCCGCGGACAGCGGTGTGGCCGACAGGTGCAGCTTCCAGCCCTGCTCGCCGCTCCGGTGGCCGCGCGGCCGGACCGAGCACCAGAACTCCCCCTGCTCGACCGTCCATTGCGTCGCACCGCGCCGGTGCAGCACCCCTTCGACGATGCCGGGCAGCAGGCCGGTGTCCAGCGCGAAGAAGCTGCCGCCGTCGTGTTCGTCGCGGTCGGTGCTCACGGGCGATCCTTCCTTGCCGGTGCGGTGGGGTGGCAGGACCCTGACGGTCCGGGCGGAGCCGGTGCGCGGTGCGGAAGTGGCGATGATCTGATGTGACGAGCGGTCATATGTGTTTCGGCCAGGGCGCATCGAAAGATCTGCCGAGTTGTCCGGGAATCGCGGACCGTCCTCGGCCACCTCTGCCTATCGTGGCCGCGGGCGATCCCCCGATCGCCACGGGTGACGTTAGCGGTGCGCCGAGGGGCCGGTGCACCACCCGTTCTGGGGGGTTGCGATCAAGGGGGGCCGTCGGATCGACAGAACCGAAACCGGGCTGCACCGGGCCCGGAAGACCATGGTCATCGCCACCGCGCTGTATCGCGGCAGCCACCTGGTCGCCGGGGGCGTCGTGGTCGCGCAGCACCAGCGCGACCGCCTGTTCCCGTGGCTGGCTCTGAGTGCCGCGATCGCGTCCACCGCGCTCATCTGGTTCATGGCGGCCCGGCACCGGCGGCTCGTTCCCTGGGTCGTGGGACTCGACGTCCTGGTGATCGGCTGCCTGCTGCCCTTCGGCGCGTACGCCTGGGGCGGGGCCCGCACCCAGGAATCGGTCGCCTGGGTCATGCTCCTGGGCGGATCGGCCTCGGCGATGGCCGCCGTCGCCTTCGGAGCGCGCCTCCTCGCCGTCGCCGTGGCCCTGCTGGTGGCCACCCATCTCGCCGGGTACCTCATGGTGGCGGCGGACGCCGCCGTGACCGGCGCCCATCTGAACGCCCTGGTCTTCTCCGCCGTCGTGTCCTGGGTGCTCACCTGGTACCTCTGCCGGCAGGGCGAGCAGGTCGATTCGGCCAACCGGCGGGCGCTGGCCGCGGAGGCGCAGCGGGCCAGGTTCGCGGAGCGCGTCGCCCATCACAACGCCCTGCACGACACCGTCCTCGCCACGCTGACGGCCATCGCCCGCGGCGGCGTCGATGCCAACACCTCGATGATGCGCGAGCGTTGCGCGCGGGAGGCCGCGTACCTGAGGAGGCTGGTCGAGCAGGCGGACGACCGTGAGCCGGCCTCCGAGGTGCGGGCCGCACTCGAAGAGTCCGTACGCGCCGCCGAAGCGCTGGGACTGCGGGTGACCGCCCGCTACCACGAGCCGCCCGCCGTGCCCGGCGAGATAGCGCTGGCCATGGCACGGGCCACGACCGAAGCCCTCAACAACGTACGGTGCCACGCCGGTACGGGGCACGCCTTCCTGACCGCCGTCGGCGACTCCGGCCGGCTGATCGTCACCGTGGTCGACCGAGGCCGGGGTTTCGACACCGGATCCGCCGGGCCGGAAGGAGCGGGCGGACCCGGCGGACCGGACGATGCGGGCGGAGCCGCCGGACCGAGGGCATCGGGCGGAGCCGCCGGACCGGGGGTGTCGGGCGGACCGGAGGGGCCGGTCGGTCCCGTCCGGCAGGCCACCGGCGGGATCGGGCTCGACCGTTCCGTGTACGCCCGGATGCGCGGCGTGGGCGGCCGGGCCTTCGTGGACAGCGCCCCCGGCGAGGGTGTCCGCGTGGAGCTGAGATGGCCGGGGTGATCACCGTCGCCGTGGTGGACGACGACCGGATGCTGCGCGACGGCATCCGGTCGTGGTTCGCGGGAGTCGAGGAGCTGGACCTCGTCGCGTGCGCGGCCACCGTCGACGAGTTGCTCGCGGGCCCCTGGGCGCCGCCGGACGTCGTCCTGCTGGACCTCATGCTCCGGGACGACCGGCCGCCCGCCGACAACATCCGCCGCCTTCGGGCGGCCGGTCGTCCCGGA
>MUNB01000529.1 GCA_002154345.1 Streptomyces griseus
GGTGGTGCGGCGGGCCCCGGCGAGCGGCGCGGCGAGGTGCCGCCACTGCTCTGTCACGGCACCGGTGACGCCGTGACCGTACCGCCGCTGACCTGCCCTTCGTCCGACGGCGGTCCGCGCTGGGTGGTCGCCCCCGACACCCGTAACCCCTGGCTGCCGGGACCCGATGTGCTGCTCTGGGCCTGTGTGCGGGTGAGCCGGTCCGCCGCCTCCCGGGGTGCCGCACAGACGATTTTTCCTCGGGCGGATCAGGATGCTAATGTCTACGACGTCAGCAGGCGCCGTTAGCTCAGTTGGTTAGAGCAGCTGACTCTTAATCAGCGGGTCCGGGGTTCGAGTCCCTGACGGCGCACCGACGGAAGAAGCCCCTCGCGGAAGCGGGGGGCTTCTTCGTGTTCCGGCGCCGGGCGGTGCGGTCAGACGCCGGTGGTGATCCGGACGGTCCAGGAGCCGGACGGGGTGCGGTCGGCGACCTCGACGCGGGTGCCCGCGCCCGGCACCGTGAAGGTCTCCCCGACCCCGAGCGGGGCGTCGGCCAGCGGCGGGTAGACGGAGCGGTCCCAGCAGGCCCCGGTGTTCGGATGGGTATCGACCACCTCGACGGGTCCGCCGCCGGAGGCCGTACCGCTGCGGACGCGGTAGATCAGGATGCCCTCGGCGCAGGTGCCCCGGTCGTTCCCGGTGGCGCTGCGGGCCTCGATGGCCAGGGCGCTGTCGCTGCCGGTACGGACGACGGCGAGCCGGGTGCCGATCGACCCGCCGGGCACCGGGGCGGCGGCGACCGGTTCCAGGGTGAGGTCGGCCGAGCCCTGGACACAGACGACCTGGCGGCCGCCGAGCCAGCCGAGCTTCCACTTGTGCCAGCCGAACAGGTCGGGGGCGAGGCCGAACTGGCTGCCCATGACGTCCCAGTCGCCGACATGGGTGTCCCAGTCGCCCTTGCCGTCGGTGGGCCGGTGGTAGAGGTCGGCGAGGTCGAAGACGTGCCCGGTCTCGTGGGCGAGGACGTTGCGGTCGGGCGGGTGCTGCTCGAAGACCGTGACCACGCGCCGGATGTCGCTGCCGTCGGCGCGCAGCGGCCGCTCGAAGTTGACGACCTTGGTGGCGTCGGAGTCGACGCCGGGGGCGTCCGGATCGGCCACCAGGTAGACGACGTCGTACCGGGAGAAGTCCACCTCCGGGTCGGCGGCGTCGATGGCGTCGCGCAGGTAGGCGGTGCGCCGCTCGGCGTCCCAGTCGCGCTCTATGCCGTACCAGGTGGAGTCGCGCGGCATCGGTGTCCAGGTCCGCTGCGGATGGGCGCGCAGGGTGAACCGGCCGTAGCTGGCGCGCTCGAAGAAGCGGGTGGTGGCGGGAAAGTGGTCGGCGGTGAGCGTCTCGGGGGTGAGCGTGGGCTCGGAGTCCGGGAAGGACAGGAAGATCATGACCGCGTCGAGCCCCCGGTCGGGGCGCGGATAGGACCCGTTCCAGGTGTTCAGGCCGAGCGAGTGGTGCGCCGCCGTCCGGGGCAGGGCGCAGGGAGCGGCATCCCCCGTGGCGGCCGCGGCGGGCCCGGCGACGAGGGACATGGCGGCGAGCGCCAGCAGCGAGGTGGCGGCGGCGGCCAGACTGCGCAGGGGCGGCCGTTCCGCTCGCTCCGGTCCGCGACGGGACGGCACATCGACCTCCGGGTGGGGAAACGCGGTCCTTCCCGTCCACCCTGTGCCGCTTCACCACGGCACGCCCTGTTGTGCTGCCCCACACGGGTCAGCGGTCAAAATCGCCGCCCATACCTTCACGGAACGTCACCATCGATCAGCTCAGCCATCCGAAGCGACAGATGCGCGCAGAACCGATCAGGAACGGGCAAAGCGGAACGCCTGCTACCAGCCATGCGCGGACCCGCTCGATGGCCCGGACCGGACGGCGAGCTGGAACGGCCGACGCGGCACCCTCTATGCTTCACCACGCTTTCCCGCGTGGAACGGGTCCCTTCACGGAACCGCCACCCGGTGGCCTGTCCGACCCCACCAGTTCACGACGACCTTCACAGCGGGAGCGAGCGGTGAGCGGAACCTCCGAAGGGCCGAGCGCCCCGGCAGGCACGGCCTCCGGCGGGCCCTCCGCGCCGGTCACGGAGCGTCATGCGGCGGCGGTGGATCCCACCCCCGCGCGCCCGGCGGGCGCGGATCCGTCGCCCGCCGGCCCCTGCCGTGCCGACGCCGGTGACGGTCCCACCGCCGCAGAACTGCGCGACTACCGGGCCGCCTTCAACGCCGCCACGCTCCCCATGGGCGTCGTCGACGGCCGGGGCCACGTCGTACGCGCCAACGAGGCGCTCGGCGGGCTGCTGGGCGCCCCGGCGGCGGTCCTCGCCGGGCGGCAGGCGTGCGACCTGCTCGACCTCGCCTCCGACGACCGCACCTGGCACGCGTATCGCGAGGTCCTGCTGGGCCGCCGTTCCCGGTTCCGCTGCACCCGCCGCCTCAAGCACCCCGACGGGCGCTCGCTGTGGGCCGAGATCACCGTCGTACCGATGACCGGGGCGTCGGCGGCGGAGTCCGCCCGGGTGCTGCTGACGGTCGCGGACGTCAGCGACCGGCTCGAACTCCAGGAGCGGCTGCGCCACCTCCAGATGCACGACCCGGTGACCCGGCTGCCCAACCGGACGCTGTTCTTCGAGCGGCTCGCCTCGGCCCTGGAGACCCCGCCGTACCAGGACGACTCGCTGCCGCCCCGGCAGCACGGCCGGATCGGGCTCTGCTATCTGGACCTGGACGGCTTCAAGGCGATCAACGACACCCTGGGCCACCGGACCGGCGACCGGCTGCTGGCCGCCGTCGCCGCCCGGCTCACCGACTGCGCCGAGAACGACACCTCCCGCAACCCCGGCGGCAGCCGGCTGGTGGCACGGCTGGGCGGCGACGAGTTCGCGATCCTGGTCGAGGACTCGACCGGTACGGAGGAGCTGACCGACCTGGCCCGCTCGGTGCTCACCGCGCTCCAGCAGCCGTTCGACCTGGCCGGGCAGCGGCTCTCGGTCTCCGCGTCGATCGGCGTGGTCGAGCGGACCGCGGCGGGCACCTCGCCCACCGGTCTGATGCAGGCCGCCGACACCACGCTGTACTGGGCGAAGGCGGACGGCAAGGCCCGCTGGACCGTGTTCGACCCGGAGCGCAACGCCCACCGCATGACCCGGCAGTCCCTCTCCTCCACGCTCCGGCCCGCCGTGGAGCGCGGCGAGTTCACGCTGGAGTACCAGCCGCTGGTCGGGATGGCGGACGGGGTGCTGCGCGGGGTCGAGGCGCTGGTGCGCTGGAACCATCCGCAGTTCGGCGTGCTGCCGCCGAATCGGTTCGTCCAGATCGCCGAGGAGGACGGCTCGATCGTCCAGCTCGGCCGCTGGGTGCTGCGCACCGCGTGCCGGCAGGCGCGGCGCTGGCAGCTGGACCACCCGGACGAGCCGCCGCTGTTCATCAGCGTCAATGTCGCCGTACGGCAGGTCTGGGACTCCGACCTGGTCGCCGATGTGGCCGAGATCCTGGCGGAGACGGAGCTCGCCCCCGGGCTGCTCCAGCTGGAGCTGACCGAGTCGGCGGTGATGGGCTCGGGCGGCCGTCCGCTGCGGGCGCTCCAGGCGCTGAGCGACATGGGCGTACGGATCGCCATCGACGACTTCGGTACGGGGTACAGCAACCTCGCCTACCTCAGCCGGCTGCCGGTCTCCGTGCTGAAGCTGGACGGGGCGTTCGTGAAGGGCTTCCGGTACGAGGACGGTACGCATCCGAGCCCGGCCGACGAGACGATCGTGGAGGCCATGGTGCAGCTGGCGCACCGCCTGGGCCTGACCGTCACCGCGGAGTGCGTGGAGACGGCCGGGCAGGCGGAGCGGCTGCGGCGGATCGGCTGCGACACCGGACAGGGCTGGCTGTACTCACGGGCCGTGGCGCCGGAGCAGATCGCCGGTCTGATCGGGTCCCGGCCGCTGGAGGGCTGACCGGGACCATCCGTGGGGGCAGCTAGGCGGCGGGCAGGCCGTACGCGTCCGCGATCAGGTCGTAGCTGCGCAGCCGCGCGTCGCCGCCGTGGGCGTTGGCGGTGATCATCAGCTCGTCGGCGCCGGTCCGCTTCGCCAGGTCGTCGAGGCCGCCGCGGACCTCGTCGGCGGTGCCGTGGACGACGTTGGAGAGCCAGCCGTCGACGAACTCCCGCTCCATCGGCGAGAAGGCGTACGCCTCCGCCTCCTCCGGGCTCGGGATCAGCCCCGGGCGGCCGGTGCGCAGCCGGACCATGGACAGCGCGCCGGTCAGCACCTGGCGGCGGGCCTCGCGCTCGTCGTCGGCGGCCAGCGCCGAGACCCCGATCAGGGCGTACGGGGCGTCCAGCACGGCGGAGGGCCGGAAGGACTCGCGGTACAGGTCGAGCGCGGGGATGGTGTTCTGCGCCGAGAAGTGGTGCGCGAAGGCGAACGGCAGCCCGAGCGTGCCGGCCAGCCGCGCGCTGAAGCCGGAGGAGCCCAGCAGCCAGACCGGCGGCCGGTGCGCGGACTGCACGCCGCCGTCGGCGGTCGCCTGGACCGGGCCGGGCACGGCGTGGATCCGGCCGTACGGGTGTCCGTCGGGGAAGTCGTCGTCCAGGAAGCGGATCAGCTCCATGAGCTGCTGCGGGAAGTCGTCAGCGCCCTCGTTGAGCCGGTCGCTGCGGCGCAGGGCCGCCGCCGTCGCGCCGTCCGTGCCGGGGGCCCGGCCGAGGCCGAGGTCGATCCGGCCCGGGGCCATCGCCTCCAGGGTGCCGAACTGCTCGGCGATCACCAGCGGTGCGTGGTTGGGCAGCATCACACCGCCGGAGCCGAGGCGGATGCGCCCGGTGTGGGCGGCGATGTGCGCGAGGATCACGGCCGGGGAGGACGAGGCGACCCCGGGCATGGAGTGGTGCTCGGCCACCCAGAAGCGGTGGAAACCGCGGCTCTCGGTGAGCTTCGCGATGTCCACGCTGGTGCGCAGGGCCTGGGTCGCGGTGCGGCCCTGCCCCACGGTGACCAGGTCGAGGACGGACAGCGGAACGGCGGCCGTTCCGGCTGCGACGCCCCGGATCCCGTCACCGTCACTCGCGCCGCCCCTCGCGTCGTCGCGGGTCTCGTCGCCTCGGATCTCGTCCACGTGTCGGCCTCTCCCGGTGCTGCTGTCGTACGTCTGCGTATCGGAGAGAGACAACAGGAGGGCGACTCCGTTTTATTCCCGACAGGCCCTACAGGTCCGGGCTCGCGCGGCGGCGCTACTCCCGCACCTCGATGCCCTTCGGCTCCAGCTGCCGCAGCACCGGCTCACGGGTGGCGAACAGAGTGCCGAGCGTCGGGGCCCAGGTGCGGCGGTCGGCGAGGCGCAGCCCCTCCCACACCGTGACCTGGTTCGCCGTGAGGACAGGCTTGCCGAGCAGCTCCTCCAGCTCGGGGACGTACGCGGCGGTGTGCAGCGCGGTGTCCGGGACCAGCACCACCTCGGCGTCCGGGTGGTCCGCCTCGCGCACCAGCCGCTTCACCTCGTCCGGGCCCCAGGAACCGGCCTCCGCCGAGGAGCCCGCCCCGCCGGACGCGGCGGCCACCACCTCGATGCCCGCCGACGCCAGGAACGCGGTGAAGAGCCCGGTGACGTCCTCCGGGTAGGGCGCGGCGACGGCGACCCGGCCGGCGCCGAGCTCCCGTACCGCGTGGCCGAAGCCGACGGAGGTGCTGGAGGCGGGCAGCCCGGCCGTCCGGGCGAGCGTGGCGATCTGCTCGTGGGCGCCTTCCCGGCCCAGCCCGAAGCTGCCGCCGCTGGAGGCCCAGAGCAGCGCCTCGGCCCCGGCGAGGCGCAGTTCCTCCACGCCTTCGGCGATCCGCTCGGCCGCGCCCTGCTCACGCAGCGCGTCGGGACGGTAGGCATCCTCGCCGGTCTCGGTGGAGAACAGGGGCAGCCGGATGTCGGTGTCGAGCAGGATCTCGATCCGTGGGAAGTCGTCCTCGGCGGCGTGGCCCGGGTAGAGAAGTCCTACGGTCGTCATGTCCACCCTTCCTGTGCGTCGACGGCTCGCCGCGCGGCGGGCGGCCCCGGCACGGGCGCGGCGGCCCTGCGAACGCTCCGGCGGCCGTGACCGCGCGACCGGTCACTCTTGCCCCGACCTGTTCCCAGTATTCCCCCGCGCGGGCGCCGGGGCGCGCGGGGGAATACTGGGAANNCGCGGGCGCCGGGGCGCGCGGCCGGGCCTCGTTGACGCGGGGGTGGCCTGCTGCGAGCGTGGCGATCGTTCACGTCCGTGTCCACGTCCACCGCGGAGGGCCGACCGCCCATGCCGGATCCCGTCCTGCTCGTCCTCGACGCCGAACCGTCCCCGCGGCTCGGCCGGCTCACCGGCAGGGTGGACGTACGGTACGCGGACGCCGCCTCGCTCGCCGAGCGGCTGCCGGCCGCCGATGTGCTGCTGGTGTGGGACGTCGCGTCGGACGCCGTACGAAAGGCCTGGCCGGGGCCGGGGCCACGGCCGCGCTGGGTGCACACGGCGAGCGCGGGCGTGGACCGGCTGCTCTGCCCGGAGCTGGTCGCCTCCGACACCGTGCTCACCCACGCGCGGGGGATCTTCGAGCGGCCGGTCGCCGAGTACGTGACGGGTCTGGTGCTGGCGTTCGCCAAGGATCTGCCCGCCACCCTCGCCCGCCAGCGGGAGCGGCGCTGGCACCACCGGGACGGGCAGCAGGTGGCCGGTTCACGGGCGGTGGTCGTCGGCGCGGGCCCCGTCGGCCGCGAGATCACCCGGCTGCTGCACGGCCTGGGCGTCACGGTGGCGCTGGTGGCGCGGACCGCCCGGCGCACCATCCACGGCGTGGCGGACCTGGACCGGCTGGCGGCGCGGGCGGACTGGGTGATCGCGGCGGCCCCGCTGACGGAGTCGACGCGCGGGATGTTCGACCGGCGCTTCTTCGGACTGCTCCAGCCCTCGGCGCGGTTCATCAACGTGGGGTGCGGGGCGAGCGTGGTGCAGGCCGATCTGGTGGACGCGTTGAACCGCCGCTGGTTCGCGGGGGCGGCGCTCGACGTGTTCGAGGACGAACCGCTGGGCCCGGAGAGCCCGTTGTGGGACGTTCCGGGGCTGCTGGTCTCGCCGCATCTGAGCGGGGACACGGTGGGGTGGCGCGACCGGCTGAGCGAGCAGTTCGTCGCGCTGTACGAACGCCGCTCGCGGGGCGAGCCGTTGCCGAACGTGGTCGACAAGGAACGCGGTTACGTCCCCTCCGCCGACCTCGACGCTCCCGGCGGGCTCGACGCCCTCAACGCGTGAGCGGCGCGGCGCGGACGACGAACGCCTCGATGGCCTCCCTGGCCCCGGCGTCCAGCGCGTCGTGCTCGGCCTGGTCCTGGGCGGTCGAAACGTCCCGGGTGCGCCGGTATGCCTCCTCCGCGGCGCCGACCACCTCCGGGTCGTCGGTGAGCAGTTTGACCCGGTAGAGCACCTGCCGGGTGGCGGTGCGCAGCCGGTGGGCCTCGTCGCGCGCCTCGATGAACGCATCGGCGACGTGGCCCTGCCGCATGCGGTACCAGCGGCCCGCCTGCCCGTGCCGGTACTCCTCCGCCGCGGCGGCGAACGAGCTGTAGGTGGCGGTGCGTTCCTGCCGGAGCGCCTCCGACCGGGAGAACCTCTCCGTGCGCGCGGCGGTCTGGCGCTGGAAGAGGTACGTGACCACGGCTCCCAGGAGCGTGCCCACGACCGCCACGACGCTTGTCCAAAGGGCAACCATGGCACCAGCTGACCACAGAAGTGACCGACGTGAGGTCATGAATGCTCCGCGACGGGGGAACACGCCCCGCGCACCGCCGGTCGCCCTCCGCCCTCCTTCGGGCACGGGAAGGTCACCTTCCGGCCACTGTTGGGTTACATGCCCCGGCTTCCTGCATAGACGTACGGGATCGGGCAGGCGCTCACCCTGTCCGGACTGTTCGACCTCCAGGAGATTGCGAACCATGGCTGAATTCCCGAACCTGTCCCGCCGGGGTTTCCTCAACGGATCGGCGGCCGTGGGCGGCCTCCTCGTCGTTCCCGGCCTCCTCACCGCGTGCAGCAAGACCGACTCCGGCTCCGCGACCGGCGAGGGCGCCCTGGACAAGCTCCGCAAGCAGGGCTTCGTACGGGTGGCGTACGCGAACGAGGCCCCGTACGGCTACCTGGAGGGCAAGGAGCTCAAGGGCGAGGCCCCGACGCTGCACCGCGAGATCTTCAAGGCGCTCGGGGTGGACGAGCTGAAGCCGACGCTCTCCGAGTGGGACGGGCTGATCCCCGGGCTCCAGGCCGGGAAGTACGACGTGGTCAGCGCGGGCATGGCCATCACCCCGGAGCGCTGCGGCAACGCGATCTTCTCCGAGCCGGAGTTCATCTCGCCGACCGCGCTGATGGTGAAGAAGGGCAACCCGAAGAAGGTCACCGACCTGGCCTCCGCGAAGGAGGCGGGGATCACCGTCGGTGTGATGTCGGGTGCGGTGGAGGGCAGTTACGCCAAGGGCGCGGGCATCGCGGAAGACAGGATCAAGACGCTGCAGAAGCCTCAGGACGGGGCGGACGCGGTCAAGGGCGGCCGGATCGACGCGTTCCTGCTCACCGGCATCTCGCTGCGCTGGCTGGCGAAGACCAACCCGGACACCGAGGTGACCGAGGCGTTCGTGCCGCAGCTGGACGGCAAGGAGCAGTTCTCGCCGGGCGGCGCGGTGTTCCGCAAGGGCAACGAGGACCTGCGGGACTCCTTCAACCGCGAGCTGAAGAAGATCGTGTCGGACCGCTCCCGCTATGTGGGGCTGCTCAAGGAGTACGGGTTCGGGGAGTCGGAGATCCCGCCCGCCGACCTGAAGACCGCGGATCTGTGCAAGGGCTGACGGGGCGGACGCGCACGTATGAGTGACTTCTTCTCCCTCCTCGTCGAGGAGTTCCCCCAGGTCCGCTCGGGTCTATGGGTGACGCTCCAGGCCACGGTCCTGGGCGCGCTGCTGGCCGGGGTGCTGGCCTTCGCACTCGGTCTGATGGCGAACAGCCGGCTGCTCCTGGCCCGCGGGGTCTCCCGGGTGGTCGTGGAGTTCTTCCGGGGGACCTCCCTCTACATCCAGCTGTTCTGGCTCTACTACGCGATGCCGCTGGTGACCGGCTACGAACTGGCGCCGGTGGCCTGCGGGGTGGTCGCGTTCGGCCTCAACTACGGTGCGTACGGCGCCGAAGTGGTGCGCGGCGCCATCAACTCCGTACCGCGCGCGCAGTACGAGGCGGCGATCGCCCTCAACCTGTCGCCGTCCAGGCGGCTGTGGAAGGTGATCCTGCCGCAGGCCTGGGTGCAGATGATCCCCTCCTTCACCAATCTGCTGATCCAGCTGCTGAAGTGCACCCCGCTGCTGTGGCTGCTCTCGGCGGCCGACCTGATGACGGTGGTGCAGACGCTGCGCGACCGCACGGGTGAGACCCTCACCGCCTATCTGACCCTGCTGGCGGTCTACTTCGTGCTGGCCTACGCGCTGACGATGCTGATGAACCTGCTGGAGCGGAGCGCCAAGCGGCGGCTCGGCCTGGCCACCGGCGGGACGAGCCTGTTCAAGAGCCGCAGCGCGTCCACCGCCGCCGTGGGAGGTACCCGATGAACGACGGCTTCGACTGGGACGCCGTCCGCGAGTCCCTGCCGCTCCTCCTGGAGGGGTTCAAGGTCACCCTGCTCGCCACCGTGCTCGGCACCCTGGTGGCGGCCGTGCTGGGGCTGGCCGTCGCGGTGGCCGGGCGGGCGCCCAGCCGGTTCGTGACAGTCCCGGTGCGCCTCGTCACGGAGTTCGTCCGCTCCACCCCGCTGCTGGTCCAACTGGTGGGCGCGGCGGCCCTGTTCAACACGGTGGAGCCGCTGTACATCGGCATCACCGTGCTGGGCGTCCACTACGCCGCGTACACCTCCGAGGTCTACCGGGCCGGGATCGACGGGGTGCCGAAGGGCCAGTGGGAGGCGTGCCGCGCGCTGTCGCTGTCGCCCCGGCGCACCTGGCAGGCCGTGATCCTGCCGCAGGCGGTGCGCAAGGTGCTGCCCGCGCTCGGGAACTACGCGATCTCGATGTTCAAGGAGACGCCGTTCCTCGCCGTGATCACGGTGCAGGAGATGGTCTTCGAGGCCCGGAAGTACGGGGCCGAACACTTCGCGTACACCGAGGTGTTCACCCTCGCAGGCCTGATCTTCCTGGTCGCGAGCTACCCCACGTCGCTGTTGATGAGAAAGCTGGAGAAGCGCCTTGGCCACTGAACCCCTCCCCCTGAAGAAGACGGAGTCGCCGGGGCCGGCCGCAGCTCCCGAGGACGCCGTCCCGGCCGCGGCCCGCACGGGCGAGCCGCTGGTGCGGTTCGACAAGGTGGTGAAGCGCTACGGCGACCATGTGGTCCTGGACGAGCTGGACTTCACCGTGGACCGCGGCGAGCACGTCACCCTGATCGGGCCCAGCGGTTCGGGCAAGACCACGATCCTGCGGCTGCTGATGACGCTGGAGAAGGTCAGCGGCGGGGTGATCTGGGTCGACGGCTCACCGCTGACCCACGTCCGCACCCCGGGCGGTGCGCTGAAGCCCGCGGGCGAGAAGCAGCTGCGGGAGTCCCGGAAGAAGATCGGGATGGTCTTCCAGCAGTTCAACCTCTTCCCGAACATGAAGGTGATCGAGAACATCACCGAGGCCCCGGTCAGCGTGCTCGGCAGGAGCCGCGAGGAGGCGGAGACCCGGGCCCGGGAACTGCTGGACCTGGTCGGGCTCTCGGCGAAGGTCGACGCCCACCCCTCGCAGCTCTCCGGCGGCCAGCAGCAGCGGGTCGCCATCGCCCGCGCCCTGGCCATGGAGCCGGAGATCCTGCTGCTGGACGAGGTGACGTCGGCGCTCGACCCGGAGCTGGTGGCGGGCGTGCTGGAGCTGCTGGAGGACATCGCCCGGAACACCGACATCACCATGGTCTGCGTGACCCACGAGATGAGTTTCGCCCGGGACGTCTCGGAGAAGGTGCTGATGTTCGACGCGGGGCGGGTCGTGGAGTCCGGATCGCCGGAAAAAATCTTCTCCGATCCGTCGCACGAACGTACGCGCGAGTTCCTCAACGCGGTCCTGTGACCTCACGGTTGAGCCACCGCCCATGACGTTGGCATATGCCAGACGGGTGCGCCCCAGCTGACAGCTCCGGGGCGCGCCTACTGACTCGTCAACTGCCGCCCCGTACCGGCGGTTCGGCGGCTATCGTGGGGCGAAAGCTTGCGGTCACAACCTGGTAGGGGGACACCGTGGCGTTGAAGCCCGAGCCGACCGCGCCGTTCCACTCGGTGCAGTACGCCCTGCGCGTGCTCGAAACGGTCTCCCAGCACGGCGACGGCGTGACCGAAACCCAGATCTCCCGCGAGACGGGGCTGCCCACCGGCCACCTCGCCTCCCTGCTCCTCACCCTGCGCCGCGAGGGCTATGTGGAGCAGGTCAGCGACGGCGCGTACGTCATCGGCGCCTCGCTGCTGCTGCTCGGCTCCGGGGCGGCCCGTCGCCAGGCCCTGGAGGACCGACTCCAGCTCACCCTCGCCGAGCTGCGCGACTCCGTCGGCGCGGCGGTCTACCTCAGCCGCTATGTGGACGGCGAGGTCAGCGTGACCCAGGTCGCGGACGGCCCGCTCACCCCGGCGGTCAACGAGTGGGTGGACTTCCGCTCCTCCGCGCACGCCAGCGCGGTCGGCAAGTGCCTGCTGGCCCAGCTGGACCACGACGGGCGGCGCGACCACATCTCCCGGCACCGGACGGCCCGGCTCACCTCGCGGACGATCACCAACGAGAAGATCCTCTTCTCGCAGCTGGACGCCCAGTCCGCCACGGTCCCGGTGCTGGACCTCCAGGAGTACGCGGTGGGCACCGTCTGCGCGGCCGTGCCGCTGACGGCCGGCTCCTCCGCGGGCTGCCTCGCCCTGTCACTGCCGATCGAGGACGCGCACCGGCTGAAGTCGGCGGCCGAGACGCTGAGCCGCCGCGCGGCGCCGGTGCTGCTGTCGCTGGCGCTGTAGGGACTCTCCCGCCCCGCCCGGGTCCGGCCGGGGCGGGAGCTGTCCGAGGCCCCGGGTAGCGTCACCGCCATGCGGACACCGACCCCCACCCTGGACCTGCTCGCGGAGTTCGACGCGGGCGTCGACGACTCCTACGCCCCCGGCTTCGAGCTGATCGAGCTCGGCCACGACGACGGCGGCTACCCCCAGCTCTCCGACCGCATCCGGCCCTTCGCCCAGGCCACCGGATCCGGCTCGACCTATGCGTTCTGGCTGCGGGACGACCGCGCCGACCTCGCCACCCTGCCGGTGCTCTTCCTCGGCGACGAGGGCGGCGTCCACGTCGCGGCGCGCGACCTGCCCGAGCTGCTGCGCGTCCTCGCCTCCGGCTGGGAGCCGATGGGCGGCTGGGACCGCCTGGACTACTTCGACGAGCGCGAGGAGGAAGGAGGGGAGCAGGACGGGGACGACGGGGACGGTTACGACCCCTGCCCGGAGAACCCCGCGTTCCGGGCCTGGCTGCGCGACCGCTTCGGCCTGGAGGCCGCCGAGGATCCGAACGAGATCGTCCGGGCGGCGGGCGAGGAGCTGCGGGAGCCGTTCACCGCCTGGATCGGGCCGCTGATCCCGGACGCGGTGGGCGGGCACGGGGCGGCTTGAGCGCGGTCCGGGCGGGCTCCGGGAGGCTCCCGGGCGGAGGGTGTCATCAGCACCCCTGCGGACCAGGTATTATTTTCGAGTCAGCAGGCGCCGTTAGCTCAGTTGGTTAGAGCAGCTGACTCTTAATCAGCGGGTCCGGGGTTCGAGTCCCTGACGGCGCACGACACGGGGTGGCGGTCTTCTTCACGAAGGCCGCCACTTCGCTTTTCCGGGAACGGCTCACAGGGGCGTGCCGTGCTCCTCGTACCGTTCCAGCAGGGCCGCGAGCCCCGCCGCGTCCAGCGGCACATACGTCCCGTCGCCGTCCCGGTCCCACCAGACCGGGTCCGGGCAGCGGAAGCCCGCCCGGCGCAGCGCCACCCGGTGGATCTTGTTCGTCGCGGTGACCGGCATCCGGTCGAGGATCCGGACGAAGCGCGGGGCCATCTTCGTCCCCAGGTCCGGCTGGGCGCGCAGGAACGCGGCGAAGGCGGCCGGATCGAAGGCCGCGCCCGCCCGGAGCGTCAGGGCGGCCATCACCTGGTCGCCGGTGACCGGGTCCGGGACGGCGTGGACGGCGGCGGCCGCCACCTCCTCCCAGCGGGCCAGGATGTGCTCGATCGTCGCGGCGGCCAGGTTCTCGCTGTCGACGCGGAGCCGGTCGTCGGTGCGGCCGGCGAAGTAGAGGAAGCCGTCGGCGTCCCGGTAGAAGAGGTCGCCGGTCCAGTACCAGCCGCGCCGGGCCCGCTCCGCGTCCGCCGCCGGGTTGCGCCAGTAGCCCTCGAAGGGCGTCGGGCCCCGGTTGACCAGCTCGCCGATGGCCTCGTCTCCGTTGAGCAGCCGCCCGCCCGGGCCGAAGCGGGCCGGGGCCCGCTCCGCACCGCTCTCCGGGTCGACGACGGCGAGATCGTCGCCCGGGGCGGCCCGGCCGATCGCGCCGGCCGGGGTGCCGGGGGTGTGCTGGATGGCCGCGCCGCCCTCGGAGGAGCCGTACCCCTCCACCAGCCGCACCCCGAACCGCTCCCGGAACCGGGCCGCGTCCACCGCGCCCGCCTCGGTGCCGAAGCCCAGGCGCAGGGGGTGGTCCCGGTCGTCGGGGCGCTCGGGGGTGGCCAGCAGGTACTGCACGGCCCGCCCCACGTAGGTGAAGTACGTCGCCCCGTAGGCGCGTACGTCGTCGAGGAAGGCGGAGGCCGAGAAGCGGGGGCGCAGCGCTATGGCGGCTCCGGCGGAGAGCGCCGGGGCCCAGTCGGCGAGGACCGCGTTGCCGTGGAACATCGGCATGCAGATGTAGTGGGTGTCGGAGGGCCGTACGCCGAAGTGCCCGGCGAGGGAGGCGCCTGCCCCGGCGAGCCGGCCCTGGGTGCAGATCGCGGCCTTGGGCGCGCCGGTGGAGCCGGAGGTGAAGTAGAGGAGCATGCGGCTGTCGGGACCGACCGGGGCGAGCACGGCGTCGCCGGGGCGTGCGCCCGCGTACGGAGCGAGCAGGGCGGCGTACGCCTCGGTGCCGGTGACCACCACCCGTACGCCCGGCAGCTCCAGGTCCGCGAGGAGCGGCAGATGGGCGCGCTCGGTGATCAGGACCCGGGCTTCGGTGTGCAGGATGTCGCGGGCCAGCTCGGGGCCGCGCCGGGTCGGGTTGATGCCCGCGACGGCGGCCCCGGCCAGGGCCGCCGCGCTGAGCCACAGCGGGAACTCAGGGGTGTTGTCGAGCAGTACGCCGAGGTGCGGTACGCCGCCGCGCGGCAGCAGATCCGCGAGGAGCGCCGCCCGTGCGGCGGCGCCCTCGACCACCTGGTGATGACTGAGCACGGTGGGGCCGTGCTTCAGGGCGGGCCGGTGGTCACCCCATTGACGTCGTACGAGCTCCGCGACGGTGCCGGTACTCCTCATGGCGCCGCACGATAACTGATGAAGCGTCAGAACTTAACGTCGGAGCAGGCGTAGAACGC
>MUNB01000053.1:0-67040 GCA_002154345.1 Streptomyces griseus
AGGAGATCGTTGGGCAGGTCGATGTCGCTCTTGTCCAGCTCGTCGACGAGCAGCACCCGGGGGCGCTCGTAGGCGAGCAGGGCGGTGCCGAGCGGGCCCAGGGTGACGAAGTCGCCGAGCGCGGGCGGCCCTTCACCGGTCGCGCCCTCTTCGCCCGCGTCCGCGCCGGTGCCGTCCGGTGCGGGGCCGTGCGGGTTCCCGGTGTCGGCCGCCCGCCAGGCGGCGATGGCCTGGGCGCGGCCGATCGCGTCGTACGCGTACAGACCGCCCCTGAGCGTGCTGCGGCTGACGACGCTCCAGGGCAGTACCCGGCCGAGCCCCAGCTCACGGGCGAGCAGATAGGCCAGGGTGGACTTGCCGACGCCCGGCGGGCCGGTGATGAGCAGCGGGCGGCGCAGCAGCAGGGCGGCGTTGACCGCGTCGGTCTCCTCACGGCGGAGCTGCGGCCCGTCCTGGATCCGGCCGAGGCGGCGGTCGGCGGCCCGGTCGTCCTCGGGCGGCGGCGGCTGGAGCGGTTCGCCGGGGAACGTGCGCCAGGGCGGCGGCGCGGGCAGCTCCGGCGGCTCGCCCTCGGGCGCCCTGCCGGTCGCGTGGAAGACCCACCACGGGGGCGGCGGGGCGGCGGAGGTCGGTCCGGTCATGCCGACAACAACTCCTCACGATCGACCAGTCGGTACGGGTCGTCCCAGAAGAACGCGATGTGCCTGCCCACCCACAGCGGGCCGTCCTCGTCGACCTCCGCTCCCATCCTCAACCTGTTCACCGTTTCCGGCAGTTGGGTGTAGGCGTGTCCCAGGAGCAGGGTCAGCAGCTCACTGGAGTGCGAGGTGCTCTCCAGCCTGCGGTCCCAGGCGGCGAGACCGATGCCCTCGACGACGGCGGCCTGCAGCGCCTCCAGGCCGTGCCCCTGGACGGCGGGCGCGTCGAGGATGACCGCGGTCAGCGACTCGTCACCGGCGAGGTGGGCGCGCCAGCGCTCGAAGCCGTCGCGGTCCGCCGTCTTCCAGCGGTGCGGGGCCGGGGCGGGGGCGGTCCGCAGCCGGTCCCAGCGGGCCTGCCAGCGGCGCAGTTGCCCGGCGTCGCCGCGCATCCGGTCCAGGCTGCGCAGATGGACCCGGTAGCGCAGACCGATCGGCCAGGGCCTCGGGGCTCTGGTACCCAGTTCCAGGCGGGCCATGTCGTGGTTGAGCAGGTCGAAAGGGAGCAGGAACTCGACGTGGACCGGTCCCTGTTCGCCGGTCGCGGGCCGGTCGGCCCACAGCGCCTCGCCCTGCTCGACGGCGTGTTCGACCGCTCCGGCCAGCGTGTCCAGGGTGGCGGTCTGCACCTGGCCGGGCTCCGGTCGCCAGTAGCCGGGGGCCTTGTTGATCCAGTGCCGGACGAAGACGTCCGGTGAACCGTCCCGGGCCGGGTCGACCATCACGACCAGGCACCGGGGCACGGTCGGGTCGGGGGCGGTGGGCCGCTCCAGGCGCTGCCGGCAGACGGCGAGCGCGTCCGACGCCCCGGGAACCCCGGCCCGGGCGTCGTCGGCCGCCGCGGTGGGGTCGCCCGTCGCCCAGCGGTCCGACCACCGGCGCAGCGGTGCGCCACGCTCGGCCGACAGGGTGGCGGCCGCCTCGACCAGCACGACGGCGGCCGGGAGACCGTCGGCGCGCGCGGTCATGTCCTGGGCCTGGTCGAAGAGTTCGGCAGGCGTTCCGCTGTCGGGCAGTTCGCCGGGCAGCTCCTCGGCGAGGAGGGCGCGCAGCCGTGCGCCGTCGATGTCCGTCGCCTCGTCGAGCAGCCGGCGCGCCTGCCGGGCGATGCTCTCGGCGAAGACGGGTGCGGGCCAGGGGCCCGGCCGGTCGCCGTCGGTCCGGATGCCCGCCTCGGCGGCGATCCGCTCGGCGTCGTCCTTGCCGGAGACGACGCGGACCGCGTAGAGGATCGCCTCCGGGCCGCCGGGCCGGTGGATCACCTTGCGGACCAGGTGCATCATGTCGATGCGGGGGGTGCTGTCCGGGTAGGTCAGCTCGATGTCGAGCCGGTAGGCCACCGTGTCCACGAACTCGTACCGCTGCCCCCGGTCCTTGACGCACTCGAGCAGGGTCAGCGCATCGACCAGCGTCTGCACCAGGTCCGGTCCCGGGTGCCCGTGCGGGACAGCGTTCACAGCCGACCATCCCCCGCCGAGTCGGTCCAACTCACATGGCTAGCGGCGAAGTTACCACGATTGAATCTTCGGCAACCAGGATCTTGTCCGGCCCTGCCGCGCCCCTTTCACACCCCGCCCCACGCCCGGGGCACGGCCCCGGCGGGACGGGCCCGCAGGAACGCCCGGCCCCCTTCGCGGCCCGGGCGCCCGGGCCGGCCGCCGTCAGCCCAGGAGGACGGGGAAGGCGGCCATGTCGTTCTGGGTCATCACCGGAAGCTTGGTGATCTCCTCGTCCGGGACGGCGAGGCGGAGCCCGGGGAAGCGGCCGAACAGGGCGGGCAGCGCGATGCCCGCCTCGACGCGCGACAGGGCCGCGCCGGGGCAGATGTGCGGGCCGTGGCCGAAGGTCATGTGGCGGTTGCGGGTGGGCCGGGTGATGTCGAAGGCGTCGGCGTCGGGGCCGTGCTGCTCGATGTCGCGTCCGATGGCCCGGTAGGAGATGACGACTCCTTCGCCCTTGCGGATCACCTCGTCGCCGACGGCCAGGTCCTCGGTGGCGAACCGCATCAGCAGGTGGGTGGTGGGGGTGTCCCAGCGCAGCGTCTCCTCGACCACCGCGTCCCAGCCGATCTCTCCGGCGAGCACCGCGCGGAGCTGGTCGGGGTGGGAGAGCAGGGCCCGCACGGCGTTGAGGACGAGGCCGATGGTGGTCTCGTGCCCGGCGGCGACCATGGCCTTGAGGTTGCCCACCACCTCTTCCTCGGTGAGCGGGTCGCCGCCCTCCTCGGCCAGGATCAGCGCACTGGTGAGGTCGTCGGTGGGCCGGGCGGTCTTCTCCCGGACGAGGTCGGTGTAGAAGACGTCCAACTCGGCGAGCAGAGCCAGGCGTTCGTCCTGCGGGGTGAGCATGGAGAAGAACGCCTTGTACTGCCGGGTGAGCATGGCGTGCTGGGACTCGTCGACGCCCATGAGCATGCCGACGACCTTCATCGGCAGCGGCTGGGCGAACACCGCCTTCAGGTCGACGACGCCGTCCTCGCCCTGCGCGGCGTCGAGGGCGTCCAGCAGTTCCTCGGTGAACTTCTCGATGTCCGGGCGGATCGCCTCCAGCCGGCGGGGGGTCAGCGCCTGCGAGGTCTTGGTGCGCAGCCGCCGGTGTTCGGACCCGTCGACGGTGAACATGGAGCGCCCGGCGTCGATCATGCCGATCAGCGGCCATGCACGTGTCACCACTCCGCTCTGCCACAGGCCCCAGGCGTCGATGTCCTTCACCAGCCGCGGGTCGACCAGGAGTTGACGTGCCTCGGCGTGCCGGGTGACCGTCCAGGCCGGCACACCGAGCAGGTCGATCCGGGCGAGGACCCCGGCGTCGCGCAGTCGCGCGGTCTCGCCGTCCAGGTCCTGGACCATGGGGTCGATGGTGATGACCCCGGCGTTCCGGTCGGCTTGTGCGGCTTCGGCGTGCGGGCAGTTCACAATGCGTCTCCTGTCGTACGTACGGGGGTGAAGCGGACCGGCAGCGCGGTGGTCCCGCGCAGGAACGCGGACGGCCGGCGGACCAGTTCGCCGGCGGGTACGGCCAGTTCGAGGTCGGGCAGCCGGTCCAGCAGTACCTCGATGCCGGTACGGGCGATGATCTCGGCGATCTCCTGGGCGGGGAAGGGGCAGCGGTACTCTCCGTGGCTGAACGCCAGGTGCGCGCTGTTGCCTCCCTGCCCGGAACGTACGGCGGAGGCGGTGACCTGCTGCCGGATGTGCGGGTCGGCGTTGGCCGCGCCGAGGCCGAGGAGCAGCATGTCGCCGCGGGCGATGTTCCGGCCGCCGAGCCGGCTGTCGCGGGCGGCCCAGCGGCCGGCCAGGATCTGGGTGGGTCCGTCCTCCCAGAGCACTTCGTTCATGGCCTCGGCGACGCTGTGCCGGCCGCCGGACAGGGCGTCGGCGAACTGGTCCTCGGTGAGCATCAGCCGGGTGGAGTTGCCGATCCAGTCGGCGGTGGTCAGGTGCCCGGCCGCCGTGATGGCCATCAGGTCGAGCGCGTACTCCTCGTCGGTGAACGGGTCGGGGTGGGCGAGCATCCGCGAGGTCACGTCGTCGCCGGGGCGCGCGCGCTTGGCCGCGACGAGCCGGTGCATGTGCTCGCCGAAGCGCAGATGCGCCTTCTGCGCGTCGGGCCCGCCGTCGGCGAGGTCCTTGAGCACCCGCGCGATGTCGGCGCCCTCGTCGTCGGGGAAGCCGACGAGGCGGGCGAGCACCAGGACGGGCAGCGGCTCGGCGAACTCGGCGACGAGGTCGGCGGTGCCCCGGCTGCACACCGCGTCGATGAGCCGGTCGGCCAACTGCTCGCAGTGCTGCCGGATTTCGAAGGGGTCGGCCCCTTCGAGGGCCGGTACGACCATCTCGACGTGCCGGCGGTGCTCGGCCCCGGCGGTGAAGTAGATGGACGGCATGGGGGTGCCCACCATGGGCAGCAGCGGCCAGTCGGCGGGGATGTTCTCCCACTGGTTCCACAGCGAGACGTCCCGGGGGTACAACTCCCCGTCGCTGGTGACCTGGTGGAGTTCCCGGTAGCCGATCACCAGCCAGGCGGGGAAGCCGCCGGGCAACTCGACGGGGACGACGGGGCCGTGCTCGCGCCGCATGGAGCGGTAGAGCTCCTGGGGTTCGGCGGTGAAGCCGGGTCCGCCGAGCTGGACGGCGCCCGTACCGGCGCCCATCGGGCAGCCTCCGCCGGCACCGGTCGTGGACGCGGGCAGGTCGGACGAGGGGTTCGTCATCGTACGGACTCCAGTGGCGACGGCTTCGCGCGTTGTGACCATACGATCAACGCGGCACCACTATAAGGAGATTCCGTGAACCCTTGGAGGCCTTGAGCGATCATTTTCGACCGACCTTGGAGCAGTTCGGTCTTACTCTCCATCTCTTCCCCGGAGTGAAGGGCCACCTGGACGCCCTTCGGTGGTGACGGCATGGAAGCCGGGCGTCTCCGTGTGGTGCCCGGCGACCGGCGGCCGCCGCCGGACCTCGGCCACGCCCCACGCGTCGTGCGTCCCGGTCACGTCGTACGCCGTGACCTGCGCCCTGCGCACCGGGTGCGGCCACTCTCGCGCAGGTGAACGCGCCGGTCCCCTTCCCGGCTTCCGTGGACCGGAACCCGCCCCGGCCCCGCACCGTGGTCCCGCCGCTCTACGATCGGGGGCGTGTGCGCAGACGTCATAGTTGCCGAGGACGACGAGAAGCAGGCCGAGCTCGTACGCCGCTATCTGGAACGGGAAGGACACGCCGTACGGATCGTGGGCGACGGCCTCGCCGCGCTCGACGCCGTCCGGCACCAGGAGCCCGACCTGCTGGTCCTCGATGTGATGATGCCCCGGGCCGACGGCCTGGACGTGGTGCGGGTGCTGCGGGCCGAGGACCGCGGACTGCCGGTACTGATGCTGACCGCCCGGTCGACCGAGGACGATCTCCTGCTCGGTCTCGACCTCGGCGCCGACGACTACATGACCAAGCCCTACAGTCCGCGCGAGCTGATGGCCCGCGTCCGTACGCTGCTGCGGCGGACCCGGCGGCCGCTCGCCCCGGAGCCGGTGGCCGAGGACCCCGTCCTGCGCGTCGGCGCCCTGGTGGTCGACCCGGAGCGGCACGAGGTGTCGGTGGGCGGTGCGGCGGTGGAGTGCACCCCGGGCGAGTTCCGGATCCTGGCGGCCCTGGCGGCGGAGCCGGACCGGGTGTTCAGCCGTCAGCGGCTGCTGGAGGAACTCCACGGCTTCGACCGCTACATCAGCGCCCGAACGGTCGATGTGCACGTCATGAACCTGCGCAAGAAGATCGAACGGGCCCCGCGCCGGCCGGAGCGGCTGCTCACGGTCTTCGGCGTCGGCTACAAACTCACCGACCCGGCGAAGGCCGCGGCCCGGCGTGGGTAGGGCGCGCGGTCAGGGAGCCCGGGCGGAGGGGCCGGGCCGGGCGCGGCTGCCGCTGCGCCGGAGCCTGCTGGGGCGGCTGCTCGCCGTCTCGGCGCTGGTGGCCGCGTGTTCGGTGGCGGCCACCGCCTGGATCGCCGTGCAGACCACCTCGGGTGCGATCAAGCAGGAGCAGGGGCAGAACCTCACCGCGGACGCCCGGATCTACGACACCCTGCTGGAGTACGCCGCCCGCAACCCGACCTGGGACGGAGTCGGCGCGACCGTGCGGGAGCTGGCCCGGGAGTCGGGCCGCCGGGTCGCCCTGACGACGCAGAGCCGGCAGCCGCTCGCCGACTCCGCCACCGCGGCGACCGCTCCGGCGCTCCCGCCACAGGCGTCCGCCGTGGTCGACCCGTTGTCCGTGGACACCGTCCTGGCGGCGCGGGGCACCGACGGGCAGCGCACGGCGGCCGACCGGATCGATCCGCGGGCGGTGGGTCCGTTCCGGCTGTCGACGGCCGACAGCACGGCGTTGCGGCGCACCGCCGATGCCGAGGTGGCGTGCCTGAACCGGGCGGGGATCGCCTCGGACGTGGTGGTCGGCGCGAGCGGCCGGCCCCGGGTGCAGATCGTGGGCAATGATCCCGAACGCGCTCTGGGCACCCGTTGCGATCTCGCCGCGCTGGACACGCCGACCCGTTCGGAACAGAAGGCGCTCGACGCGCTCACCGCACTGGCCGACGCCTGTCTGAAGCGCCAGGGCCGCGAGGGGGTGCGGCTGAACAACGATCTGTCCTGGGGCGATCCGGCCGCCGTGGAAGTACCGGGCGAAGCCGGGCCGCTGTCCCCACGGCCGGTGCCGGGGCCCGCGCCGCGCGACGCCCCCGTGACGGAGGCCGAGCCGTCCGCCGTACCGCGGGAGCGCACCGGGGAGAACGACCGGGCCATCGCGTCCTGTGTGGGCACGGCCCGCAGCGAACAGCTCAGTTCGTACGTGGCCTCCCCCGCCCTCCTCTTCATCGGCGACGAGGGCGGCGCGACCCTGCCCGGCTTCGACCTCTCCCCCGCGAACACTGCCAAGATCGCCGGAGCCGCGGCGCTCGTGCTGACCCTCACCGTGGGCGCGTCGGTGTTCGCGGGCACCCGGCTGGTGCGCCCGCTGCACGCCCTGACCGGAGCGGCGCAGCGGATGCGGGACGGGGAACAGCCGGCGTCGGTGCCCGTGTCGGGGGACGACGAGGTCGGGCGGCTGGCCGCCGCGTTCAACGACATGTCCGCGCACCGGGCGCGGCTGGAGGAGCAGCGCAAGGCCATGGTGAGCGACGTCGCCCATGAGCTGCGCACCCCGCTGAGCAACATCCGGGGCTGGCTGGAGGCCGCCCAGGACGGACTCGCCGACCCCGACCCGGCGTTCGTCTCCTCGTTGCTGGAGGAGGCCGTGCAGCTCCAGCACATCATCGACGACCTCCAGGACCTGGCCGCGGCCGACGCAGGGGTGCTGCGACTGCATCCCGAACCCGTCGGGGTCCGGGAACTGCTGAGCCAGGTCGCCGCCGCCCATCAGGCCCGGGCGGAGAACGCGGGCGTGACGCTCACGGTCGCGGTCGCGGTCGCGGCAACCGACCCGGAACCGGCCCTGCGCGCGGACCCGGTCAGGCTCCGGCAGGCGGTGGGCAACCTGGTGTCCAACGCCGTACGGCACACACCGGAGGGCGGGCGGGTGACGCTGAGCGCGTACGCCTCCGATGCCTCCGACGGTGGCGGTGAGGGCGACGACGAGGGGAAGGCGTGCGACGGCACGGTGGTGATCGAGGTGCAGGACACCGGCTCCGGCATCCCCGCCGAGGATCTCCCGCACGTCTTCGACCGGTTCTGGCGCGCCGAGAAGTCCCGTAGCCGCCGCACGGGCGGTAGCGGACTGGGCCTGGCCATCGTCCGCAAGCTGGTCGAGGCGCACGGCGGTGCGGTGGAAGCGACGAGTACCGAGGGCGAGGGGTCGATGTTCGCTCTCCGGCTGCCCGCCGGAACGGAGCCGACCGGCCTCTGACGGGATGACCCCGGTGAGACGCTCCTGATGAGATCCCCCGGATGAGACGTCGTTGGTGAGACGTCCCTGATGAGACGTCGCTGATGAGGCGCCCCTGATGGGATGACCACAGCGTTCTGACAGCTTCTTCATATCTCCACGCCAGCCTGGCCGCATGCCCCGTCCCCGGTGCGCACCCGCGTCCGGGACCATCACGGGGCCGAGTATGGAATGGAGCCATCCGTATGACCGCTTTGATCTCTCGCCCCACCCTGCGTGCGGCCGTCCTCGCCGCTGTCGCGGCCGGTGCGGTGCTGGTCCCGTCCGCCGCCGCCTTCGCCGACGCCTCGCCGAAGCCGTCGGAGCCCGCCGCCGTGACCACGCCGTCCCCGGAGCGGAGCGAGGCCGCCGCCGAAGCCCCGAGGGACGCCGCCGCCCCGTCGGCCGTCCCGCGCGGCGGCGTGGCGGCGGGCGACCGCCCGGCGCCCGCGCCGAAGGAGGCCGTCCCGGCGGAGGCCGCGCCGGCGGTCACGCCGCGCGGCGGTGTCGCCGCCGGGGAGCGTCCCGCCGGCAGCGGCGACAACAGCACCGCCGTGCTGGCCGGTTCGGTGGCCGGGACCGCGCTGCTGGCGGGCGCGGGCACGCTCGTGCTGCGCCGCCGCTCGGCGGCCGGCCACAACGGCTGACCCGCACCGGGCACCACCGCTGACCGTGGCGCCGCCCCGCACCGGGGCGGCGCCACACCCACGCGCGCCCGCCTCGCCCACGTCCTCGCCCCGCCCTTCCTCCCCGCTTCCGGAGCCCTCTGTGCCGTCGCCGTCCCGTACGCCCCACCGTTTCCGGCGGACCGCCGCCCTGCTGACCGCTGTCACGGCCTGCGTCGCCCTGGCCGGATGCTCGTCCGCCGAGCCCTCCGCAGCCACCGCCGCCACCCCCTCCGCCTCGGCGCGGGACGAGGCGGGCTCCGGGTCGACCACGCCGCCCCGGACCGATGAGCCGGAACGGTCGGCTCCCACCGAGGTCTCCATCCCCTCGATCGGCGTACGGAGCACTCTCATGGAGCTGGGTCTCAACGCGGACGGCACGGTAGAGGTCCCGCCCGCGGAGAAGGGCATGACGGCGGGCTGGTACAGCGGCGGGTCCACGCCCGGCGCACCGGGGCCCGCCGTACTGATCGGCCACAACGACACCCGCTTCGGCCGGGCCGTCTTCCACGACCTCAAGAAGATCCGCGAGGGCGCCGAGGTACTGGTCCGCGACGGGGCGGGGAGGACTCTGCGCTTCACGGTCACGGGCAAGGAGGCGGTCAGCAAGAAGGCGTTCCCCACCGAGAAGGTCTACGGCCCGACGAAGGACAGCACGCTGCGGCTCATCACCTGCGACGGGGAGTTCGACGCGGAGGGCCATCCGGTCGACAACCTCATCGTGTACGGCGCCCTCGACCGATAGGCGGCGTGTTCGGTCCGGGAATCCGGATGGCGGCCGTCCGGACAGACTCGTGCCATCCGATGTCTACCCGCGGGTAACTGCCGCTGCTTTGATGGGTGGCACCCGGTACGCCCCCCCACCTACCCACAGGAGATTCCGTGCCGAACACCGCGTTCCGCCGCCTGACCGGCGTGGCCCTGTCCGCCACTCTCGCGTCCGTCACCCTGGCCGTGAGCACACCGCAGGCGGCGGCTGCCGAGACCCCCGAGCTGCGGGTGCTCTCGTACAACGCGTTCCTCTTCAGCAAGAACCTCTACCCCAACTGGGGTCAGGACCACCGTGCGGCCGAGATCCCGAAGACCTCGTTCTTCCAGGGCAACGACGTCGTGGTGATCCAGGAGGCCTTCGACAACAGCTCCTCCGACGCGCTGCTGCGGAACGCCGCCGCCCAGTACCCGTACCAGACCCCGGTGGTCGGCCGGAGCAAGAGCGGCTGGGACGCGACGGGCGGCTCGTACGCGGCGGCGACGCCGGAGGACGGTGGCGTCACCATCCTGAGCAAGTGGCCGATCGTGCGCAAGGAGCAGTACGTCTACAAGGACGCGTGCGGCGCCGACTGGTGGTCGAACAAGGGCTTCGCGTACACGGTGCTGAACGTCAACGGCGCCCGGGTCCACGTCGTCGGCACCCACGCCCAGTCCACCGACCCCGGCTGCTCGGCGGGCGAGGCCGCCCAGATGCGCAGCCGGCAGTTCAAGGCGATGGACGCGTTCCTCGACGCGAAGAACATACCGGCCTCGGAACAGGTCGTCGTGGCGGGCGACTTCAACGTCGACGGGCACTCGGCGGAGTACGCCTCGTTCCTCTCCGACGCCGGCCTCACCGCACCGGACGCGCGGACGGGCCACCCGTACTCCTTCGACACCCGCGACAACTCCATCGCCTCCGAGCGCTACCCCGACGACCCGCGCGAGGACCTGGACCACGTCCTGCACCGCGCGGGCCACGCCAAGCCGGCGGGCTGGAAGAACGATGTGATCAAGGAGGAGAGCGCCCCCTGGACGGTGTCCAGCTGGGGCACGAGCTACACGTACACGAACCTCTCCGACCACTACCCGGTGATCGGTTCCGCACAGTAGCCGCACCATGACACCGCCGTCCCCTTCCGCCCCGCGCCGGAGGGGACGGCGGCATCGCCCGGCTCCTGCCGATATATCGTGGCCAGCGCTGGTGTCCGGGAGCGCGAGAGGGCCGGTATGGACGAGGGTCAGGACCAGTGGATACGGGTGCCGGTCGGCGACGACGCGGCACGCTGGGCCACACGGGTGCGCTGCCGTCGCGTGCTCCTCGTCGTCCACAACGTCACCTCGGCGACCCGTCTGCTCGACGTCCTGCCGCTGTTCCACGACGACCTCGGGATCCAGCTCCTCGCCACGTGTACGGGGTCCTCGGCGTTCCGCTCGGGCATCGCCGACCTGCTCGCGGACACGGGGGTGCCCGTACTGCCGTGGGAACAGGCCCTCGCGACGCCGGTGGACCTGGCGATCTCGGCCAGCTTCGGCGGTGAACTCCACGCGATCCAGGGGCCGTTGGTCATACTTTCGCACGGTATTGGCTATACTAAGAGGCTGGCAGCACCGAGCACCGAGCACCGAGCACCGAGCACCGAGCACCGAGCACCGAGCACCGAGCACCGAGCACCGAGCACCGAGCACCGATGCGGTGGGCGTGCCCCGGGGTGCGCCGGCCCCTGTCTTCGGGCTCGCGCCGGAGTGGCTGCTCTCGAACGGCGCGCCTCTCGCCGACGCGCTCGTCCTCTCGCACCCGGAACAGTTCGACCGGCTGGCCGCCGCCTGCCCCGAGGCACTGCCCACCGCCGTTCTCGCGGGTGACCCCTGCTTCGACCGGATGCTGTCGGCACGCCCGTACCGTGAACGCTTCCGCAGGGCGCTCGGCGTGCGGCGCGGGCAGCGTCTGGTACTGCTCAACTCCACATGGAGCTCTCAGTCGTTGCTGGGCGATGGAGGCGGAGACGGGGACGGGGAGGGGCCCGGTGACGACGTGCTGCCCTCGCTGCTCCCACGGCTCGCCTCGGAGCTTCCCGCCGACGAGTACCGCGTCGCCGCCGTCCTCCACCCGAACATCTGGCACGGTCACGGCCCCGGCCAGATCAGGGCCTGGCTGGACCGGGCCAGGCGCAGCGGCCTGACGCTGATCGACCCGCTGAAGAACTGGCGCCAGGCTCTTGTCGCCGCCGACCTGGTCATTGGCGATCACGGCTCGGTCACCTATTACGCCGCCGCTCTCGGCACCCCCGTGCTGCTCGGGGCAGCACCCCTGGACGGTCTCGACCCCGACGCCCCCATCGCCGACTTCATCCGGACCGCGCCCAGACTGAACGCCAGGTCGCCCCTGCGCGGCCAGGTAGACGCGCTGATCGAGAGCCACGTTCCGCAGCCGGGCCCGATGCGCTTCACGTCCTCCGTGCCCGGGGAGGCAGCGGCACGGCTGCGGCGCACCTTTTACGAACTGATGGGCGCCCCCGAGCCGTCGGGCCCCGCCCTGCTCGAACCGCTGCCGCTGCCGGCCCCGGAGCCCGCTCCCCGTACGGCTCCCCTGTGGGTGCTGACGCGCTTCCTCGCGGGGCCGGAGGTCGCAGTCACCCGGTACGCCGACCCCGCCCGGGAACCGGCCGGGAGCGGGGACGACCACCTCGCCGTTCACGAAGACACCCGTGGTCCGGGTCAACTCGACCTGGCCGACGTCGTCTTCCGCGACGGCTCCCCGGACGACCAGCGGTTCGGCCCGCCCGGCCGGTGGGCCGCCGAGGTACTGGACCGGCACCCGCACTGCGCGCTCGCGGCGTACGTCACGGGCCCCTCGTCCTGCCTCGTCCGGACCCGCGACGGAGCCCTGCTCCGGCTCACCGCGGGAGCGGAGGCCGACGCGGACCCGGCGGTGTACGCATCGGCGGTGCACGCCTGGCTCGCGGCGGGCAGGGCCCGCGCCGCGCTGGTCGCGGACGGCCTCACCGTCCGCACCGGCGGCACCGCCCACCGGGTGGTGGTCACCGCGGAGGCGGACGACGCGATGGCGGGCGGCGGGACGCGGCAGGGAGGCCGTACTACTCCCGCCGACCGGAGCACCGCTCACGCAAGCGGCGCAGATATTCCACGTGCTGGTCGGCGTTCTCCTCGGACAGGATCCTGATCGCCTCGTCGGCCAGTGACAGCGCCTCGGCGGGCTCTTCACCGGCCAGCCGGATTTCCGCCAGGTCCGTGAGAGCCCGGGCCGTGTTGTACGCCTCGCCGCGCGCCCGGAAGGCGGTGAGGGCCCGCTCCACGTGCTCCTGGGCCTCGTCCAGCCGCCCGAGACCTCGCAGGGCCCGACCCCGGTGGCGTTCCAGCAGGGCCCGCGCTCGCGGCACGTCCGCCGCGCCCTCGTCGTCAGGGCCGATACCGTCAAGGACGGCGTAGGCCTCGTCGAAGCAGTCGTACGCGTCCGCGAAGCGCCACTGCCGCAGCCGCAGCAGTCCCAGGAACTCGATCGCGGAGGCCAGTCCGCGAGTGTGCCCCGCCGCCCGCTCGTCGCGTGCGGCCGCCGCCGCTTCCGCACCGGCCTCCTCACCTAGCTGCAACTCTCCCAGCGTGTGCGCCAGTTGTGCGTGGAGAGCGCCCGCGGCCCGGCTGCCGGGGAACCGGGCGTCGGCGACCGCCGTCCCGATCCGCAGAGCGGGCAGCAGTTCCTCGTGGTGGCCCGCCTTGAGCTGGAGCGGCACAGGGCCCGGCAGAGCGTCACCGCTGTGTCCGGCTTCCCGAACTCCTCGGCGGTCGCGACGGCTTCGACGAGATTGGGCAGTTCGACGGCGAGGCGGGTCACGGCTTCTCCTCGCCCCGCGTAGCCGTCGCCCGGACTGTCGGGCACCGCGTCGGGCACCCGCCAGCTCTCCGGGAGCGCGGCCCGCGCCGCCGTCACGGACAGTCTCAGATAGTGCTCCACGGCGCGGGTCGTGGCCGCCGAGCAGCCGGCGATGCCCTCCTGCCGGTAGGCCACTTCCTCGGCGTGGGCGCGGACCGAAGGCCGGTAGCGGTAGCGGCCGTTGTCGGTGTGCTCCAGCAGCAGCGCGTCGGCCAGGGTGCCGAGCAGTTCCTCGGCGGCGTCGACGTCGAGGCCCGTGACCTGTGCCGCCGCCTCCGCGTCGAAGGCGGGCCAGTGCCGCAGTCCCATGAGGCGGTAGAGCCGGGCCGCGTCGGGCTGCAGCAGCCGGTAGGCGTCCTCCGCGGCCGTACGCATCGGGTCGCTGTCGCTCATGGTGAGGCCTCCCGTCGGTTCGTGCTGGGGCTGAGGGAGCGGCGGGGCCGCGGCGAACGGCCCGGGGGCGAGGAGTCGGGGCGCTGCGGCGCGCAGGGTGTACGGCGATCCGCCGCAGCGTTCCAGCACGGCGGGGAGCGCCGCACGGGCCGAGCGCATGACCTGCTTGCCCACGATCTTGGTGAGCAGCCGGGCCGCGTCCCGGTCGCTGAGCGGCCCGACGGGCACCGGGAACGCGTCGAGGCCGGGGAACGGGCGCCGGGCCACGACGAGAGTGAGAACGGAGGGGGCGGAGGTGAGAAGTGGTGCGATCTGCGCGGCGGACCGGGCGTGGTCGAGGACGAGGAGCAGCTTGCGGTCCGCGACGATTCGGCGGAAGGCGTCGACGCGCTCCGGCTCGGAGGCCGGGATCTGCTCGTCCCGCAACCCGAGTCCGCGCAGCAGTTCCCGCAAGGCACTACCCGCGGTGTGGGCGCCGCCCGCGCCGCGGCGGCCGAGGTCAACGTAGAGCTGTCCGTCCGGGAACAGGCTTTCCGCCCGCCAGCCCCAGTGCACGGCAAGGGCGCTGGTGCCCATGGAGTCGTCCCCGTACAGCAGGGCGACCCGGGGGCGGCCGTCGGCCTTGCGGCCCGCCTCGCGGTCGAGCAGCCTCATCGCCGTCTTCCGGTCCGTGAAGAAGCGCACGGAAGCGGGCAGCCGGGGCCGCCCGATCGTGGCCCCCGTCGTCTGCACGCCGCGGGCGAACGTGTTCCAGGTACGGGCGAGTTCGGGGTCGCTGTGCACGCTGTCGTGGATGATCCGCGCCACGGCCTCGCGGTCCTCGGGCCGGGTCGGCGCGACGACCTCGCGTCCGGCCATCCGCCGTACCAGCCCGCCCGCGGTCTCCCAGGCCCATTTGCCCGCCTCGCTCGCCACGCCCGACCCGACAGCGCCGAGGACGGCCGTGATGGCGGCCATCGATATGGGATCCAGCATGCGGTGCGCCCCCTGTTCCCGCCGGTTCGCCCGGTGCACCCCTCCCGGGCACCGCCGCGACCGATCACAAGGATCAACGGTATCTGCTGGACGGGCCCGCTGACGGGCAGCCAGGAGAACGGCGAGGGCCGTCCGACGGCTTCCGGGAGCGGTCGGGGATGCTGGTGCGGGAACGGACGAAGCACACCGAAGGAGTACCCGTGAGTGATCCGCACCAGCCGTTCGCACTCATCCCGGGAGCTGCCGACTCACCGGTCCTCCTGCACGTACCGCACGGATCCCGCCACCTCCCCCAACAGGTGCGCGCGGGCATCACCTTGAACGACGCCGCCCTGGAACGCGAGCTCGACCACATCACCGACGCCCACACCGCCGAACTGGCCGCCGCGGCGGCGAGGGCCGCGCCGTCCACCCCGTGGCGCTTCGTCAACAACCTCTCCCGGCTGGTCGTCGACCCGGAACGCTTCCCGGACGAGCGGGAGGAGATGCTCGCCGCCGGCATGGGCGCCGTCTACACCCGCACCACCCACCGCGAGCCGCTCCGCCCGCCGGAGACGGACCCGGGCCCACTGCTGGAGTCGTACTTCCACCCGTACGCCGAGGCGATGACGGCGGCGGTCGATGCGCGCCTCGCCGCCACGGGCCGCGCGGTGATCATCGACGTCCACTCGTACCCGACCGCGCCCCTCCCGTACGAACTGCACGGCACGGGCCCCCGCCCACCCGTCTGCCTGGGCACCGACCCGTTCCACACCCCGCCCGGGCTCCTCGCGGCGGCGGAGAAGGCGTTCGGCGGTCGCGTCGGTCACGACGGCATCGGGCACGACACACCGTTCGCCGGTACGTACGTTCCGCTGCGGCACTACGGAACGGACCGCCGGGTCAGCGCGCTGATGATCGAGATCCGCCGCGACACGTACATGAGCGAGCCGGGCGGCCCCGCGGGGCCGGGGCTCGACGCGCTGGCCGGGGCGCTGGCGGAGCTGGTGGGGCTCGTCGGGCCGATGTGATCGTTCCGGCCGCCGCTACGCCTTGCGCAGCCGGCCGATGATGCCGTTGAGGTCGTCCTCGAAGATGCGGCGGTCGACGTAGTGGCCACCGCCCCGCTCGCGCCACTCGTGGTGGATGCCCGCGCGGTCGAGGAAGCCGCGGAACTCCCGCTGGGTCTCCAGCACGCCGACCTCGTTGAACGTATCGAACCAGTTGACCGGGTCGGGGCTGGTGCCGGCGGCCAGGAAGATCCGCTTGCCCCGGTAGCTCTCCAGCCGCTCGATCGGGTTGTCCGCGGTGACCCTCGCCTCGTCCCAGAACGGCGCGCCGTAGATGGTGCCGCCGCCCAACTCCACGGCGGCGGACGAGGCATTGGCCCAGTGGGTGACCGCGCCGTTCACACCGGCGACGGGGCCGCGCAGGCTGGCCGGGCCGGAGTGCGAACTCACCGAGGCGAAGTGGCCCCAGTACTTGGCCGCGTACTTCAGGGCGCCGAAGCCGCCCATGGAGAAGCCGGAGACAGCCCGGCCGTCGAACTCTGCGTACGTACGGAAGTTGGCGTCGATCCACGGGATCAGCTGCTCGATGTGGAAGTGCTCCCAGTTGCGGGGGCCGACGTTGGTGCTGACCGGGTTGGAGTACCAGCCCGCGCGTCCGCCGTCGGGCATCACCACGATGATCGGCTTGCCGGCCGTGATCGCCCGGATCTCCCTGCGGTCCCAGGAGATGAAGTCCTCCTCGCCGCCGTGGAGCAGATAGAGGACGGGGTAGGTGCGTCCGCTTCCGTGGTAGCCGTCGGGGAGCAGGACGTTGACGGCGGGCGCCCAGCCGATCGCGGCGGTCTCGAAGCGGTAGTACCACATGCGGGGGTCCTGCTCCATGCGGTCCACGATGCGCAGTCCGAAGCCGTCCCCGGCCGCGGCCCCCCGGGCGGCGGCGGTCGCCGACGACGCGAGGACACCCGCACCGCCGAGGGCCATGGCCGCGGAGACCCCTCCGACGGCCCGGAGGACGTTCCTGCGGGTGGGCGGCTGCTTGTCGTTCAACGTGATCTCCTGTCGCGAGGGTTCATGGAGCGGGTCGGTCCGGGTCGGCCCGGGTCGGTCCGCATCAGTCGACTTCGGTCGGCCTCGGTCGGCCTCGGTGGGCTGTCGTGCCGGTGTCAGAACCAGCTCTGAAACGCGGTGTCGTTGCACGCCCAGGTGCGGAAGCCCAGGCTGCTGTCGTCGATGCACCGGCCGGTCGCCTGGTTCTGGAACCGGATCGAGCCGTCGTTCCAGACCTTGACCCACCAGCTCTGCTCCCGGCTGGAGTTGCAGGTCTGCACGGTGCGGAAGCCGTTGTCGGTGTCCTCCATGCAGCGGGCCGTGTTGACGCTCCGCAGTTGGCGCGTGCCGTCGTTCCAGGAGATGATGTTCCACTTCTGCGCGTTGCTGCCGTTGCAGCTCCAGGTGCGGAAGCCGTTGTCGGTGTCGTCGATGCACCGGCCCGTGGCCTGGTTCTGGAAGGACTGGGCGTCGCCCGGGTTCGCAAGAGCCACGACGCCGGCCGACGGGGATACGGACGGGGCGCCGGCTGCCAGGGCGGCGGGCGCCTGGACGAGGGACACGAGGGCGGCGAGGGCAACAGCCCCGCCCGCAGAGACTTTTCGCGTACTGCGCACGTCTACGCACGCTTCCTTCCCGTGGTCGAACCAACGACCGATGCCGAAGGTTCCGCTGGTCCGCAATGTATTCACCGGCCCCCGTGCCACGGCATCCGGAACGATCCGGAGTGACAGCGCTCGAAGGCCCCTGATGCGCTGCGCACTCAGCCGATCTCGACCACCCGCGCCCACTGCGGCGGTCCGGGCGGCACGTAGTCGGGGTCTTCCTCGCTGTAGGAACGCCTCCTGCGCTCACGTGGAAACAGTCCGATGACCGTCCGGCACGCAGGCTGCGCCGACGGCCATGGTGTCTGGCCGTCGGTGAGGACGACGATCGCGTCGGGCCGCGGCTGTGCCCGCAGCGCCCTGGCGAAGCCCGTACGCAGATCCGTTCCGCCTCCGCCCACCAGCGGGATGCCCTCGGCCTGGCAGAGCGGGTGGACGACCCGGGTCGCCGCGTCGCAGGCGAGGACGGTGACGAGGTCGCGGCGGCCGCCCACCGCACGGGAGATGGCGGCGACTTCGAGGAGGGCGCTGCCCAGTTCGGCGTCGCTGACCGAGCCGGAGGTGTCGATGACGACGGAGACCCGGGGCGGTCTGCGGCGCAGGCTCGGCAGGACGACACCGGGCAGTCCGGTGGAGCGACGCGAGGGGCGGCCGTAGGTGTAGTCCTCCCCCGCTCCCGGCCCCGAGGCTGCCGAGCGTACGGCCGCGCCCAGCAACTCCCGCCAGGGCTGCGGAGGATGGAACGCCTCCTCCGCCCACCGCTTCCACCCCTTCGAGGCGTTGCCCGGCCGGCCCGTGATGCCCTGCGCCACCCGGAAACGGACCGCGTCCTGTTCGTGCGGGCTGAGCCCGTGCGCACCGTCGGGCCCCAGCTCCCATTCCCTCTCCAGCCCGTCCGCTCCGCTGCCGCAGTCCAGCCAGGCGAGGTCCTGGGTGCGCGAGCCGAGGCGGAACTGGTACAGGTAGTCCTCCATCAGCTCGCCGGGCTGCAGGTGCAGCGTCGACGGGTAGACGGCGCCCTTCGGCCGGGCCAGGCCGTCGCCGTACACGTCGTCGTTGATCTCGCAGTCGGCGGCGATGTTCATCCGCAGCCGGTCGCCCGGCCCGGTCAGCCCGCGCTGCCGGGCGACCCGGTCGCTGCGGCCGTGGTGGTCGCGCAGCAGGTGCGACACCTCGTGGACCCAGACGCCGGCCAGCTCCTCCACCGGCGTCCGCGCCACGAAGGACGGCGAGACGTAGCACCGCCAGTACCGGTCGACGGCCATGGTCGGGACCTGCCGTGACTCCACGGTGTGCAGGGCGAACAGCGCGGTCGCCAGATAGGGGCGGGCGCGGGCGGCCTGCAGTCGGGCGGCGAAGAGTTTGTCCAGGTCCAGCGCGCCCGGCGCTTCCGGTGCTCCCGTCGTCGTCATCGTCACCGGCCCACCGTCGCCGGGGACTTCGCCTTCGCGGCGACCCGGGCCGCCGCGCGGTCCGCGCGTCCGGACAGGGACACGACGCCCGCGAGCTGCTCGATGGCCGCCGGTACGTCCCAGTCCTCCTGGCGCAGCGCGGCGAGTGTCGTCGCGGGGACGACCACCAGATCCGGGGCTCCGGTCTCCAGCGCCCGGACGAGCAGCGCCCATGCGGCGTCCCAACGGGCCCGGTCCGGGCGGGTACGGACCGCCGCGACGACCCCGTCCAGCGCGGCCTGGCGAAGATCGCCGCGCTCGGGCAGCACCGCCCCTGCCGGGTCGGCGAGGAGGCCCTCGGGGTCCGGAAGGTCCATCCGGTCCAGGCTCGCCAGCAGCTCCAGCCCGGGACCGTCCCCCACCGTGCCCCTGACCAGCAAGGACAGCACCTCCTTGGAGGATCCGGCGGCGGTCGCGAAGGCGATCAGGCTCAGGGTCATGTCCCAGCTGCGCGGGGAGGGCCACGGGCCGCCCCGGCGGGTCTCCGTGGTGGGCAGCCGGTGGACGAGCGTGGGGCGGGCGGAGAGCAGCCCGCACACCGCGCGCCGGGCGAAGTCCACGGCTTCGGGCAGTTTCTCGGGATCGAGGAGGGGCAGCGTCGCGCGGGGCCAGGTGCCGGCGAGTCCGCGTACGACGACCTCGTGGTCGTGGGTCCACTGGAGGTGGACGAACCGGTTGGCGAGCGGCGGGCTCAGCTCCCAGCCGTCGGCCGCCGAGGATCGCGGGTTGGCGGCGGCGACGATCCTTACACCGGGCGGGAGTTGGAGGGCGCCGATGCGCCGCTCCAGTACGAGACGGAGGAGCGCGGCCTGCACGGCGGGCGGTGCGGTGGACAGCTCGTCGAGGAACAGCAGGCCCTTTCCGGCCCGTACGAGGCGGACGGCCCAGTCCGGCGGGGCCATCGGAACTCCTTGTTCGGCGGGGTCGTCGCCCACGATGGGCAGCCCGGAGAAGTCGGACGGCTCGTGCACGCTGGCGATGACCGTGGTGAGCGGCAGGTCCAGGGAGGCGGCGAGCTGGGTGAGGGCGGCGGTCTTGCCGATCCCCGGCTCACCCCAGAGCAGCACGGGCAGATCGGCGGAGACCGCCAGGGTCAGCGCCTCCAGCTGAATGTCGGGGCGCGGCTCGGTGGTGGTGTCGCGGAGCAGGCTCATCAGTGCGTCGGCGACGGCGAGTTGGGAGGCGGGAGCGGAGTCCGGGAGCACGGGAGCGGACGGGCTGTTCACAGACAAGGTGATCACCTGAGGGTATGCGAGAGGGCGAATGAGCACGGGTGCGTACGGGCGCGTACGGGCGCGTACGGGAGTGGGTGCAGGTACGTGTGGTCGGGGAGCGAGAGCCGACGGGCGCGGCCCTGAGCCCCGGGGTCAGCGGTCGGCTGTGCGGCGCGGGCGCCGTTCCCGGCGCGGACGGGGGTCGACGATGCGGCGAGCGTCGGAGCGGTGGCGGATGGGGCCGGGCCCGAGCAGGTCGGCCCGGAACAACCCGTAGGTGATCCGCCGTTGCGCGGCGGCCTCCAGTTCGTCCCGCAGAGGACCGTTCCTCATGACCGCTCCGGGCCCGAGCAGCCCCTCGACGACGGCCAGGGCGCCGGCGACGTCCCCGTGGTCGAGGCGTTCACGGACCCCGGTGAGACAGTCCGGCCGCCGGTGCGCCTCGTCGATGGCCTGGAGACAGGGCAGTGGAGTACCGGTCAGGGCGACCAGCAGTTCCTCACGGCGGATCTCGGCCGGGTCGTGATCCAGCGGAGCGAGCGCCCCTTCGACCAGGCCGATCCGGTGCTGGGCCCCCCGGCATTCCACGAGGCGCGGCGCCCCGGCCGGTTCACCGTCGCGAGAGCGAGCCGCCGCCGGATCCGGCGGCGGCAGATCCGGCACGAGGACCCGCGCGACCAGCGGGTGCAACCGGCCGGCCTCGATCGCCCCGGTACGGAGCAGATCGAGATCGGGCAGCACCCAGGTGGCCGCGTCCGGCAGCACCGGCGAGGTGGACGCGGCCGGGTCCGGGGTCACGGCCGCGATCCGCGCGACCGCCGTTCCGCCCCCGCCTTCCTCCCCGGCCTCCACACGCAGGAGAAGCCGCCGCCGGCCGCCCAGTCGCACGCCCACCGTTCCGCCCGGCCCCAGCCCCTCGGCCCGGAGCAGGATCGCCGCCTCCGCCGCCCACCGTTCAACGGCGCAGTGCCGGTCCGGCGGCACGACGCGCCACAGATCCGGTTCAACACCACCGACGGCACACACACGTGACGATCCGTCGGCTCCGGCACGCGTCCGCAGCTCATCAACCCTGCGCGCATCCCACAGATGCCGGTGCAGATCGAGACGGTAGCGCCGGTTCGGATGCGGGTGAGGGTGACGGCGGGCGCCCGGTTCGGTGTGCGACCCGTCCCACAGCGCGAGACTGATCCGCTGCCCGGCGTCAGCCCAGGCGGGCGGGGTCCGGACGACCAGATGCAAGGGGCTCGGCCCATCGCGCCCGGGTGCGTCGTAGCGGGCCAGCGCGATCGTCAGCCCCGGGCGCAACAGCCCGTGCGGGGCGATTCTCGGCAGATGCCAGCGCAGGAGGTCGGGGGCCAGATGGCGAAGGTCCGCCCGGATCCGGGCGGCGCATTCCCGGCCGTGGCTGCGCGCCACGGACCGGAGGCGGAAATCGATGTCGACGCCCGCTGCGGCGCACGCTCCGGCCCAGTCCCCGGCCTCTCGGCGGGCGGTCGCCGTCTCGATCATCGAGGCCGGCACGGCGAACTCGCGTACGCGAGGCCAGAACGACGGGAAGAAGGGGGAAGGCGGGAAGGACGGGTGGAAATCCCGATTCGCGATCGAAGTGAGCATCAGCACTCACCTTGCGCGGACGGGTCCCCCAATCTGTTCATGGAGTGAGTCATCGCGGGAAGCGTAGCTCGCCCCGACGGGATGTGCCAGGAATATTCTCGCGGCCCGAATTTCCCCACCCTGCCATCCACTTCGCCTCCCGCACGCGCCTCACCCCTCCGCGGGCGTCGCCCATTCGACGAACTGGACGATCACGCCGTTGGGGTCGGTGACCTGGAAGAGCCGTTCGCCCCAGGGCTCTTCGCGCAGCGGCATGGTGATCTCGACGCCCTCGGCGCGCAGCCGCTTCTCCTCGGCGTCCAGGCCTTCGGCGAGGGTGAAGGCGAGGATCAGGCCGGAGGCGCGCTGATCCCGCTGGTCGGCCGGCAGGATCTCGATGCCGCGGCGGAGGAGGACGATGTCGACGGCGGCGTCCTCCCGGGCGAGTGAGGCGAAGTCCTCGGTGGCGGCCGTCTCCTGGTAGCCGAGGTGCTCGGTGAAGAACCTCTTGGAGGCGACTACGTCGTCGACGGTGAGGGAGACGGTGGAGGTGGCGATGTGCACGGGCGCTCCTTGCAGATCTTTGCAGCAGGCGAATTTTACGACGAGCGTAACTTTAGGACGGACGCACCTCGCCGGTCAAGATATTCTTGCCACCGACGTAAACTTCTCTCATGAGCATCCACACTGACGACGTCGGGGCGGTGGGCCTCCGGGAGTCCAAGAAGCGGGAGACGCGTCGGCTGATCTCCGATCACGCCACCCGGCTCTTCATCGAGCAGGGCTTCGAGCGCACCACCATCGCGGAAATCGCCGATGCGGCCCGGGTCGCCAAGAAGACGGTGACCAACTACTTCGCGCGCAAGGAGGACCTGGCCCTGGACCATCAGGACGCGTTCGCCGCGAGCCTCGCCGATACCGTCGGCGACCGGGCGCCGGGCGAGTCGGCCCTGATGGCTCTGCGCCGCGCCTTCCTCGCCTCCGTCGCCGCGCAGGACCCGGTCGCCGGGTTCGCGGGGGCCGCGTTCTCACGGATGATCGCCGACAGTCCCACGCTGACGGTCTGCCTGCGCGGACTGCACGACCGCCGCGAAGAGGCCCTGGCCGAGGTGCTCCGCAGCGCCACGGGCGCGGCGGCCGGGGACATCACGCCGCATACGGTCGCGGCGCTGCTCGGCGGGGTGCACCGCGTGCTCTTCGGACGCATCCAGGAGTTGACGCTCGCCGGGCGGACCGACCCGGAGATCGCCGAGGTCGTGGCCGAGGAGGCGGAACGCTCCTTCGATCTGCTCGGGCCCTCGCTCGGCGACTACGCCGTGGCCGGCTGAGCGAGACCGCGGACGGTGGTTCATCGGCGCCGGGACGGCAGAGGACGGGCCGCACCCCGCATCGGGGGCGGCCCGTCCTCGTACCGTCGTGCCGTCGTCGTGTCAGTCGCTCAGAAGAACACCCCGCACCGCAGCAGCACGTTCGCGTACGGCCGCGCCTCCCCCGTGCGGACCACCAGGCGGGCCGTCGCCGTCAGCGCCTTCAGGTCGTCGTGCGGGACCACGTCCAGCCAGGGGAAGTGGCCGTCCAGGAGCGCCGCTGCCTCCGGGTTGGCCTCGCGGATCTCCTCGGCGGCTGTCGCGCCCTCCACGACCAGTTCGTCGAGCAGGCCGTCGAGCACCTCGGCGAACGACGGGGTGCCGGCGCGGAAGGCCAGATCGACTACGCGGGGGCCGGGTGGGATCGGCATACCGGCGTCGCAGATCAGGACGGTGTCGCCGTGGCCGAGTTCGGCGATCGCGCCCGCCAGGTGGCGGTTGAGGATGCCCGACTTCTTCACAGCGCGTCGACCTCCTCCAGCGTCGGGAACGACTCCTGCGCCCCCCGTGCCGTGACCGCCGCCGCGCCCACCCGCACCGCGAAGGCCGCCGCCTCCCGCAGGCCGTCGCCCCGGCCCAGCCGCCAGGCGAGAGCGGCCGTGAACGCGTCCCCGGCGCCGGTCGTGTCGACGGCCTCCACCTTCGGGCTGACGAGGTGGTCCAGGGAGTCCGCTCGGCTGTCGGCCACCAGGGCACCGGCCGCGCCCAGGGTGATCACGACCGAGCGCGGGCCCAGCGCGAGGAGCGCCGGGGCCCAGTCGTGCGGCGTCTCCCCCGCGCCCTCGCCCAGGATGTACCGCGCCTCGTGCTCGTTGACCACCAGCGGATCGCAGGCGGCGAGCACCTCCTCGGGGAGCGGGGCGGGCGGCGACGGGTTGAGGACGAGGCGGGTGTCCGGCCCCCGGCCGCGTACCGTCTCGGTCACCGTGTCCAACGGAATCTCCAGCTGTACGGAGATGACCCGGGCGGCCGCCAGCAGCGGGGCCGCCGCCCGGACGTCCTCGGGCGTGAGGCGTCCGTTGGCGCCGGGCGAGACCACGATGCTGTTGTCGCCCGAGGGGTCGACGGTGATCAGCGCGACGCCCGTGGGCGCCCCGCCCACCAGAACGCCGTCCGTGTCCACGCCGGCCGCGCGCTGGGTCTCCAGCAGCAGTCGTCCGTGGTCGTCGTCGCCGACCCGGGCGAGCAGGGCCGTCCTGGCGCCGAGACGGGCGGCGGCCAGCGACTGGTTGGCGCCCTTGCCGCCGGGGTGGACGGCCAGGTCGGAGCCGAGGACCGTCTCGCCGGGCGCGGGGCGGCGCTCGACGCCGATCACCAGGTCGGCGTTGGCCGACCCGACGACCAGCAGGTCGTACCGGTCGTCGGGGGCGTTGTCGTGCATGTGCGTGCTTCCTGCTTTCGTCGGTCCGGGATCACCGGAATCACCAGGCCGGTGCGCGGGACCGGTTCAGGAGAACCGGTCCGCGGGCCGGGTTCAGGAGAAGTCGGCGACGTTCTCGCGGGTGACCACCTTGACCGGTACCTTCACCGTGCTCTCCACCTTCTCGTCCTTGGCCGCCTTCACGGCGTTCTGTACCGCGATCCTGCCCAGTTCGGCGGGCTGTTGGGCCACCGACGCGTAGAGCGTGCCGGCCTCGACCGCCTTCAGGCCGTCCGGGGTTCCGTCGAAGCCGACGACCGAGACGGACTTTCCGGCCTTGTCGCCGAGCGCCTTGACCGCGCCGAGCGCCATCTCGTCGTTCTCCGCGAAGACCCCGGTGACGCCCGGGTGCGACTGGATGAGGTTCGTCATGACGTCCAGGCCCTTGGTGCGGTCGAAGTCCGCGGGCTGCTTGGCGACCACCTTGATGTCCGGGTACGCCTTCAGGCCCTCGGCGAAGCCGGCTCCGCGCTCACGGCTGGCGGAGGTGCCCGCCGTTCCCTGGAGGATGACGATGCTGCCCTTGCCGCCGAGCTTGTCGGCCAGCGCGTCGGCGGCGAGCTTGCCGCCCGCCACGTTGTCGGAGGCGACGAGCGTCGCGGTGTCCGCCTTGTTGACGCCCCGGTCGGCTGCGATCACGGGGATGTCCGCCTTGTTGGCGCTGCGGACGCCCGGTCCGACGGCGTCCGAGTCCACCGGGTTGACGATGATCGAGGAGACGCCGGAACTGGTGAAGTTCTGGAGCTGGTTGGCCTGCTGGGAGGCGTCGTTCTGGGCGTCGGTGACGGTGAGGTCGATGCCCGCCTTCTCGGCCTCGGCCTGCGCGCCCTCCTTCATCTGCACGAAGAAGGGGTTGTTGAGCGTGGAGAGCGACATGCCGACCTTCGTCGTGCCGCCGGAGGAACCGGAGTTGAAGAAGGAGACCGCGCCGACGACGACCGCCACGCAGAGCGCGGCGCCGCCCAGCTTGAGCGCGTTCTTGCGGCCGGACCCGGGTGCGCCGGGTGCGGCGCCCGCCGAGGAGGCCGCTCCCGAACCGGCCTTGCGCCGCAGCGTGTCCAGCAGGACGGCGAGCGCGATGACGACGCCGATGACGACCTGCTGCCAGAACGCCGACACGGACAGGAGGTTGAGGCCATTGCGGAGGACCGCGAGGATGAGCGCGCCGATCAGGGTGCCGGAGGCCTTGCCGACACCGCCGGCCAGGCTGGCGCCGCCGATGACGACGGCGGCGATGGCGTCGAGTTCGTACCCTTGGGCGGCCTGCGGCTGCGCGGAGACGAGGCGCGAGGCCAGGACGATGCCCGCGACGGCGGCGAAGAGGCCGGACAGCGCGTAGATGACGATCTTCTGGCGCCTGACCCGGAGCCCGGAGAGCCGGGCCGCCTCCTCGTTGCCGCCGATGGCGTACATCGAGCGGCCGATGAACGTGCGGCCCAGGATCAGCGCGGTGATCAGGCCCATCGCGATCATCACGAGGACCGGTACGGGGAGCCAGCCGCCGAGCGTGTCGCCGAGCCGCGAGACGGACTCGGGGAAGGCGATCGGGCTGCCCTGCGAGATGACCAGCGAGAGGCCGCGGGCGATGGAGAGCATCGCCAACGTCGCGATGAACGGCGGGAGTTTGCCGTACGAGATGAGCGCGCCGTTCACGAAGCCGCAGGCGATGCCGGTGACGATCGCGAGGACGACGGCCAGAACGACGGGCACGCCCGCCGATGTCGCCGACCAGGCGAGGACGGTCGCGGACAGGGCCGCCACCGATCCGACGGACAGGTCGATGCCCGCCGAGACGATGACGAAGGTGACGCCGAACGCGAGGATGGCGGTGACGGCGGCCTGGACGCCGACGTTCAGCAGGTTCTGGGTGGTGAGGAAGTCGCCGGAGAGCAGCGACATCGCCACCACCAGGACGACCAGGGCGCTGAGTGCGCCGTTGTCGAGCAGGACGCGGCGTATCACGGAGGTGCCCCCTGTGCCCGTGTCACTCTTGAGTGTCTCAGTGGCCACGGGGGCCCTCCTCTTCCTTCTTCGGTGCGGGGTGTTCGGTGGGCGCGGGTGCGTCGGTGGGCGGGTCGGCGGGGCCCTGCGTGCCGACGGCGAGGGCCATGACCGCGTCCTGGGTCGCTTCGTCCGCGGGGAGTTCCCCGGCGATCCGGCCCTGGGCCATGACCAGCACCCGGTCGCTCATGCCGAGTACCTCCGGCAGATCGCTGGAGATCATCAGGACGGCGTGGCCGGAGGCCGTCAGCTCGTTGATGAGCTGGTAGATCTCGACCTTGGCGCCGACGTCGATGCCCCGGGTGGGTTCGTCGAGGATGAGCACCCGGGTGTCGGCCAGCAGCCACTTGCCGATGACGACCTTCTGCTGGTTGCCGCCGGAGAGGGTGCGGACATGCTGGCCGAGGCCGGACATGCGGACGCCGAGCTGCTTCGCGATGCGGGCGGCGGCCGTGCGCTGGCCCTTGAGGTCCACGAGCCCGGAGCGGGTCGCGGAACGCAGGGTGACCAGGCCCAGGTTCTCCTGCACGGAGGCGTCGAGGACCAGGCCCTGACCCTTGCGGTCCTCCGGCACGAGGCCTATTCCGGCGCCCATGGCCGCCGGGACGTCGTGCCGGGCGAGGCGTTCGCCGCGTACATCGACGGTGCCGGTGTCGTACGGGTCGGCGCCGAAGACCGCGCGCGCCACCTCCGTACGCCCGGCGCCGACGAGTCCGGCGAGGCCGACGACCTCACCGGCGTGCACGTCGAAGCTGATGTCGTGGAAGACGCCGTTGCGGGTCAGCCCCCGCACGGACAGCAACGCCTCGCCCGCGTCGGGGCGTTCGCGCGGGTACTGCTGCTCGATGCTGCGGCCGACCATGAGCTGGACGAGCTCGTCCTCGGGAGTGGAGGCCGGAACCTGGTCGATGCTGCGGCCGTCGCGGAGGACGGTGACGCGGTCGCCGAGTGCGGCGATCTCTTCCAGGTGGTGGGTGATGAAGACGATTCCGACGCCGTCCTCGCGGAGTTGGCGCACGATCGCGAAGAGCTTGTCGACCTCCTCGGAGGTGAGCACGGCGGTCGGCTCGTCCATGATCAGGACGCGGGCCTCCAGGCTGAGCGCCTTGGCGATCTCCACCATCTGGAGCCGGGCGATGCCCAGTTCACGGACCTTGGCGTCGGGGCGTACGTCGACGCCGACCCGGCGCAGCAACTGCTCCGCGTCCTGGCGCATCCGCCGGTGGTCGACAAGCCCGAAGCGGCGCGGCTGGCGGCCCAGGAAGATGTTCTCGGCGACCGTGAGGTCGGGTACGAGGTTGAACTCCTGGTAGATGGTGGCGATCCCGAGCCGTTCGGCGTCCTGGGCGCCCTCGATGCGGACCTCGCGGCCCTCGGCCAGGATGCGGCCGCGGTCGGGGCGGTAGGCGCCGGAGAGCATCTTGATGAGGGTGCTCTTGCCCGCGCCGTTCTCGCCGAGCAGGACATGGACCTCGCCTCTGCGGAGGTCGAAGTCGACGTTGTCGAGCGCCACCACGCCGGGGAAGGTCTTACGCAGACCTTCGATGCGCAGCAACTCGTCCGGCGCGGTGGCCGGTTGCTCCTCCAGTGGGGTCACCGGTCGCTCCTCTGGTTCGTTGCGGCCCCGCCGCACGAGCGGCGTACGACGAGGCGGGCGGGCAGGGTGACGGACTGCGGGGTCCGCCCTTCGATCAGGTCGGCCAGCGCGCGCACGGCGGCCCGTGCCAGGTCGGCGGTCGGCTGGGCGATGGCGGTGATCGGCGGATCGGTGTGGACGAACCACGGGATGTCGTCGAAGGCCGCGAGCGCGATGTCGTCGGGCACCCGCAGGCCGTGGGCCCTGATGGCGTCGAGCGCGCCGAGCGCCATCAGGTTGTCGGCCGCGAACACGACCTCGGGCGGCTCGTCCAGCGCCAGGAACCTCTCGGTGGCGCGTCGGCCGCTGGCGGCCTGGAAGTCGCCCTGCCCGATATAGGCGTCGGGCAGGGCGAGCCCGAGCTCCCGCATCGCGTCCCGGAAGGCCTCGACCCGCTCGTTGCCGGTGGTGGTGGCCGCGGGCCCGGCGATGATGGCGAGCCTGCGGTGACCGCGTCCGTGCAGATGCGCGACGAGATCCCTGACCGCGCCGGTACCGTCCGCCCGGATGACGGGTACGTCGATGCCGGGGATCCAACGGTCCACGAAGACCATCGGCGTACCGCTCGGGGCGACCTCGCGCAGCACCGGGGAACCACCGTCGGCGGGCGATACGAGAAGCCCGTCGATCCTGCGGTCGATGAGCGTGCGGATGTGGTGGTCCTGGAGCTCGGGCCGCTCGTCGGCGTTGCCGATGATGACGCTGTAGCCGAGCGCGCGGGCTTCCTCCTCGACGAAGCGGGCCAGCTCGGTGAAGTACGGGTTGAGCACATCGCTGATGACCAGCCCGAGGGTGCGGGTCTGGGCCGTGCGCAGCGAGCGGGCAACCGCGTTGGGCCGGTAGCCGAGGGCCTCGACGGCGGCGAGGACGCGGGTGCGCGCCTCCTCGCTGACGGACGGATGGCTGTTCAGCACGCGCGAGACCGTCGCGACGGACACTCCCGCCTCGGCCGCGACATCCTTGATGCCCGCCATGTCCGGACCACCTCCTTGTGGTTTCCGTACACCTCGAAACCCGGGGGTGATCGGCGACGAACCGGTGAGAACCGGCGGCACGACGTCCGTGGAATCGATTACACGGATGATTGGAATCGATTACATGGCCGAAAGCAAGACCCCCTCCCGTGGCCGAGACCGGATCGTGACGGGAGGGGGGAGTGAGTACGGGCCCGCGGTGGGTTGAGTCATCCGCCTCATGCCCGGACGGCGGGCGCCCGGCGAGGATCAGGGCATGGATCCCCGCACCTATGACACCCTCTACCGGCCGGCCCGGATCGCGCCTCCGCCCCGGCACCTCGGCGTGGTGCTGCTGTCCGCGGCGCTGTGGCTGCTCACGTCGCTGTCCCTCTCCTGGCTGTGCTTCATGGTCGGGATGACAGCACTGTGGAGCGCGGCGGCGGGCGTGCCGGTCGGCGGCTTCCTGCTGTGCTGCTCCGCGGTCCTGTGCGGTGGCGCGGGCGTGTTCGTCGCAGTCTGCCGGGCGCCGGCGGTGCGGCGTATGTCCGGTGAGGGACGCAGCCTCCTGCTGGGAGCTCTGGCCTGCCCGGTTCCGCTGGTCCTGACGGCGGTCGCGTGGTTCTCCGCCGGGTGACCGATTCGGCCGGGCGCCCTGCCCACGCCGCCGCGCGCCCGGCAAAGCAAAAGACCCCACGTGATGTGGGGTCTTGCTGGTGTCCGAGGGGGGACTTGAACCCCCACGCCCGATAAAGGGCACTAGCACCTCAAGCTAGCGCGTCTGCCATTCCGCCACCCGGACAAGGTGTCTGTCGTTCGCGGTGTGTTCCCCGCGGCGACATGGAAAACAATACCAGGGGTTCGGAGTGCGTTTCACCTGCGTATCCGGTGCATATCTGGTGGTCAGTGCGGTGCGGCGAGCCGATGCGACCTCGGCCTCCCCGGTCCGTGGAGCTCCCGGGGCTACCTTCGCGTCCATGAGTGATCGCGGCTACCGCCGGCCCCGTCCGCTGTCCCCTCTGCGTGAGCATCTGCGTGACACGTTCTGGTTCGCCCCGACCATGGGGTTCGTCTGCGTGTTCGTGCTGTGGTTGATCGCCACCGAGCTGGACGACGCGATCGTCGCGCTGCTCCGGCGGGAGGAGGCGTACGACGAGCTCAGTCAGCTCATCGCGTTCTCCCAGGACGCGAAGACGATCGTCACCACGATCAGCTCCGCGATGATGACCTTCATCGGTGTCGTGTTCAGCATCTCGCTGGTCGCGGTGCAGATGGCCAGCGGCCAGCTGACGCCCCGGGTGGTGCGGATCTTCGTCAGGAGCCGGATCAGCAAGCTCACGCTGACGGTGTTCCTGGCGACGTTCCTCTTCTCGCTGCTCGTCCTCTCCTCGTACGAGAGCGAGACCGACCCGCGCCTGGTGGTCTCGGTCCCGCTGGTGCAGAGCCTGCTCATCCTGGTGCTGCTCGGGCTGAGTCTGCTGCTCTTCGTCGTCTATGTGAGCGCGACGCTGCGGCTGATGCAGGTGGGGCCGGTCGTCGACAAGATCGCGCGGGACTCGTTCCGGGTGCTGGGCAGGCTGCCGAGGGGGCCGGGCGGCGAGGACGATCCGGGGCCGGAGACCGCGCGGGTGACGCACGAGGGGCGGGCCGGGGTGCTGCGGGACGTGAACACCGCGCGACTGGTCCGGGCCGCGCGGCGGCAGGACGTCGTGCTGCGGCTCATCCCGCGGATCGGCGACTTCGTCGTGCCGGGGACGCCGGTCCTCGCCGTCCACGGTGGGTCCGTGCCGCCCCGGCACCGGCTCCGGTCCTCGGTGTCCGTCTCGGTGGAGCGCACCCTGCACCAGGATCTGGCGTTCGGGCTGCGGCAGCTCACGGACATCGCGCTGCGGGCCCTGTCGACGTCCGTGAACGATCCGACCACCGCCGTGCAGTGCCTGGACCGGATCGTGCAGTTCCTCGCGGCGGTGGCGCGTCTGCCGCTCGGCACCGTCCACCACCGGGACCGGGCCGGGCGGGTGCGGCTCGTGCAGGACGGTCCGGGGTGGGACGACCTGGTCGACCTCGCCTTCGAGGAGATCCGCTGGTGTGTCGCCGGAAGTCCCCAGGTGACGCGCCGGCTCATGGCCGGCCTCGACGACCTGCTGCTGCTCGCTCCGGAGGACCGTAAGAAGTCGCTGCTCAGGCATCGTGAGCTGCTCGTGCAGACCGTGGAGCGGAACGTAGCGGTGGCCGCCGACCGGGAGTTCGCCCTGCTTCCGGACCGGCAGGGCATCGGGTAGCGACCACGGAGCGGTGAGCGGGGCGGAGGCCGGGCCCGCCGGAGTGGTTCCGGCGGGCCCGGCCGCGTACCTCGGTCGCCGCAGCGGCCCTCGGGTCAGTCGCCGCAGCGGCCCTCGCGCAGGGAGTGCAGGTGCTCGCTCGACTTGCGGGCGAAGGCGAGCGACTCGACCGGGTTGTCGTGCTCGGTCTGCCAGTGGTGGTAGGTCCGGCCCTGGTGGGTCCGGTGTGTGACCTTGGACAGGAACGTCTTGTAGTCGATGTCCCCGTCGCCGACGTCCGACATGCGGTAGCCGTCGCGCGTCGTCTCGTCGCGGACGCCGTCCTTGACGTGGAACAGCGGGTAGCGGTTCGGGTGCTTCAGGACGTACTTCAGCGGGTCGAGGGGGGCCGGACTGCCGTCCGCTCGCTTGCTGAAGCGGAACTGGGCGCAGAACGCCCAGTAGATGTCCATCTCCAGGTAGACGAGGTCCGGGTCGGTCTCTTCGAGCAGCACGTCGTAGAGGCGGACGCGCGGCTTGTCGGTCGCGAAGGAGAACTCCTCGGCGTGGTTGTGCTGGTAGAACTTCATGCCGCGCTTACGGGCGGCCGCCCCGTACGTGTTGAAGTCCTCGGCCGCCCGCTTCCAGCCGTCGACCGTGTCGCCGTAACGGAAGGGGCCCGAGGCCGTGCCGATGTGCTTGAGGCCGAGCGCCTGGGCGTCGTCCAGGACCTTCTCCAGGTTCTGGGCGAAGGTGTAGGCGCCGGGGTTGTTGTCGTCGTAGTAGCCGACGTGGCTGCCGATCGGGTTGAGGCCGTGGTCGCGGGCCAGCCGCTTGAGCTGGGCCAGCGTGATGGCGCCCGCCGAACCCTGGGTGTAGCCGGCGAACTCGATCTCGTCGTAGCCGTACTTCTCCAGTTCGGCGAAGACGGGGGCGAAGCCGAGGGTGGAGACCTGGTCGCGGAGGCTGTAGAGCTGGATGCCGAGGCGGCCGGGCGGCAGGACGGGCTTGCCCTTGCCGTGACCGTGGCCGTGGTCATGTCCGTGGCCGTGGCCCTTGCCGTGTCCCTGGCCGCGGTCGCGGCTGTCGGCCTGGGCGCTCGCCGTGCCGATGATCGTGGCGGCGGTGGCTCCGGCGGCGACACCGAGGATGTTGCGGCGGCTCAGTCTGCGGGCGAGTTCGGTGTCCTTGGAGGTGCGGCTCATGTTCGCGTGACTCCCTTGGTGACATGGGTGACGTGGGGTGAGCTGTGCGGTGCCGGGGCGTTGTCAGTGCAGTCCGGCAAGCTGGAGGAGCAGGGCCTTCACTTCGGTGGCCCTGACCCGTTCGGTGAGCGCGTGGGGGGTGGAGCAGAGGATGAGCGGACCTTCGTCGTCGCTCTCGGGGTGGCGGCCGTGGCTGCCGCGAATAGGTGAGGGGTCCAGGGGGACGACCGCCATGCGGTAGCGCAGGCCGAGCTTCTTGCGGGCGACCGCAGAGACGGCCTTGACCCGGACGTAGGGGTCCTGGGGGTCCATGAAGAGCTCGACGGGGTCGTAGCCGGGCTTGCGGTGGATCTCGACGAGCTGGGCGAAGTCGGGGGCGCGGGCGTCGTCGAGCCAGTAGTAGTACGTGAACCAGGCGTCCTTCTCCGCGACGGCGACCAGTTCGCCGGAGCGGGGGTGGTCCAGGTGGTGCGCCTTCTTGCCCTCGTCGTCGAGCAGCTGCTCGATGCCGGGCAGGTCCGCGAGGGCCGCCCGGGTCGCTTCCAGGTCCTCGGGGCGGCGTACGTAGATGTGGGCGAGCTGGTGGTCGGCGACGGCGAAGGCGCGTGAGGCCATCGGGTCCAGGTATTCCATGCCGTCCTGGGTGTGGACCTCCAGCAGGCCCGCCCGACGCAGGGCGCGGTTGATGTCGACCGGCCGGTCGACGCGGGTGATGCCGTATTCGGAGAGGGCGACGACGGTACGCCCCTCGGCCCGGGCGTCGGCCAGCAGCGGGGCCATGGCCCGGTCGAGGTCGGTGGCGGCCTGGTGGGAGCGGGGGTCGTCGGGCCCGTAGCGCTGGAGGTCGTAGTCGAGGTGGGGCAGGTAGCAGAGGGCGAGGTCGGGGGTGCGGGTGGCGATGATGTGCCGGGTGGCGTCGATGATCCACTGGGAGGAGACGAGGTCGGCGCCGGGACCCCAGAAGTGGAAGAGGGGGAACGTGCCGAGTTTGTCGGTCAGTTCGTCGTGCAGGGCGGGGGGCCGGGTGTAGCAGTCGGGTTCCTTGCGGCCGTCGGCGTAGTAGACGGGGCGCGGGGTGACGGTCCAGTCGGTGTCGGCGCCCATCGCGTACCACCAGCAGATGTTGGCGACGGTGTAGCCGGGGTGGGCGCGGCGGGCGGCGTCCCAGAGTCTGTCGCCCTCGACGAGCCCGTTGTGCTGGCGCCAGAGCAGGACGTCGCCGAGCTCGCGGAAGTACCAGCCGTTGGCGACGATGCCGTGTTCGGCGGGCATGGCGCCGGTGAGGAAGGTGGACTGGGCGGCGCAGGTGACGGCGGGCAGCACGGTGGAGAGCGGTGCCTGTGCGCCCTGCTCGCCCAGGGCCCGGAGGTTCGGCATGTGGGCCAGGAGCTGGGGGGTGAGGCCGACGACGTCGAGGACGAGGAGCGGGGTGGGGCCGCCGGTCTTCTGTGCGGTTTCCGTGCCGGTTTCGGGCGCGCTCATGGCAGTTCCTTGAGGCCGAGGTCGACCAGGAGGTCGCGGGCGAGGGTGAGTTCGGCGGCGATGCCGTCGGCGAGCTGGGTGCGGGTGCGGGGCCGCAGTTCGGCCGGCAGCGCCTGCCAGGTGTACGTCTCGACCTCCAGGTGCCGGGTCAGCGGCGCGGGCCCGCCGACGAGCCGGGCGAGTGTGTCGCGCAGCACCGGCAGGGTCGAGGTCAGCGGGGGCGCGGGGGGTGCGTGCAGCGGTACGTGGAAGTGGGCGCGCCAGGGGGTGGAGTCGGGGAGCGCCCGGCCGGTGACGGCTTCGTCGAGGTCGTCGGTGCCGCGCAGTCCGGCGGCGGTGCTGGTGCGGGTCTGGTGCAGGAAGCGTGGTTCGGCGAACGCGGCGAGCGCGGAGCGGACCTCGGGCAGGTGGGGCTGGTCGGCGTGCAGGGCGGCGGAGAGCTGCGACTTCACGACGCGTACGCCGGCGGCGGCCAGGGCGTGGAGGGCGGTCCCGGGGTCCTCGAAGGAGGTGGCGAGGTGGCAGGTGTCGACGCAGATGCCGATGCGGTCGTGCCCGACGTCGGTGAGCGGGGCGATGGCGTCGGCGGTGGTCTCGACCGTGCAGCCCGGTTCCGGTTCGAGGCCGATCCGGATGGACTTGCCGGTCATCTCGGCCAGGGCGTCGAGGCGCTGGGCGAGCGTGGTGAGCGCGGCTCGTGCGGTGCGGGCGGCCTCGGGGTCGCCGTCGTAGGGGGTGCGCCAGGCGAGCGGCAAGGTGGAGATGGTGCCCTCGGTGACGTCGTCCGGGAGCAGGGCGGCCAGGAGGCGGGCGAGGTCGGTGGTGTGGGCGAGCCGGTCGGGTTCGGTCCAGTCCGGCCGGTAGACCCGGTATTTGACCTCGTCGGCGCCGAAACCTTCGTACGGGAAGCCGTTGAGGGTGACCACTTCGAGGCCGCGGCTGTCGAGTTCGGCGCGCAGGGCACGGAGTTCGGCGGGGTCGTTGATCAGGGCGCGGGCGGCGTCCCGGGCGAGCCAGAGGCCGATGCCGAGGCGGTCCCGGCCGAGTCGGCGGCGGACGGGTTCGCAGTGGTCGCGGAGCTGGGCGCGGACGCCGTCCAGGGTCTCGGCGGGGTGGACGTTGGTGCAGTAGGCGAGGTGGACGGTGGAGCCGTCCGGGTGGCGGAAGCGCATGGCCGCCTCACTCCCCGCCGCGCAGGATGGAGTTGCCCTCGTGGAGTGGATCGGGGGCCGGGACGTCCAGCTGGAGGCGGCCGCTCTGGCCGTAGAAGGCGACGGGGTTGCGCCACAGGACCTGGTCGACGTCGTCCTCGGTGAAGCCGGCCTTCAGCATGGCGTCGGCGACCTTGCGGGTCTTGAGGGGGTCGCTCTTTCCCCAGTCGGCGGCCGAGTTGACGAGGACCTTCTCGGTGCCGTGGTTCTGGAGGATGGTGACCATGCGGTCCTCGTCCATCTTGGTGTCCGGGTAGATGGAGAACCCGGCCCAGCAGCCGCTGTCGGCGGCGGCTTTCACGGTGGTCTCGTTGAGGTGGTCGAGCAGGACGAACTCCGGGGGGAGGTTCGATTCGCGGACGACGTCGATGGTGCGGTGGAGACCGGCGAGCTTGTCGCGGTGCGGGGTGTGGACGAGGGCGGGCAGAGCGTGGTCGGCGGCGAGCTGGAGCTGGGCGGCCAGCGCGTGGTCCTCGGCCGGGGTCATGGAGTCGTAGCCGATCTCGCCCACGGCGACGACGGAGTCCTTGACGAGATAGCGGGGCAGTGCGTCCAGGACGGGGGTGCAGCGGGGGTCGTTCGCCTCCTTGGGGTTGAGGGCGAGCGTGCAGTGGTGCGCGATGCCGTACTGCGAGGCGCGGAAGGGCTCCCAGCCGAGGAGTGCGTCGAAGTAGTCGAAGAAGCTGGCGGGCGAGGTGCGGGGCTGGCCGAGCCAGAAGGAGGGCTCGACGAGCGCGCGGACGCCCGCGTCGTACATCGCCCGATAGTCGTCGGTGGTGCGGGAGGTCATGTGGATGTGGGGGTCGAAGATGCGCATCAGGACTCCTCCGTGGGGGCGGGGGCGGTGGGGGCTTCGGTCCGCCGGGCATGCCCCAGGACCGTGCGCAGGTCTTCGGGGACGGTGCGGCCGGCCGCGGTGCGTTCGGCGGCGAAGTCGCCGAGCATGCGGGCGAGTTCGGCGTCGCCTCGGGCCCGGTCGGCGAGCCGGGCGACGGCCGCGACCGGCACTTCGGTGAACAGGCACTTCAGTACGGCGTGCCGCCAGGCGTGGGCGTCGAGGTGGTCGGCGGCGTAGGGGCCGACGGCCGCGGCGACCAGCCGGGTGTCGTTGGCGCGCAGGGCGTCCTCGACGAGCGGGAGGGCGGTGTCGCCGAGGTCGAGCAGGTGCAGGGTGAGGAGGACGGCGCGGCGTTCGGCCGCGGTGCCCTGTTCGTAGAGCCGGGTGACGGAGGGCAGGGAGGCGCGGGCCTCGACGAGCAGAAGGGAGCGTACGGAGTCGGCGTGCTCCGGTCCGCAGTGCCGGCCGGCGGCGGCGTAGCGCAGCTCCCACGGCGGGGAGGCGTACGGGCTCGCCCCGGGGCGGGGGGCGTCGGAGGCGGCTGCCGCGTCGTGGGCTGCCTCGGCGAGGGCCTCGTCCAGCCAGGCGCGGGCGGGCCCGTCGAGTTCGGCGTCCAGTTCCTTGCGGGACTTCAGCACGGTGCGCCTCCCTTGGTCGCCGTACCGCGTGTCATGGCGTCGTGCAGGAAGTCGATGGACGCACGGGCCAGTTCGGGGCCGGCGTGGGAGTGGCGGGGCAGTTCGACGACGGTGAGGCCCCGGTAGTCCGAGGCGGCCAGGGCGGCGAGCACGGGCGGGAAGTCGATCTCCCCGTCGCCGAACGGGAGGTGTTCGTGGACTCCGCGCCGCATGTCCTCGATCTGTACGTGCCGGAGCCAGGGGGCGGAGTCCTTGATGCACTCCACCGGCGAGGCCTCCTCCAGGCACTGGCAGTGGCCGATGTCGAGGGTGAGGCCGAGCGGTCCCGGGTCGCCGAGCAGGCCGCGCAGGTGGTGGAAGTCGGCGAGGGTGGCGAGGAGGTGACCGGGTTCGGGCTCGATGGCGACAGGAACGCCGGACCGGTCAGCGGCTTCGAGTACGGGGGCGAGCGCTTCGGTGAGCCGTTTCCACGCGGTGTCCGTCGCGGCGCCGGGCGGCGTGATGCCGCTGAAGCAGTGGACGGCGTGCGCACCGAGTTCGGCGGCCACGTCGACGGCGCGGACGAGCAGCGCGGTGCGGGCGGCTCGGGCGTCGGGGTCCGGGTCGAGGAGGGAGGGGCCGTGCTTGCGGCGCGGGTCGAGGACGTAGCGGGCGCCGGTCTCCACGGTGACCCGGAGCCCGAGGGAGGTGAGCCTGCGGCGGACCTGGCGGGTGCGTTCGGCGAGGTCCGGGGCCATGGGGTCCAGGTGCATGTGGTCGAGGGTCAGGCCGACGCCCTCGTAGCCGAGGTCGGCGAGCAGGCCGAGGGCGTCGTCGAGGCGGAGGTCGGTGAGCCCGTTGGTGCCGTATCCGAGGTGGAGGGTCATGTGAGGCTCACCTTCCGGGCGAGGCTGCGGGCGAGGGGGACGAGCCCCATGACGGCGAGTCCGGTGACGGGCGCGCCGGCGCGGGCGGCGAGCGCGGCCTGGAGCGGGATCATGGCCCGGATGCCCCCGCCGACCGCCCGCTGGGTGAGCGGCGGGGACGGGTTGAGTGCGGCGTGCAGGAGGGGTGGTCCGGCGGTACGGAGGTAGGCGCCGGTGAGCGCGACGACGAGGAGCCGGAGGGGGTCGGTGGCCCGGCCGGGGAGACCCCGCCCGGGGATGCCCCGCCCGAAGAGGTCTTGCCCGAAGAGGTCTTGCCCTGGGGTGTCGCCGGGCTGTGGGCCCGCACCGCGGGCGGTGGCCCGGCCGGGGACGGCTGTCCTTCGGGCCGTCGCTCCGTGGGCGGGCGCCCCTGCGGGACCTGCTCCGGTCCCCGGGCCCGCGCCGGAGGCGGTCGCCGTCGCTCCGGGCAGGCCGAGGGTCCTGCCCCACCGCTCCCCCAGTACCGCTGCGGCGAGTGCCGTCGTCGTGGCCAGCACCGCGAGCGGGGTTCCGGTGGAGCCGCCCTGCGCCTCGTGGCGCGATACGGCGGTGACGCCGTAGGTGTGCGCCCCGAGCACGAAGGCGGCGGGCAGCGCGGGGAGGCACGTGGTCAGGCCGCCGAGCACCGGCGTCGGGGCCGCTCCACCGCGCGCCGGTGCCGGGCCCGCTGCTCCTCGCGCCGAGGTCAGGCTCGCCCGTGCGGGTGTCGCGCCCGCCCGGGCCGCCCGTCCGGCAACGTTGTCGAATCGGGCTCCGAAGGCCGGCGTTCCGGTGCCCGGCGCGGCCGCCTTGCCGGTCGCCGTGGCCGTCGCGCCCAGCAGGAGGTCCAGCGAGCGGGCCGCCGCCATGGCCGCCGGGCCCGCCTTCGTGTGCTTCAGGTGCAGGTCGTAGGCCCAGACCGTGGCGGCCAGCCCCGTGGCCACGGTCAGCGCGGGGCGGCCGGCGCGGGCCGCCAGGGCGAGGCCCGCCGTGGTCAGTACCCCGGCAGCGCCCAGGGCCGCCGCCGGGCTGATGCGGCCCGAGGGGATCGGGCGGTGCGGGCGGTCCACGGCGTCCTCTTCGCGGTCGGCCCAGTCGTTGAGGGCCATCCCCGCCTCGTACAGGCAGAGCGACGCGCCGATCGCCAGTGCGGTGCCCCGGCCGGGCCGGCGGCCCACCGCCGCAGCGCCCGCCAGCGCGTCCCCGGGCACGGAGAACAGGGCGGAGACGCGGAGCAGTTCCGCCCAGGCCCGCAGGCGCCGCCGGGGCGCGCCCCGGCCGGAGGCCTGGTGGGCCCCCTGGCCGAAGGCCCGGTCGGCACCGCGGCCGGAAGCCCGGTCCGAGGCACGGCCGGCGCCCTGCTCGGCGTCCCGGCCCGAGGCCTGGTCGGCGCCCTGCTCGGCGTCCGGTCCGGAGGCCGCCCGCGATCGGCTCGCGTCCGCGTCCTCCGCGCCCTGTTCTCCGTTCCGGCCCGTGGGGGGCGGTCCGGGCCTGTCCGGTGCGGGCGCAGTCCCACCCGCACCGGACAGGCTGTCATCGGTCACGGCAGCGGGCGGGCCACCGTGTGCAAAACCGTTCCGCCGCCCGGCCGGGAGCAGCGACAGCGCCGCCACCAGCGCGGCCGGAACGGCTCGGCCTCGCCGCCTCACGCCTGGGCCCGCAGCCGCTCGGCGAAGGAGAGCAAGGTCGTGTACTGCTCGGCGAGCGCCGCCGAGGTGCCGCCGTCCGGGTCCTTGAAGTAGAAACCCAGCTCCGGCAGCGGGCCGCTGATCCCGGCCTCGTGGGCGCGGGCGAGTAGCCGGGCCAGGTCCAGGACCAGCGGGGCCGCGAGGGCCGAGTCGCAGCCCTGCCAGATGGTCTGGAGGATCATGCGGGAGCCGAGGAAGCCGTCGAAGGCGATGTGGTCCCAGGCGGTCTTCCAGTCCCCCATCGCGGGCACGTCGTCGATGTGCACCTCGCCCTCGGGCGCGGTGCCGAAGGTGTCGGCCAGGACGCGTTCCTTCCCGGCGTTCTTCGCGGCGGCGGCCGCCGGATCGGCCAGCGCCGCCCCGTCCCCGCCGCCCAGCAGGTTCGACCCGGACCACGCCCGTACGGCGAGGGCGCGCTGGAGGAACATCGGGGCGAGCACGGAACGGAGCAGCGTCTGGCCGGTCTTGCCGTCGCGTCCGGCGTGGGGAAGTCCGCTGGAGGCGACGGTGTCGGTGAGCGCGGGGGCGCGCAGTCCGGTGGAGGGGGTGAAGTTGGCGTAGGCGCAGCCGGCGCGCAGGGCGGCGGCCGCGTAGAGCGAGCTGGCGGGCAGCCGGGTGTCGTCGGGGCCGGGCGCGGGTTCGGTGGAGGCGACGTTGACGACGACGACGCGGGCCAGGTCGTGGCGGTGGGCGAAGTCGGTGAGGTCGGCGGCGAACGCGGCGATGAGTTCCTGGTCGCTGCGGGTGTCGCCGGGGAGCGGTCCGCCGGGGCGGATCTCGGCGTCGGCGGCGTCGAGTTCGGCGCGTACGGCGGAGGGCAGTCCGTGCGGCAGCACACCGCCGTCGGCCAGCGCCTCGGCCCGCTTGGACAGCGGGCAGTCGAGGGTGTCGTGGCCGCCGAAGACCAGGTCGGTCAGGGCGGGCAGACCGGCGTCGGCGAAGGGGGGCGTCTCGGTGACCATGCCGGTCGGCGGGTGCAGACCCGCGGCGATGGCGGCGCAGCCCGCGGTGGCGGTGGTCGCCACCGAACCGCGCGCTCCGATGAACCAGACGCCGGTGCGACCCGCGACCTCCGCACGGTCCCCGGCACCGGCGAGGCCCATGGCCTCCGCGCGGTCCGCGGAACCCGCGAGGCCGGAAGCCTCCGAAGGGCTCGGGGTGTCGGTTCGGCCTGGGGCGTCGGTTCGGCCTTCACGATCGGCGTGTGCGGTCACGGGCTGCCTCCCTGGGGCGATGTCGGGGGTGGTGGACGACGGGCGGGGGAAGGCGCGTGCTTCCCCCGCCCGTCGTCGGCAGAGGCGGCCGCCCTACTTCGAGGGCAGCTCCTTCAGTTGGATGTTGCGGAAGGACACCTGGTCGTCGGCTCCGTGGTTCTGGAGGCCGATGTAGCCGTCCTTCAGGCTGCGGGCCGGGTCGGTGTTGGTGAAGTCGTTGATCTTCGCTCCGTTGAGGAAGACCTGCAGACGTTCACCCTGGACCTTGATCTCGTAGCTGTTCCACTGTCCCGGCGGCCGCAGGACGCGGTCGCGGGCCTTGATGTTGGCGGACTTGAAGGTGTAGACGGCGCCGGTGGTGCGGTCGGCGGCGTCCGTGGCGTCGATCTGGATCTCGTACCCGTTGTTGACCGCGGACCAGGGGTCGTCGGACTCCGGGAAGCCCACGAAGACACCGGAGTTGTCGTCGCCGGCCATCTTCCAGTCGAGCTTGAGCGAGTACGACTTCAGTTCCTTGGCCTGGTAGGTGAGCAGGCCCATGCCGCCCTCGGAGTGCAGGGCTCCGTCACTGATGGAGAACTTCCCCGGGCCCGCCTGCTTCCATCCCTCCAGCGTCTTGCCGTTGAAGATGGTCCGGTAGCCCTTGTCCGGCTTGCAGTCGGCCTTGACCTGACCGGTGGCGTAGCGCAGACCGCCCAGGACGTGGCTGCGGAAGGCCGGTTCGGCGTAGGACTCCTTGGTGTGGCCGAGGCCGGTGTAGAAGGAGCGGCCGCCCTCGTAGGTCTGGCACCAGGAGATCGGGTGATCGCCCTTCATGGTGCCGCCGGTGTAGGTGGTCTCGTCGAGGGTGGCCAGCACCTTGGCCTTGTCCCGGGGGTTGGTGCGGTAGTTGTACCACTCGTCGGTGCGCTCCCACTCCTCGTCCAGGTGAGCGGTGGCCGGATGGTCGTGGTCCTCGACGCGGACGGTGGCGGGCTGGATCTGCGGGTGGGAGTCGAAGTAGGCGCCGACGAGGCCGCCGTAGAACTCCCAGTCGTACTCGGTGTCGGCGGCCGCGTGGATGCCGACGTAACCGCCGCCGGTGGCCACGTAGTTCTCGAACGCCTTCTGCTGATCGGCGTTGAGGACGTCACCGGTGGTGGAGAGGAACGCGACGGCGTCGTAGCGGGCCAGGTTGCTGGTGGTGAACTGGGCGGCGGACTCGGTGGAGTCGACCGTGATGTTGGTTTCCTTGCCGATCTCCTTCAGGGCGGCGATGCCGTCCGGGATGGAGTCGTGGCGGAATCCGGCGGTCTTGGAGAAGACCAGGACGCGCTTGGCGGTCTTGTCGACCGGGGTGTTGGACAGCTCGAAGTCGTCGATGTCGTAGAGGGCTCCGTCACCGCCCTTGAAGACGAGGAAGAGTTCGGTCTGCTTCTTGGGCGCTCCGCGCAGCGGGATGTCGATGTCCTGGAAGGTGTCCCAGCTGCCGGTCACCGGCACCGGACCCGAGCCGAGGATCTTGCCGGTGGGCGATCCGGTGCGCACTTCGAGGAAGCCGCCGGAGCCGGCCGAGGAGATCCGGGCGGTGAGCTTGGTGGTGTTGCCGAGGACGTATGTCTTGAAGGAGATCCAGTCGTCGTTGTGGATGTCGCCGACCGTCTTGCCGCCGTGTGCGCTGGACTTGCTCGGCGTGGTGACGCCGGAGGAGTCGTCGAAGTGCTCGGCCTGGCGGTGCCGGGGCTGGAGCCGGGAGGTGTCCTTGCCGGTCAGCTTGGCCTGGCCGCCACCGCCGTTGTCGGTGTACGAGGCCGAAACGCCGCCGTAAATGTTGGCGTTGGGGTCGTGGCCGCCTTCCATGGCGGTCTTGATGGTGCCCTCGCAGCCGTGCTCGGTGGTGATGTCGTGGCCGTGGCTGTCGTGGCCCAGGGTGAACTTGACCTCGACCTTGGTGCAGTCGATGGTGCCGTCCTCCGGGTCGCTGACGTTCACCTTGAACGGCACGGAGTCACCGAACTCGAAGAGCTGCCCGTCCTCGGGGAGCACCAGCTCCACGGTCGGGGCGGTGTTGCCGACGGTGACGTGGACGCTGGCGGAGCCGGTGCGGCCGGTCGGGTCCTCGGCGGTGAGGGTGGCGGTGTAGGTGCCGTTCTTCTTGTACGTGTACGTGGGGTTGGCGGCGGTGGAGGTGGAGCCGTCACCGAAGTCCCAGGAGTAGGTCAGCGGGTCGTCGTCGCCGTCCGCCGTGCCGGCCGAGGAGAACTTCACCTTCAGCGGTGCGGTGCCCGAGGTCTTGTTCGCCGAGGCCTCGGCGATGGGCGAGCGGCCTCCGGTGGCGTTCTCGATGCGGTAGAGCGCGGAGTTCTCGTCGCCGCCGAACCAGGCGAGGCCGTAGTCGAGGACGTACAGCGCCCCGTCCGGGCCGAAGGCCATGTCCATGATCTGGGTGCCGGACCACGGCACGTCGTTGATGGACTGGACGGTGCCGTCGGCGTCCTGCTCGATGCGCTTGATCCACTGGCGGCCGAACTCACCGGCGAAGAAGTCGCCGTCGTAGGCCTCGGGGAACTTCACCGGGGAGTCGAGGTCCGCGTCGTAGCGGTAGACGGGTCCGCCCATCGGGGACTCGGAGCCGGTGCCGAACTCGGGCACGGAGCCGCCGTCGTACGGGATCCACGCGGCCTCGGCCGGCGGCAGGTCGACGAGTCCGGTGTTGTGCGGCGACTCGTTCTTCGGGGCGGCGCAGTCGAAGGCGGCGCCGGAGGTCTTGGTGGCGAAGTCGTAGTCGATGTAGGGCTCGTTGTCGCCGACGCAGAAGGGCCAGCCGAAGTTGGCGGCCTTCGTCACCCGGGCGAACTCGACCTTGCCGGCCGGTCCGCGCTTGGGGTCGGCCGCGCCCGCGTCGGGGCCGTAGTCACCGACGTACACGGTGCCGGTGGCCTGGTCGACGGAGAAGCGGAAGGGGTTGCGGAAGCCCATCGCGTAGATCTCGGGGCGGGTCTTGTCCGTCCCGGGCTCGAAGAGGTTGCCCTCCGGGACGGTGTACGAGCCGTCCTCGGCGACCTTGATGCGCAGGATCTTGCCGCGCAGGTCGTTGGTGTTGCCCGAGGTACGCCGGGCGTCGAACGCCGGGTTGCGGTCGGGGCGTTCGTCGATCGGGGTGAAGCCGTCGGAGGCGAAGGGGTTGGTGTCGTCGCCGGTGGAGAGGTAGAGGTTGCCCTCGGCGTCGAAGTCGATGTCACCGCCGACGTGGCAGCAGGTGCCGCGCGAGGTGGCGACGTCCAGGACCTTCTTCTCGCTGGCGGTGTCGAGGGTGCCGTCCTCGTTGAGGACGAAGCGGGAGAGCCGGTTGACGCCCTCGAACTTCGCGAAGTCGGCGGCGGTGCCGGTCTCCGGGGCGTCGCCCGCGGGGGTGTCGAGCGGGGGTGCGTAGAAGAGGTAGATCGCCCGGTTCTCGGCGAAGTCCGGGTCGACGCCGACGCCTTGGAGGCCCTCCTCGTCGTGCGTGTACACGGGGAGGGTGCCGGAGATCCTGGTGTTGCCGGCGCTGTCGGTGATCCGCAGCTCGCCGCTGCGCGAGGTGTGCAGCACGCTGCGGTCGGGGAGGACCGCGAGCGACATGGGCTCGCCGGTCTCCTCCGCGCCCTTGGCCAGGGTGACTTGCTGGAAGTCCTCCGCCACGGGTTCGTCGTGGCCCGGGTGACCCGGGTGGGCGGTGGCGCCGGGAGCGGAGCCGAGGGTCAGGGTCGCGGCGGCGAGCAGGCCGCCGGTGAACAGCGCGAGGGTCTTTCGGACGCGGGTCCGGGCCAGGAGCCGCTTTCGTGTTCTGTGCACGTTGGTCCTCCGGAGAGTGCCGGTTGTACGGGCGGGTGTAGCCGTGCCGTGCCGCGCGGGGACTGCCGCGCGTGCGCCGCCGGGGTCAGGAGCGACCCCGGTGACGCGAGTCATGTCGTGTACACGTGGTGGACGGTAGACCTGTTCGTCCTCGACGGAAAGCCCTTGTGCAACAGGTAAGTCGAACTTCTGCTTCCGTCAGGACAAAGCGATTTCCGGGCAGGGCGAGGCCGCCCCGGGGGCTGGGGCCTGATGTGCGGATCATGCCCCCGGGGCCTGCCGGACCGTGCTACTCGCCGCCGCCGAAGGCCGCGTCGAAGGAGGCCGACGGCGGGTCGAAGTCGAACCGCTTCAGGCTGGCAAGCGCTTCCGGAGCGCCGTGCAGCCGGTCCATGCCGGCGTCCTCCCACTCCACGGAGACCGGGCCCTCGTAGCCGATGGACCGGAGCATCCGGAAGACGTCCTCCCAGGGCACGTCACCGTGGCCGGCCGAGACGAAGTCCCAGCCGCGCCGGGGGTCGCCCCAGGGCAGATGCGAGCCGAGGCGGCCGTTGCGTCCGTCGAGACGCTTGCGGGCCTCCTTGCAGTCCACGTGGTAGATCCGGTCGCGGAAGTCGTAGAGGAAGCCGACCGGGTCGAGGTCCTGCCAGACGAAGTGGCTCGGGTCGAAGTTCAGCCCGAACGCGGGCCGGTGGTCGACCGCTTCGAGGGCGCGCTTGGTGGTCCAGTAGTCGTAGGCGATCTCGCTCGGATGCACCTCGTGGGCGAAGCGCACCCCCTCGGCGTCGAAAACGTCCAGGATCGGGTTCCAGCGCTCGGCGAAGTCCTCGTAGCCCCGCTCGATCATGTGCGGCGGGACGGGCGGGAACATCGCGACCAGGTGCCAGATCGAGGATCCGGTGAAGCCGATGACCGTGTCGACGCCGAAGGCGGCGGCGGCCCGGGCGGTGTCCGCGATCTCCGCGGCGGCCCGCTGCCGTACGCCTTCGGGCTCGCCGTCGCCCCAGATGCGGGCGGGCACGATGCCCTGGTGGCGTTCGTCGATCGGGTGGTCGCAGACGGCCTGGCCGACCAGGTGGTTGGAGATCGCGAAGCACTTCAGCCCGTACTTGTCGAGCAGTTGGTGCCTGCTGTCCAGGTACCCGGGGTCGGCGAGCGCCTTGTCGACCTCGAAGTGGTCGCCCCAGCAGGCGAGTTCGAGTCCGTCGTAGCCGAAGTCGCGGGCGTGGCGGCAGACCTCCTCCAGCGGGAGGTCGGCCCACTGGCCGGTGAAGAGGGTGAAGGGGCGGGGCATGGGCGGCGACCTCCTAGGCGGGGACCGGAGTGTGGACGGAGTTCTTGGCGGCGCTCTCCTCGACGGCGGCGAGCACCCGCTGCACCTGGAGTCCGTCCGCGAACGAGGGCCGGGGCGCGGTGCCTTCGGCGATCGTGTGGATCACGTCGCGGGCCTGGTGGACGAAGGTGTGCTCGTAGCCGAGGGCGTGGCCCGGCGGCCACCAGGCCTCCAGGTAGGGGTGCTCGGGCTCGGTGACGAGGATGCGCCGGAAGCCCGCGGTGGCGGCGGGTTCGGTGTGGTCGTGGAAGGACAGTTCGTTGAGCCGCTCCAGGTCGAAGGCGAGCGAGCCCAGCTCCCCGTTGATCTCCAGGCGCAGGGCGTTCTTGCGCCCCGCCGCCATCCGGGTGGCCTCGAAGGAGGCCAGTGCGCCGGAGGCGAGGCGGCCGGTGAAGATCGCCGCGTCGTCCACGGTCACCTCGCCGCGTTCCGCCGTGTCGGCGCTGCCGGAGAGCCCGGCCGAGGCCCCGGAGAGCAGGGGCCTCTCCCGTACGAAGGTCTCGGAGACGGCGGACACGCCGGTGATCAGCTCGCCCGACAGGAACTGGGCGAGGTCGACGATGTGCGCGCCGAGGTCGCCGAGCGCGCCGGACCCGGCGTGTTCGCGCTTGAGCCGCCAGGTGAGCGGGGAGGCGGGGTCCACCAGCCAGTCCTGGAGGTAGGTGGCCCGCACATGGCGCAGCGGGCCGAGCCGGCCGTCCGCGATGAGCCGGCGGGCGTAGGAGATCGCGGGCACCTTGCGGTAGTTGAAGCCCACGATGGCCATCTGGCCGCGTGCGGCGGCCGCTTCGGCGGCGCGGACCATCGCCTCCGCCTCGTCGACGTTGTTGGCGAGCGGCTTCTCGCACAGCACGTGCTTGCCCGCCTCCAGGGCGGCGATGGCGATCTCCGCGTGGCTGTCGCCCGGGGTGCAGATGTCGATCAACTGGACGTCGTCCCGGGCGATCAGGGCCCGCCAGTCGGTCTCCGCCGCGGCCCAGCCGTGCCGGGCGGCGGCGGCTTCGACCGCCGTCCGGTCGCGTCCGCAGATCGCGGCGAGAGCGGGCCGCAGCGGCAGATCGAAGACGTGTCCTGCGGTGCGCCACCCCTGGGAGTGGGCGGCGCCCATGAACGCGTATCCGACCATGCCGACCCCGAGCGTTCCCGGCGCCTGCCGCGGCGGGGTTGCTGGGGTCTGCGTTTCCGTCTCTTGACTACGGGCCATGCGGACTTCCTCCTCGTCGGTGTGCGGTAACGGGCCGGGGGATGCGCTCTCCGCATCCCCCGGAGTCCCGGTCAGTTGAAGCCCGTCGGCAGGTACTGGTCGATGTTGTCCTTCGTCACGACCGCGGAGTACAGGGTCAGCGAGGTGGGGATCTCCATCTCGGAGAGGCCGCTGACGCCCTTGCCCTGGCCGAGCGCCCGCGCCAGGTCGATCGCGGACGCGGCCATCGTCGGCGGGTAGAGGACGGTCGCCTTGATGACCGAGTCGTCGGCCTTGATGGCGTCCATCGCGGACTTGGCGCCGGCGCCGCCGACCATGATGAACTCGTCGCGGCCCGCCTGCTTGATGGCGCGCAGCGCTCCGACGCCCTGGTCGTCGTCGTGGTTCCACAGGGCGTCGAACTGCTTCTGCGCCTGGAGGAGCTGGGCCATCTTCGCCTGACCCGACTCGACGGTGAAGTCGGCCGCCTGACGGGCCACCAGCTTGATGTTGGAGTAGTTCTTGAGGGCGTCGGCGAAGCCCTGGCTGCGCTGCTTGGTCAGCTCCAGGTTGTCGATCCCGGCGAGTTCGACGACCTTGGCGTTCGGCTTGTCCTTGAGCTGCTCGCCGATGTAGTGCCCGGCGTTGAGGCCCATGCCGTAGTTGTCCCCGCCGACCCAGCAGCGGTAGGCCTGCGGGGAGGCGAAGATGCGGTCCAGGTTGACGACCGGGATGCCCGCCCGCATCGCTTCCAGGCCGACCTGGGTGAGCGCCTTGCCGTCGGCGGGGAGGACGACGAGGACGTCGACCTTCTTGTTGATGAGGGTCTTGACCTGGCCGATCTGGGCGGCGGTGTCGTTGGAGCCCTCGGTGATCTCCAGGGTGACGTCGGAGTACGTCTCCGCCCGGGACTTGGCGTTCACGTTGATCGCGTTGAGCCAGCCGTGGTCGGCCTGCGGTCCGGCGAAGCCGATGGTGACCGCCTTGCCCGGCTTGTCGTCGGCGGGCGCGCTGTTGCCCGCGGGCTCCGTCTTCTTGGGCTCGTTGCTGGTACAGGCGGTGAGGAGCGCGCCCGCGGAGACGGCGGCGGTTCCGAACAGCAGCCCTCTGCGGCTGGTTTCTGGCATGACGGTCTGACCCTTCATCCGGTGGGTGCTACGAGGTGCGGGTGCGGGGAGGTGCGTTGTGGGGCGCTCGGGTGCGGTCGAGCGCGCGGTCAGGTCTCCCTGCCGCGCATGGTGCGGCGCTGGACCAGGACGGCGGCGACGATGATGGCGCCCTTGGCGATCTGCTGGACGTCGCTCTGGAGGTTGTTGAGCGCGAAGATGTTGGTGATCGTGGTGAAGATCAGGACGCCGAGCACGGAGCCGACGATGGTGCCGCGGCCGCCGCTGAGGAGGGTTCCGCCGATGATCGCGGCGGCGATGGCGTCGAGCTCGTACAGGTTGCCGTTGGTGTTCTGGCCGGAGCCGGCCAGCACGATCAGCATGAAGGCGGCGATGCCGCAGCACAGCCCGGACAGCAGGTAGAGGTACAGGCGCTGACGGCGGACGTCGATGCCGGCGAGCCGGGCGGCCTCCGCGTTGCCGCCGACGGCGACGGTGCGGCGGCCGAAGGTGGTCCGGTTGAGGATCAGCCAGCCGACGACGGTGACCGCGGCGAACATGATGACCAGCGGCGGGATGCCGAGGATGTAGGAGTCGGGCAGGCCGAGGTCGAGGACCGAGTCGACGGTGACGATCTGGGTCTTGCCGTCGGTGATCTGGAGGGCGAGTCCGCGGGCCGAGGCGAGCATGGCCAGCGTCGCGATGAACGGGACCATGCCGCCGTACGCGATGAGGACGCCGTTCACGAGTCCGGCGGCGAGGCCGACGATCACCGCGGTGAACGCGATGCCCGCGAAGCCGTACTCCTGGGTGGCCAGGGTCGTCGCCCACACCGAGGCGAGGGCGACCATCGCTCCGACGGAGAGGTCGATGCCGCCGCTGATGATGACGAAGGTCATGCCGACGGTGACGACACCGATGACGGAGGCCTGGGTCAGGATCAGCTGGAGGTTGCCGGTGTCCAGGAAGGCGTCCGGTTCGGTGATGCCGCCGACCAGGATCAGGGCGGCGAGGACACCGAGCAGGGACAGGATCCGGACGTCGAGCCGCAGTCCGAGGGCCGGCCTGCCGCTGCCCGGCTTCGCGGGCGGTGCGTCGGAGGGGCCGGTGGGAGCCCCCTTGTCCGGCCCGTTGTGCTGCGCCGACGGGGCGGGCTGTGTCATGGCGTCGGGCTCCCTTCCATCACGAGGTCGAGTACGCGGTGCTCGTCGAGCTCCTGGGCGGGGGCCGTGTGGACCACTTCGCCCTCGCGGAGGACCAGCACCCGGTCGGCGAGGCCCAGGACTTCGGGCACTTCGCTGGAGACGAGCAGGACGGCGAGGCCTTCGTCGGCCAGCCGGCGGATCACGGCGTAGAGCTCGGCGCGCGCGCCGACGTCGACGCCACGGGTGGGTTCGTCCAGCAGCAGGACCCGGCAGCCGCGCAGCAGCCAGCGGGCGAGGACGGCTTTCTGCTGGTTGCCGCCGGAGAGGGTGCGGACGGCGGCGTCCGGGTTGTCGGGCCGCATCTGCAGTTCGCGGGTGGCGCTCCGCGCGGCCTTCCGCTCGCCGCCCCGGTCGATCCAGCCGATCCGGGCGAAGCGGGAGAGCGAGGAGACGGAGACGTTACGGGTGACCGACTCGGTCATCAGCAGGGCCTGGGCCTTGCGTTCCTCGGGGGCGAGGCCGATGCCCGCGGCGACGGCGGCGCGGACGCTGCCGGGCCGGAGCTGCTTGCCCGCCACGGTGACGGTTCCGGTGCTCGCCTTGCGGGCGCCGTAGATCGTCTCCAGGATCTCCGAGCGGCCCGAGCCGACGAGTCCGGCCAGGCCGACGATCTCGCCCGGCCGCAGTTCGAGGTCGACGGGTGCGAACTCGCCCTTGCGGGAGAGGCCTTGGACCCGGAGCACCGGTTCGGCGGTGGCGGAGGCCGGCTCTTCGGGGCGCGGCGGGAAGACATAGGCGACGTCGCGGCCGGTCATCATGGCAACGATGTCGCGCGTGGGGGTGTCGGCGGCGGGCAGTCCGACGGCGACGGTCCGGCCGTCCTTGATGACGGTGACCCGGTCGCCGATGCGGCGGATCTCCTCCAGCCGGTGCGAGATGTAGACGACCGCCACCCCGTCGGCGGTGAGGCCGTCGACGATCCGGAAGAGGTTGTCGACCTCGTCGGGGTCGAGGGCGGCGGAGGGTTCGTCCATCACGATGAGCCGGACGTCGTGGGAGAGCGCCCGCGCCATGGAGACGATCTGCTGCTGGGCGGCGGAGAGGTCGCCGACGTGCCGGGCCGGGTCGATCTCCGGGTGGCCGAGGCGGGCCAGCAGCGCTTTCGCCGCCGAACGCCCCTCCCCCGTACGGACGATGAAGCCCGCGCTGGTCGGCTCGTGGCCGAGGAAGACGTTCTCGGCGACCGACAGGCCCTCGACCAGGTCGAGTTCCTGGTAGATGGTGGCGATGCCCAGGCGCATGGCGGCGATCGGCGACTTGAGCTGGACGGTTTCGCCGCGCCAGGTGATCTCGCCGTCGTTGGGCTGGTGGGCTCCGGCGAGCACCTTGATGAGGGTGGACTTGCCCGCACCGTTCTGGCCGAGGAGGCAGTGGACCTCGCCGGCCTGGACTTCCAGGTCGACGCCGTCCAGGGCGCGCACGCCCGGGAAGAGCTTGGTGATGCCTGACATGGTGAGCAGGGGTGGTTCTGGTGCCATGACGAATCCCCTCGGCGAATGGGGTCTCCCCTGCTCGGGCGGTGCCGAGGGGCCGGGGAGGGCCGGTGAGCGGACAGGGCGCAGGGCTGGAGGTGCCGTGGAGCCGGCGGCACCGCGAACGGCTGCTGACTGAAGAGGTGGTTCCGTGGAGCGTGGTGCGTACGGCAGCTGACGGGGTGGTTCCGTGGTGCGTCGTACGGCCTGGGGTCAGGCCGGTGAGAAGAGGTGGTCGCTGATGAGCCGGGCCGCGCCGATCACTCCGGCGGTGGGCCCCAACTCGCCCAGCACGATGGGGAGGTTGCCGGTGGCCAGGGGCAGGGACTGCTTGTAGACCTGGGTGCGGACACTGGCGAGGAGGTTGTGACCGAGGCCGGTGACCCCGCCGCCGATCACCACCAGACCGGGATTGAAGAAGCTGACCAGGCTCGCGATGACCTGGCCGAGTCGGTTGCCGCCCTCACGGATGAGGTCGAGGGCGGCGGCGTCGCCGGCCGCGGCGGCGGCCGCCACATCGGCGGCGGTGAGGCGGCCCGCCGTCTCCAGCCGGGCGGCGAGCTCGGGCGAGCGGCCCTCCCGGGCGGCGTCCTCCGCGTCGCGGGCGAGCGCGGCACCGCTGAAGTGGGCTTCCAGGCAGCCCTTGTTGCCGCAGGCGCAGGGCCGGCCGTCCGGGTCCACCTGGATGTGCCCGATGTCGCCGGCGCTGCCGGTCGTACCGCGGTAGACCTCGCCGCCGACGACGATGCCGCAGCCGATACCCGTACCGATCTTGACGCAGAGGAAGTCGCCCACGGAGCGGGCGACGCCCGCGTGCTGCTCCCCCATGGCCATGAGGTTCACGTCGTTGTCGACCATGACGGGGCAGCCCAGCTCCTGGCTGAGCGCCTCGCGGACCGGGAAGCCGTCCCAGCCGGGCATGATCGGCGGCGCGACCGGCACGCCCTCGGGGAAGCGGACGGGGCCGGGAACCCCGATGCCCGCGCCGTCGAAGCCCTCGGCGAGCCCGGAGGCCCGCAGTTTGGCGGCCAGCGACAGGACCTGCTCGAAGACGGCGACGGGTCCTTCGCGCACGTCCATCGGGTGGTTGAGGTGTCCCAGTACCTCCAGCTCCGCGTTGGTGACGGCCACGTCTATCGAGGTGGCGCCGATGTCGACGCCGAGGAACCGCAGTTCGGGAGCGAGCCGGATGTTGTGCGAGCGGCGCCCGCCGCGCGATGCGGCGAGTCCGTCGGCCACCACCAGGCCGGTCTCCAGCAGCCGGTCCACCTCGACGGCGAGCTTCGAGCGGGAGAGATCGACCTGATCGCCCAGTTGCGCACGGGAGTTGGGGCCCCCGTCGCGCAGCAGCCGGAGCAGCCGCGCCTGATGCGCGTTCGCGGGTCGTGCCGTCATACGTCTCACGCGTCCCTCCCCGCCACATCGGCCAGTCCGTCGGGCTTTCGAGGGGAACGTAGCAGCGCTTTCCCGGAGTGGGAAGAAGTTGCGCAGGAATCGGCCCCAACTTTTTCCACACTCAGGACAAAGGTCGGCGGGGAGGGGTCACGGAGATCGACGGGGCGGCAGTATGAAGGTCTGCGGGGAGGGGGCGTGGAGCTCCGCGGAGGCGGTCAGGGGCAGCGGATGACCTGGCCCGCGTAGGAGAGGTTCCCGCCGAATCCGAAGAGCAGGACGGGCGCTCCGGAGGCGACCTCGCCGCGCTCGACCAGCTTGGACAGGGCCATCGGGATGGAGGCGGCCGAGGTGTTGCCGGAGTCCACCACGTCCCGGGCGATGACGGCGTTGACCGCGCCGATCTTGCGGGCGACCGGCTCGATGATCCGCAGATTGGCCTGGTGCAGGACGACCGCGCCCAGGTCCTCCGGGGCGATGCCCGCCTTCTCGCAGACCTGCCGGGCGATCGGGGGGAGCTGGGTGGTGGCCCAGCGGTAGACGGACTGGCCCTCCTGCGCGAAGCGCGGCGGCGTGCCCTCGATCCGCACCGCGTTGCCCATCTCCGGCACCGAGCCCCACAGCACCGGTCCGATGCCGGGCCCGTCCGGGGTGTCGGGGGCGGCCGGGTCGGCGGTGACGACCGCGGCGCCCGCGCCGTCGCCGAGCAGCACGCAGGTGGAGCGGTCGGTCCAGTCCGCGATGTCGGCCATCTTGTCGGCCCCGATGACCAGCGCCCGGGTGGCCGCACCGGCGCGGATCGTGTGGTCGGCGGTGGCCAGCGCGTGCGTGAAGCCGGAGCACACCACATTGATGTCCATCACCGCGGGCGACCCCATGCCGAGCCGGGCAGCGACCCGCGCCGACATGCTCGGGGACCGGTCGATCGCGGTGGAGGTGGCGACGAGGACCAGATCGATGTCCGAGGCCTGCAGACCGGCCGCGGCCAGCGCCTTGGCTGCCGCGTGCGCGGCCATCTCGTCCACCGGCTCGTCGGGGCCACCCACATGGCGGGTCTTGATGCCGACCCGGCTGGTGATCCACTCGTCGCTCGTGTCGACCATGGCCGCCAGGTCGTCATTGGTGAGCACCTTGGCGGGCTGGTAGTGGCCGAGCGCCACGACACGTGAGCCGGTCATACGGGTTCCCATCGTCAGGTAGGGCAGGAAACATCCAGTCTTGGTCGCTACCGCCGGGTACGGGGGCACGTGATCCCACAGATATCCGGCCCACACGTTGGAGCATTGACAACAGCCTGGTCAGCGTGCTGAACAGGCGACGGCGACACGCCGGTGCGGGTGCCGGACAATGACGGAGTCAGGTTTCGGCTTCCGCCCACGGACACGGAAGCCGCCGCACACGGACAGAATCGGGTTCACATCCATGGGACGGGTCACCGAACGCCGACGCACCCTCCGCATCCGGGACGGTGCCGTCTCCTCCCGCGCGGACACCCTGGTGGCGGAGGAACCGCTGGAGATCCGGCTGAACGGCCGGCCGCTGGCCATCACCATGCGGACGCCGGGCGACGACTTCGCGCTGGCCGCGGGCTTCCTGGTCAGCGAGGGAGTGATCGCCGAGGGGGACGAGGTCCAGTCGATCGTCTACTGCGCCGGGGCCACGGCGGACGGTGTGAACACCTACAACGTGGTGGACGTGAAGCTCGCGCCCGGGGTCCGGGTCCCCGACATCACGCTGGAGCGGAACGTCTACACCACCTCCTCGTGCGGCCTGTGCGGCAAGGCCAGCCTGGACGCGGTACGCACCACGACCCGGCACCCGGTGGCCGACGCTCCCCCGGTGCGGGTCACTCCGGAACTGCTGTCCGCCCTCCCGGACCGGCTGCGCGCCGAGCAGCAGGTGTTCGACCGGACGGGCGGTCTGCACGCCGCCGCGCTGTTCTCCGAGGAGGGCGAGCTGCTGGACGTCCGCGAGGACGTCGGCCGGCACAACGCGGTCGACAAGCTGGTGGGCCGCGCGCTCACGGACCATCGGCTGCCCCTGTCGCGGGCCGTGCTGCTGGTGTCGGGGCGGGCCTCGTTCGAGCTGGCGCAGAAGGCCGTGATGGCGGGGATCCCGGTGCTCGCGGCGGTCTCCGCCCCGTCCTCGCTGGCCGTGGACCTGGCGGCGGAGAGCGGACTGACGCTGGTCGGCTTCCTGCGGGGCCCGTCGATGAACGTGTACGCCGGTGAGCACCGGATCGCGCTGGAGGCGGCGGCGCAGGTCCGACCCGCCTGAGGGACCGGGGCGGCCGCTCTCCGCTCACCGCCCCGGGTATCCGCCGTGCACCAGGCCGCCGCTCACTCCCCCGCGAAGGCCAGGCCCTCGGCGGCCAGCGCCTCGCGGAGGACCCCGATCGCCTTCGGGCCGACCCCGTGCAGCGCGAGCACCTCCGCGGCGGTCACGGTCGTGAGCTGGGCGAGGCGGGTGTAGCCCGCCGCCCGCAGAGCGCCGCGGGCCGGATTGCCCGCCCCGTGCGGGAAGTCATCGGCGGGCGTACCGGGCTCGTCACTCATGGCATTCCCTCGCTGCCGGCTACCGGCTACCGTAACCGGTGGGTCCGACAACGCCCCGGAGGCGGCGGCCGGGCCTCCGTGCGGTTCCGGGTCACGGGAGCGGCGTTTGGCGATCACCGCGCAGACCATCAGCTGCATCTGGTGGAAGAGCATCAGCGGCAGCACGGCCAGGCTCGCGTGCGCCCCGAAGATGACGCTCGCCATCGGCAGCCCGGCCGCCAGGCTCTTCTTCGAACCGGCGAACTGGATGGCGATCCGGTCCTCCCGGTCGAACCCCAGCCGCCGTGCCCCGTACCAGCTCAGGGCGAGCATCAGCGCCAGCAGGACCACCTCGGCGGCGAGCAGCCCGCCGAGCCGGGCCGGGGTGACCTGGTGCCAGACCCCCGCGACCATCCCCTGGCTGAACGCGGTGTAGACGACGAGGAGGATGGACCCCCGGTCGACCAGTCCGAGCACCTTCTTGTGCCGGACGAGGAAGCCGCCGACCCAGCGGCGCAGCAGCTGTCCGGCGAGGAACGGGACGAGCAGCTGGAGCACGATCCGCAGCAGCGAGTCCGCCGAGAAGCCGCCCCCGGTCGAGCCGAGGAGCAGGGCGGCGAGGAGCGGGGTCACGAAGATCCCGGCGAGGCTGGAGAAGGATCCGGCGCAGATCGCCGCGGGCACATTGCCCCGCGCGATCGAGGTGAAGGCGATGGACGACTGAATCGTCGAGGGGACCAGGCACAGGAAGAGGAAGCCTGCCTGGAGCTCGGGCGTCAGCACGTACGGCACCAGGCCGTGGCTTGCCAGCCCCAGCAGCGGGAAGGCGACGAAGGTGCAGGCCAGGACGGTGAGGTGGAGGCGCCAGTGCTTGAGCCCGTCGAGCGCCTCGGCCGTGGAGAGCCGCGCCCCGTAGAGGAAGAACAACAGGGCGACCGCGCCGGTGGAGGCCCCGCCCGCCACCTCGGCGGCGGCGCCCCGGGCGGGCAGCAGCGCCGCGAGGGCCACGGTCGCGGCCAGCGCCAGGATGTAGGCGTCGACCGGCAGCCAGGACGGCGGTCGCGGAAAGCGGCGGGTCATGTGCTCGGGGCTCCGGCGGTAGGCGTTTCGGTCCGGCGTCCATCCTGCTCCCGTACCGCGCCATCGGGAATCCGGTATTCCACTCTGACTGTCATCACGGAACCCGATAACGTGGCTCCATGGACGCCACGTACGACCCCGCCCAGCTGCGTACGTTCCTCGCCGTGGCCCAGACGCTCAGCTTCACCCAGGCCGCGCGCCGGCTCGGGATCCGCCAGTCCACGGTCAGCCAGCATGTGCGGCGGCTGGAGGAGGCGACCGGGCGGCAGCTGTTCGCCCGGGACACCCATCGCGTCGATCTCACCGAGGACGGCGAGGCGATGCTCGGCTTCGCGGGGACGATCCTGTCGGCGCACGAGCGGGCCGCGGCGTTCTTCGCGGGCACCCGGCTGCGCGGCCGGCTGCGGTTCGGGGCCTCCGAGGACTTCGTGCTGACCCGGCTCCCCGAGATCCTGGAGTCCTTCCGCCGCGACCATCCGGAGGTCGAGCTCCAGCTCACCGTGGAGCTGTCCGGGACGCTGCACCGGCAGCTCGAAGCGGGCCGGCTGGACCTGGTGCTGGCCAAGCGGCGTACCGGTGACACCCACGGCGAACTGATGTGGCAGGACGCGCTGGACTGGATCGGCGCACCCCAGCTGCGGGTCGATCCGGAGCGCCCCGTGCCGCTGGTCGTCTTCCCGCCGCCGGCCATCACCCGGGCCCGCGCCCTGGAGGTGCTGGAGGAGCACGGTCGGGCCTGGCGGATCGCCTGTACGAGTACGAGCCTGAGCGGTCTGGTCGCGGCGGCGCGGGCGGGCCTGGGGGTGATGGCGCACTCGCGCGGGATGGTCCCGCCGCGCCTGGTGCCGGTTCCGGCCAGGACGGGGCTGCCTGAGCTCGGCACCGTCGACTTCGTCCTGCTGCACGGGAACCGCCGGGGCGCGTCCCAGGAGGCGGCCGACGCGCTGGCCTCCGCGATCCTGGCGGGCGGCGACCGGCTGCACCGCGGGACCGGCCGCTAGCGGCAGCCTCCCGCTCGCCGCCTCCGGCGCGGGCCCGCGGTGGTAACGGCGGGCGGATTCGGTGGAGATTCCGGCGCGAGCCGCTTACCCCTCCGTCAGAACTGGACCGGGCGGACGCCCGAGCCTTGCCCATCTGGCCGGATTTCGACGGTTGACCTGTGCGGACGACTCGGTGTGCGGCGGCTCCGGGCCCCTCCCGCCGGGCCCCGCCTTGGGGTAGCGTCGCGGCGCTGTGCGGAGCGCCACTAGGAGCATGTCATTGCGCGATTTCACTGTCCCACCCATGGCGGCGGCGCCTCAAGTCGGCGGTCTGGCCGATGTGGTCTTCGACTACGCGGAGGACGATCCGCACCGCGTCGCGCTCGGCCGCAAGGACGCCGGGGGCCAGTGGCGTGATGTGACCTCCGGGGAGTTCCGCGATTCCGTGCTGGCCCTGGCCAAGGGGCTGATCGCGCACGGGGTGCGGTTCGGCGACCGGGTCGCGCTGATGTCCCGTACGCGCTACGAGTGGACGCTCTTCGACTTCGCGCTCTGGACCGTCGGGGCCCAGTCGGTGCCGATCTACCCGACCTCCTCCGCCGAGCAGGTCCTGTGGATGCTGCACGACGCCGAGGTGGTGGCGGTGATGGTCGAGCACGAGGACCACTCCATGACCGTCGGTTCGGTGATCGACCGGCTGCCGCATCTGAAGCGGCTGTGGCAGCTGGACGCCGGAGCGGTGGACGAACTGGTCGCGGCGGGCGCGGGCATCGACGACGAGGTGGTGCAGCGGCACCGGCGCGCGGTGACGCCCGATTCCGTGGCGACCGTCATCTACACCTCGGGGACGACGGGCCGCCCCAAGGGGTGCGTGATCACGCACGCGAGCTTCATGTTCGAGAGCGACACGATGGTCACGCGCTGGGAGCCGGTGTTCCATTCCAAGCCCGGCGACGAGGCGGCCACGCTCCTCTTCCTGCCGCTGGCCCATGTCTTCGGGCGGATGGTCGAGATCGCCGCGGTCCGCGGCCGGGTCAAGCTCGGCCATCAGCCGGAGCTGTCGGCGAACGCGCTGATGCCGGACCTGATGACGTTCCGGCCGACGTTCATCCTGGCGGTGCCGTACATCTTCGAGAAGGTGTTCAACGGGGCCCGGCGCAGGGCCGAGGCGGAGGGCCGGGCCGGGCCGTTCGACAAGGCCGTCGACATCGCGGTGAAGTACGCGGAGGCCCTGGAGCAGAAGGCGTTCGGGGACGGTCCCGGTCCTTCGGCCGGGCTGCGGATGCAGCACCAGTTCTTCGACAAGGTCGTCTACAAGAAGGTCCGCGACGCGATGGGCGGCCGGGTGCGGCACGCGATGTCGGGCGGCTCGGGGATGGACCGCCGGCTCGGGCTGTTCTTCGCGGGTGCCGGGGTGACGGTCTTCGAGGGGTACGGGCTCACCGAGTCGACCGCCGCGGCGACGGCGAACCCTCCGGAGCGGACCCGGTACGGCACGGTCGGGCAGCCCATCCCCGGCACCTCGGTGCACATCGCGGACGACGGCGAGGTGTGGGTGCACGGGCCGAACGTGTTCTCCGGCTATCTGGGCAACCCGGCGGCCACCCGGTCGGTGCTGCAGGACGGCTGGCTGGCGACCGGGGACCTCGGTGCGCTGGACGAGGACGGCTATCTGACGATCACCGGGCGGAAGAAGGAGATCCTGGTGACGTCCGGCGGCAAGAGCGTCTCGCCGGCCGGCCTGGAGGAACGCGTACGGGCGCATCCGCTGGTGGCGCAGTGCATCGTCGTCGGCAACGACCGCCCGTACATCGCGGCGCTGGTCACCGTCGACCAGGAGTCCGTGGAGCACTGGCTGACGATGCAGGGCCGCACCCCGCTGGGCCCGGCCGACCTGGTGCGCGACCCGGACCTGGAGATGGAGGTCCGACGGGCGGTGGTGGCCGCCAACACGGCGGTGTCGCAGGCCGAGTCGATCCGTACGTTCCGGATCCTGGCCCATCCGTTCACCGAGGAGCTGGGGCTGCTGACGCCCTCGCTGAAGCTGAAGCGGAAGGCGATCGAGACGGCGTACGCGGTCGAGGTCGACGCGCTCTACCACTGACCGGCGGCCACGGGAATGCCTGGACCCGCCCGGTCGTTGTCGTGGGGAGTCACCAACCGACGACGTTAGGATCGATCGCTCGTGAGCCAGGTCCCCTCCATCACCCTCAACAACGGCCTCGACATGCCGCAGCTCGGTTTCGGCGTCTGGCAGGTGCCGGACGACGAGGCGGAGAAGGCGGTCGCCACGGCCATCGAGACCGGGTACCGGAGCATCGACACCGCCGCGATCTACGCGAACGAGACGGGCACCGGCAAGGCCATCGCCGCCTCCGGCGTCGCCCGCGACGAGCTCTTCGTCACCACGAAGCTGTGGAACAGCGAGCAGGGCCACGACAGCACGCTGCGCGCCTTCGACGCCTCGCTGGACAAGCTCGGCCTGGACTACGTCGACCTGTACCTGATCCACTGGCCGGTCCCGGTGAAGGACGCGTACACCGACACGTACAAGGCGTTCGAGAAGATCCTCGCCGACGGCCGTGCGAAGGCCATCGGCGTGTCGAACTTCCACCCCGAGCACCTGAAGCGGCTGCTCGCCGAGACCTCCGTCGTCCCGGCCGTCAACCAGATCGAGCTGCACCCCCAGTTCCAGCAGGCCGAGTCCCGCGCCTTCCACGCCGACCACGGCATCGCCACCGAGGCGTGGTCGCCGCTGGGCCAGGGCAAGGGCCTGCTGGAGGTGCCGACGGTCGTCGCCATCGCCCGGAAGCACGGCCGCACCCCCGCCCAGGTGGTGCTGCGCTGGCACCTGCAGACCGGCAACATCGTGATCCCGAAGTCCGTGACCCCGTCGCGGATCAAGGAGAACCTCGATGTGTTCGGCTTCGAGCTGGAAGCCGACGACCTGGCCGCCTTCGCGGCCCTGGACGAGGGCAGGCGGCTCGGCCCCGACCCGGCGGAGTTCACGGTCGGCGCCTGAGCCGACGGCCGGCGTCGATCGGGGAGACGGAAATCATGAGCGGCGGACTGGCGCCCGTGGTCGAGGCGGGTCCGTACCGCCTGCGCAACGTCGGCAGCCGGCTGCTGCTGGAGGTGTACGGCGCGGCCAAGGGCAGCGGGGCCCGGGTCCAGCAGGGCCAGGACGACGGGACGGCCGCGCAGGTGTGGCGGCTGTCCCCGGTGCACGAGGGCGCGGCCCTCTTCCACCTGGTCAACGAGCACAGCGGGAAGCGGCTGGACGTGGCAGGCGCCGACACGTCGAACGGCACCCGTATCCAGCAGTGGAAGGCCAACAACTTCGGCGCCCAGGAGTGGCTGATCGAGCAGCATCCGGAGGCCCCCGGAACGGTGACGCTGGTGAGTTTCATCAGCGGTCTCGTCATGGAGGTCGCGGACCGTTCCACCGAGGACGGCGGCTCGATTCAGCAGTGGGAGGACACCGACTCCCCCTTCCAGTGGTGGCGGTTGGAGCCGGTGAGGTAGCGCACCGGGGCCGCCGGCTCAGTCGGCGCGGCGGCCCAGGTGCACCGTGCGGGCGGTAAGCAGGTGGACGTCGGGGCGGTGGTGCAGGCCTTCGGGGTCCTCGGGGTCCAGCAGCCGTTCCAGTACGGCGCTGTCCTCGGCCGTCAGCAGGTCGCCGAGCACGTCGCGCTCGCGGGTGATGCTCGCGACGACATGGTCGCGGGCGGCCGGGGAGAGCGGGGCGGGCAGGTCGAGGAGGAAGCTGCGGGTGCCCTGCGGGACGAGGCCGACCGCGGTGAAGAGAGCACTCCAGTCTTCGGTCTCCCGCTTGGCTCCCGGGAGTTCGGACCGCATGCGCTCGAAGCGCGTGGCGGCGGCCGCGGTCATCCGGGCCTCCAGACCGGGCTGTCCGATGCCGATGTCGCGGGGCAGCCGCCGGGCGGGCAGGCCGCCCTCGACGAGCGCGACCGTGCCGCCGGGCCGCAGAAGCCCGGCGAATCCGGCCAGCGCGGCGCGCTGGTCGCCCAGATGGTGCAGGGAGTTGCCCGCCCAGATCAGATCGGCCTCGCCCAACCGGTCGAAATGATCGGGGAGTTCGGCCTCCAGGGTCCGGAAGCGGTCGATCACGCCGAGGCGTCGGGCCCGGTTCTTCGCCCGTTCCAGCAGAGCGGGCGTGGCGTCCACGGCCACCACCTCGGCCTCCGGGAAGACCTCGGCCAGCAGACAGGAGACGACACCGGGACCGCTGCCGACGTCCAGGACCCGGCGGACCTTCGGCGCGGTGGGCAGGCCGGCGATCCACCGGGCCGCATCCTCGTACTGGGTACCGTTGAGTTCGGCTTCCCGCTCCAGCAGGGGACCCAGGACGTCCCAGTCGATGTCGGCGGGGTGCGCTTCGTGGTGGCCGTGACCGGCGTGGCTGCTCATGGGGTCAGCCTCCCCGGACGGGACGCACGCGGCAAGCTTCTTTGCCGGTCCGGCAAATCGAGGCGGCCGCCGCGGACGACGCCCCGCACGGCCGAACCGGAACGTTCTTCGCCGCGGTCGGCCCGGCGGAATACACCACCTGTACACCGACCGAACGGTAGGCGGAGCACACATATTGCCGGGGTGACTCCGGGCCCATAACTTTCCCTTATGGAGCTGGAGTTGCGCCATCTACGTACGGTCCGTGCCATAGCCGACACCGGCAGCCTCACCAAGGCCGCCGCCACGCTGGGGCTTGCCCAGCCCGCTCTCAGCGCTCAGCTGCGGCGGATCGAGAAGGCCCTGGGCGGCGCTCTCTTCGACCGCGACCACACCGGGGCGCGGGCCACCCCGCTCGGCGAACTGGTGCTGGAGCGGGCCCGGGTGGTCCTGCCCGCGGTCAGCGAACTGCAGGCGGAGGCCGTGCGGTTCGCCAATGCCACGGGGTCGCTGGACCGGTTCCGGCTGGGCGGCACGCACGGTCCGCTGCTCGGCGGCCTGGTGGACCGGATGGCCGCCGCGCACCCGTCGGTGCCGGTGTCGACGTACACCTCGTGGTCGGTGGCCGAGATCGCCTCGCTGGTGATCGACGGGCGGCTGGACTTCGCACTGATCGGCACCTGCGGCGAGAGTCCGCCGCCGCTGGCGGACCGGCTGTCCTGGGAGGTCGTCGGGGTGGATCCGGTCTTCGTGATGCTGCCGGAGGATCACGCCCTGGCCGGCGAAGCGGAACTGGATCTGGCCGCGCTCGCGGACGAGTGCTGGGCGGACGTGCCGGGCGACGGCTGCTTCGCCGACTGTTTCACCGCGGCCTGTGCGCGGTCGGGCTTCACCCCGGTGTCGGTGTACGAGACGGACACCTCGTCCGTCGTCCACCTGGTGCAGGTGGGGCGGGCGATCGGGCTGTGCCGGGCGACGTTCCCGCCGACGCCCGGGGTGGTGACCCGACCGCTCGCCGGTGCGCCGCTCAGCTGGCGTCATCTGGTGGGCTGGCACCCGCACTCCCCCGCCGCGGACGCCGTGGCGGGGACGGTGGCCGGGGCGACCCGCGCGGCGTACGCGGAGGCGGTGTCGCGCAGCCCGGTCTACGCGCAGTGGCTCGGCGCGAACCCGCGGTTCGGCACCGTGGCCTGAGCCGGAGCGGCCTCCCGGTGCGCCGGGCTATTCGGCTCCGTGGGCCGGGGCGGCGGACGCCACCCGGGCGGCGAGCGCGAGGTCCTTCTCGGTGACCGCGCCTCCCGCGTCGTGCGTGTGGACGGAGAGGGCCACCGTGTTGTATCCGAGGGTCAGGTCGGAGTGGTGGTTCAGCTCGTCCTGGATCCGCGCGATGTGGACCGTCAGCGCGGCGGCGGCGAAGTGGGAGGGCAGCCGGAAGGTCCGGGTGATCCGGTCCCCCTCCAGCGCCCAGCCGGGCAGGCTCTCCAGCCGGCGGTCGATCTCGGTCGGCGACAGCGGTTCGGCGCTCATGGAACGGCTCCCGTGGGTCTCGGTTGCTCACGTCTCGGTGGGCCGGCGTACACGTCACAGCGGCCCGTACCGGCCCCGGCCCGCCGGTGACGTTACGGTCTTGGCATGACGACTGTCTCGCCCGACACGGGAGTGGGGCCGCTGCTGCGCGACTGGCGCGAGCAGCGGCGCATCAGCCAGTTGGAGCTGGCCCTGCGCGCGGACTCCTCGGCCCGCCACATCTCCTTCATCGAGACGGGCCGCTCCCGGCCCAGCGAGGACATGGTCCTGCGGCTGGCCGAGCAGCTGGACGTCCCGGTCCGGGAGCGCAACGCGCTGCTCGTGGTCGCCGGTTACGCGCCCCGCTACGCGCAGACGCCGCTCGACGACCCCGCGATGGCCGCCCTGCGCGAAGGGCTCGACCGGCTGCTGGCGGCGTACGAGCCGTATCCGGCGCTCGTGGTGGACGGCGTCTACGGCGTGGTGGCGGCCAACCGGGGCATCGCGCTGCTGCTGGAAGGCGTGTCGGAGAAGCTGCTGGCCCCACCGGTGAACGCCATGCGGCTCACCCTCCACCCGGACGGGCTCGCCCCGCGCATCGTGAACCTCGCCGCGTGGCGGGCGGACCTGCTGGCGCAGATGGACCGGCAGATCGCCCTCGTACGCTCGCCCGAGCTGCGCGCGCTGTACGACGAGGTCGCCGCCTATCCCGTACCCGCACGGGCGGACGCCACGGACGGAACGGACGGCATTGGGCCGGATCGGGGGCGGGAGCAGGAGCGGCCCGCCGCGTTCGCGCTGCCGATGCGGCTCGAACACGGGGGCCGGGTCCTGTCGTTCGTGTCGTCGATCGCGACGTTCAACACGCCCATGGACGTGACGGTGGCCGAGCTGGCCATCGAGACGTTCCTTCCCGCCGACCGCGGGACCGCCGCCTATCTGCACGCCCACGTACCGTCCTGACCCGGCCCCTTCCTGTCACCTCGGACGCGGGCCCGTCACCTCGGACGCGGTTCTGTCAGCTCAGACGCGGGCTCCGTTGTCGAGCGGGTCGCGGCGCTTCGGGCGGGGCTTGCCGCGCGCCGTGCCCTTCCCCTTGCCCGGTACGGGCGGCGGGGCCTTGGCGGTCCGCTCCAGGACGAGAGCCCCCGGTACGGCGGTGAACACCGAGGACCAGGTGCCGACGACGATGCCGATCAGCAGGGCGAGCGCGAAGTCGGCGAGCGAGTCGCCGCCCAGCACCGCGAGGGCGGCCAGGATGAACAGGGCGCCCATCCCGGTGTTCACCGTGCGAGGAACGGTCTGCAGGACGGCCCGGCGGGCGATGGCGTCCAGAGGTGTCTTCCGGTTGGTCCCCCACAGCTCGCGGACCCGGTCGAAGACCACCACCGAGTCGTTGACCGAGTAGCCGATGACGGTGAGCAGGGCGGCCAGGAAGATGCCGTCCACCGGCCGCCCCAGCCAGGCGAAGGCGCCCACCACGAGGATCACGTCGTGCACCATGGCCCCGACGGAGGCCACGGCGAACGTCCAGCGGAAGCGGACCGCCAGATAGGCCAGTTGCACGGCCACCGCGACCGCCAGGGCGATCAGCGCGTTGCGCCGCAGTTCGTCGCCGAGGCTCGGGCCGATCAGCTCGTCCCGGACCTTCGTCGTCTCGCCGCCCTCCTCCGCGAGGGCGGCCCGCAGGGCGTGTTCGCCGTCGTTGTCGAGCTTCCCGGTGCGTACGGACAGATCGCCGTCGCCGGCCGTGGTGACCTCGGCGTCGCCGAACCCGGCGGCGGTGAGCGCGTCCCGGGCCGTCTCGACGTCGACCGGCCTGCTGGTGGAGTACTCGACCAGCCGGCCCCCGGTGAACTCGACGCCCAGGTCGATCCCGCGCACCACGATCCCGGCCACCGCGACGACGACCAGCGCCGCCGAGACGACGAGCCAGCGGACCGGCTTCCGGAAGAGCCGCGGATCCTTGCGGACCAGCCAGGTCCGTACGGCGCCGGGGCGCCCGATGCCGTTGACGCCGCGGTAGTCGCTGACGAAGCGGGTGTTCGCGGCGATCTCGGTGAGCGCGCGGGCGATGACCAGCGCGGAGAACATCGAGGCGAGGACGCCGATGGCGAGGGTGACGCCGAAGCCCTTGACCGGGCCCGAGCCCAGGAAGAAGAGCAGTCCGGCGGCGATCAGGGTGGTGACGTTGGAGTCGGCGATCGCGCTCCACGCCTGCTGGAAGCCGGTGGTCAGCGCGGAGCGCAGCGAGCGTTTCGGCCGCTCCGCGCACTCCTCCCTGGCCCGTTCGAAGACCAGGACGTTCGCGTCGACCGCCATGCCGATCGCGAGGACGAAACCGGCGAGGCCGGGGAGGGTCAGCGTGACGCCGAGGGCGACGAGCGCGGCGTAGGAGATCACCCCGTACGCACCGAGCGCCACGGCGGCCAGCGCGCCGAAGAGGCGGTAGACGACGGTGATGAAGAGTGCGGTGGCGGCGGCCCCGATGAGGGCCGCCTGCATGCTCGCGTCGATGGCCGCCGCGCCGAGCGTCGGGCCGACGGTCCGCTGCTCGACGATCTCGACGGGTACGGGCAGGGCCCCGCCCTTGATGAGCAGCGCCAGGTCACGCGCCTCGTCCGCGCCGAACGAACCGGTGATCTGGGTGGCCCCGGACGGCAGTCCGGCCCGGCAGCCGACCGAGGGGTCGACCTGCGGTGAGGAGATGATCTTCTCGTCGAGGACGATGGCGACCCGGCGCCGGTCGTCCCCGGCCGGATGACAGGCGGCCTCGCCGGTCAGCCGCTTCCAGTCCTGGCCCGCGCCCTTGCGGAATTCGAGCGAGACGCTCCAGCCCGCTCCGCCCTGCGCGTCGAACCCGGCGGTGGCGTCCTCGACGCCCGCGCCGGAGAGCCGGCTGGGGCCGAGCGCGAGAGGGCGGCCCTGTTCGTCGGGGAGGGTCAGCCGCTCGGGGTCGGCCGGGTCGGAGCCCGGGGTCTTCCCGTCCGGCTCCTCGGCCGCCGGGCCCTCGACCGCGTGGAAGCTGAGCTGAGCCGTCCGGCCGATCACCTCGGTGGCCTGGCGCGGATCCTGGACGTCGGGCAGTTCGACGATGATCCGGTCCTCGCCGGAACGGGTCAGATTCGGTTCGGAGACGCCCAGCGAGTCGATCCGCTGGCGCAGCACCTCCAGGGTGCGGTCGGTGGTCTCCCGGTCCGCCTGGACGGTGGCGGTGTCCCGGGCCTGGAGCACGATACGGGTGCCGCCCTGGAGATCGAGGCCGAGTCTGGGCGACATGGTCAAGGTGATGAAGACGGAAACGAGCAGAACGGCGGCAGCCAGAACCGCTCGCACCACGGTGGCGCGAGTCATGGAGATCCTCCGGTGGGGCGTCGAGCGCCCTCACCTCAGTGAGGACGCGACGCCGATGCGGCAGATGCGGAACAGGACGGATGACCGGTCGTGGGACCGGTGGTCGTCCTGCCCGGAGGCCCCCGGACACCGGGGAGCGCGCCCCTGCGGCTGCCGGGCACGTCGAAGGTCTCCGTGGCGGTCCGCCGTACTCCGGCGCACGGCTCGGCGAGCCCCGGCGGAGCGGGCGTCAGCGCGTCGTGCGGGGGCGGCGGGGCGTGCAGGAGCAGATACGGCCGGCCGCTGCCCGCCCGCGGAGCCTGCGCCGGATCGGCCGCCGCCCGGGGCTGCTCGTGCCCGGCCCGCGCCACCGCACCGGTGTGGTGGCGCTCGGAGTGATCGGTCCGCGCGTGATCGGTCCCGGTCCGGTGGGTCGTCGGTGCGGCGGACACCGAGGTCACGGTGGTGGCGGCGGGCGCCGTGCTCCGGGCGGTCAGGGCGGGTGCCGCGCCGCTCGCCGTGGCGGCGCCGCCCACCAGGGTGAGAACGGTGAGCAGCAGCGTGGTCAGCACGGACCGCACCCGGAACGCGTTCGCCCGGGGCCGTCCCGGGTACCGCGTCACCTCGGTCGGCCGGAGTGCTCGGGCGGCGCCGTCCGGTGGCGGAGCACGGAGCTGAGGATCTGTCCGGCGCCCCGGACGACCGTGGTCGACGGGTCGTCGGCCAGGCGCACCCGGGTGCCGAGGCAACGGGCGATGCGGTCGGTGACATCGGCCCGCAGCGCACCGCCGCCCGCGAGCACCGGGCCCTTGCGCAGGGCTCCGCGGATCGCACCGTGCCGGTCGTGCCGCCACATGGAAGTGATCATGTCGAGCACCGTGCGGACGAGGGCGGCGGGCAGCGCCGCCGGATCGAGGCCGTCGAGATCGTCGAGCCCGCTCTCGGCCTGCCGGGCGTCGGCGACCAGGCCGCCCACCAGGAGCGTGACCTCGGTCAGCTCGGCCCCCATGTCGACGACGAGCAGCGGGCCCGCCTCCCTCGGACCGGCGTACGCGGCGGCGGCCCGGGCGCTGCTGAGGACCACGACCCGCGTCGTCCCGAGCCCGGCGAGCAACGCGCGCGCGGCGGTACGGTGTTCGGCCCCGGCGAGCACCGGGTGGCTGAGGACGATCACGCTGTCGCTGCGGTCGGGGCCCAGAGCCGCGTCGGCGATC